>JAICKJ010000121.1 GCA_025928015.1 Thermomicrobiales bacterium
CCAGGTTCCAGATGGAGCGGCGCGCCTCCTCCAACGCGGCCCGGGCGCGCTCTTCCGCGGCGGTCAGCAACTCCACGGCCCGCGCCGGCGCCAGCGCGACGAGGCTTTGGGCCGATCGGAGCAGGAACATCAGCGAAAGGAGTGATTGTGCCAGCGTGTCGTGGATCTCGCGCGCCAGCCGGTTCCGCTCCTCGACGACGCCCAGCTCTCGGCTCGCGGCGTAGAGGCGCGCGTTCTCGATGGCGACCGCCGCGTGGGCGGCGAGCTGGGTCAGGAGCTCAATGTCACGTGGGCCGAACTGCCGGGTGGCGTCGTTGGCGGCGATCCCGAACGTGCCGATGATCTCCTCGCGCCACCAGATCGGAACGGCGACCCAGGGCGCAAGCGCGGACCAGATGCTGTCCGTCAGCGGGGTGGTGAGGTCCTGGTAGCGCGCGACGACGACCGGCCCGCGGGCCGCGATCACCTCGCCCATCAGGCCGGCTCCGGCCGGGTAGGCCCGCGACCGGAGGTCCTCGGGCAGATTGTGCATGGCCGTCAGCCGGCGGGTCGTCTCGGGACCATCGCCGATGAGGCTGATGGCCCCGGCGTAGGCGCCGAGGAGCTGGACCGCGCTGGCGATGACCCGTTCCAGCAGGGAAGAGAGATCGAGCTCGGCGGAGACCGATTCCACGATCTCGTGCAGCGTGTGCAGTTGACCGACCGCCTCCGCCAGCTCGGCGTTCCGCTGCGCCAGGTGGCGCGCTGTCTGGACCTCCATGCTCAGCGCCTCGGACCGTTCCAGTTGCGAGGCGATGATCCGGGCGAGGATCACGAGCGCGGCCAGCTCATGCGAGCCGAGCTGAAGCACGCGCCGGTCGTGCGCGCAGAGGGTGCCGAAGAGCCGCCCGTCCCCGAGCCGGATTGGCACGCCGAGGTAGGTGCGCGTGCCGACGAGCCGTTTGCCGACCAGGTCATCAAACCGCGGATCGCGCTCCGCGTCGGGCACGACGAGCGGTGTCCCGGCGGCGAGCACCAGATCGCAAAAGGTGTCCTGGCGGCGGATGGTGATGGGGAGGCGGAGATCGAGGCCCAGCCGATCGCACGCGTGCGTGATGACCAGGTGATCGCCGGCGAGGCGATGGACCATCGCCAGCCCGACTCCGAAGAGATCACAGATCAGGGTCAGGGTTGCGTCGATCGCCGCGTCGGCGTCGGCGAAGGGCGTCGCCACGAGCTCGGCGACCGCCGTCAGCGTCGAGGCGTCCGGGGCTCGCTCGAATGGCAGCTTGGCCACGTTTCCGCGCTCCACGAAAGCGAATCCGCGCGCTGGACGGCCGATTTCCATGCGCTCCGCGTGGGGCCCCAGATGATTGTACGACCTGGCGCTGCTCTTTTCGCCATCCGTCCCATTGATCTACTGGGCCGAAATCCGCGTACTCCCTCGCGACGGCCACCCAAACGTCCCGCGGACATACATCTGATGGGGAGAACCATCATGGCGATTGCGTTCCTCATGGAGTTTCCCGACATCACCCTCGCGCAATATGACGCCGTTGTGGCCGAGACGAATCCCACCGGCAAGGTGGCGCCCGGCGGCGTCTTCCACGTCGTCGGACCGTATGACGGCGGACTGCGCATCGTTGATGTCTGGGAGTCGCAGGAGGCGTTCGATACGTTCCTGCGCGAGCGCCTCCAGGCGGCCCTCCTCAAGCAGGGCATCGCGCCACCACGGGTCGAATCCTGGGCCGTGCACAGCATGTTGCAGCGGTGAGCGAGACGGCGCCTCCGCGCTGCGCATCCACGTCATGAAGAAGCGAGCCCGATCGCAGGAAAAGGAGGATCTGATGCGTCGTTCCAGCGTGTTCATTGCCGTTCTCAGTCTGTGCCTCGCCGGTCTATGGCCCGCGACCGCGCGCGGCGCGGCGGCCACCCCCGAGTCGAACAAGGACGTCATCCGCAAGCTCTACGCGGCGTACAACGCGGGAGATTGGGCCGCGCTCGACGCGATCATCGCGTCGGACGCGATCGACCACGACGCGACCCCGGGCCAGGCGCCCGGCCGGGCCGGGATCGTCGAGGCGCTCAAGTCGTTCCGGGCGGCTTTCGCCGACCCGGTGGTGATCGATCAGCTCGTCGCCTCCGGCAATGAGGTCGCTGACCGACTCCACCTCGACAGCACCCAGACCGGAGCGTTCTTCGGCCTGCCGCCGAGTGGCAAGCCGGTTCACATCGAAGCGATCGAGATTTGGCAGATCGAGAACGGTCAGGTCGTCGAAGGCTGGCACATCGAGAACATCCTGCAGCTGCTGATCCAGATCGGCGCGGTGCCCTCGCCGAGCGGTCGCGGCGGCACGCCGATGGCCGCCACACCGATGATGCCCGCCGCGATGTCCACGCCGATGGCCCCGCCGATGGCTTCTCCGACCACCACGGACACCGCCGCGAACGAGGCGGTGGTCCGCCGCTACTACGACGCGGTCAACAGCGGACAGCTTGACGTCTTCGACACGCTCATCGCCGCCGACGCCGTCGATCACAATCCGTCCACCGCGACGCAGGGGCCCGGCCGGGACGGTATCCGCCAGGCGATCACCGCCTTGCGAACCGCCTTCCCCGACTACCGCGTCATGAATCAGGACCTCTTCGCGGAGGGTGATCTGGTGGCCGTCCGCTCCATTGCCCAGGGCACGCAGACCGGCCCGTTGCTCAGGATCCCGCCGAGCGGCAAGCCAGTTCAGTTCGAGACGATGGACATCTGGCGGGTCCGGAACGGTCAGATCGTCGACGTCTGGCACATCGAGCAGCTCTTCAACGTGCTGGTCCAGGTCGGGGTGATTCCGGCCCCGGGGTCAGGAGCGGCCACGCCGGCCACCTAGGACGAGATTCGAGACGTCAGCACCGGCGCTCGGAGAGATGCCGGCTCCCAATGGGCTCAGCCGGCGAGAAGAAGGAGTGAACCATGACACGGCTGACACGACGCGGGTTGCTGCGGCGAACGACGCTCGGTACGGCGGCGGCCGGCGCCCTGCTGCTGACCCCGGGACGGGCATTCGCGCAGACCAGCGCATCGGACGCACCGTCCGGCGCGCAGACCTCACCGGATCACATGATGAACGATGGTCACGAGCCCCTCGGCGCTTTCGTCCACGACGTCTCGACCGGCGAGATCACGCTGCTGGCCGGGGCCCGGGAGCTGAGGGTTCGCGATCCCGAGCTCGTGCGCCGGCTCGTTCAGGCGGCACGGTGAAGCGCGGGTTCCAGACATTCCAACGTCATTGATCAGCACGCAAGTGAAAGGGAAACCGATGTCATCTCACCGCGAAGCCCCGGAGATCTCCAAGGATCCCGTGGCCGACAGCACCGATCTCTACGCCTTCGTCAGCCCCGATCAGCCTGACACCGTGACCCTGATCAGCAACTACATCCCGGAGAATCCGGCCGGCGGCCCCAACTTCTACGAGTTCGGCGACGACGTGCTCTACGAGATTCACATCGACAATAGCGGCGACGCGGCCGCCGATATCACCTACCAGTTCCGGTTCACGAACGAGGTGCGCAATCCCGACACGTTCCTCTACAACACCGGTCCGATCGACGCGCTCGACAGCGCCAACTGGAACCGCCGGCAGACCTACACAGTCACCCGCGTCGAGCACGGCGCGTCGAAGGAGCTGGCGCGCGATCTGGTCTCGCCGCCATGCAACATCGGCCCGCGCTCGACCCCTAACTACGCGCGGCTGGCCAAGGAAGCGGTCCACTCCCTCCCTGGCGGCGGGAAGGTCTTCGCCGGTCAGCGTCTCGATCCGTTCTACATCGATCTCGGCGCCATCTTCGATCTCGGCGACCTGCGTCCGTTCCAGAATCTCCACCTCATTCCTTCGGCGGCGGGCCCGGCGGTCGACACCCAGGCGACGAAGAGCGTGCACACGATCGCGATCCAGGTGCCCAAGTCCGAGCTGACGAGCGACGGCTCCTCCCCGACCAATGCGGCGGACACGCGCGCCACGATCGGCGTCTGGTGCACGGCGAGCCGGCAGAAGATGCGGATGATGGGCGGGACGCCGGCGGCGTCGGCGCAGCTCGGGCCGTGGACGCAGGTCTCGCGGCTCGGTCACCCGCTGATCAACGAAGTCATCATCCCGATGGGCGACAAGGACTATTGGAACGCGACGGCGCCGAAGGAGGACGCGCAATTCCTCAAGTATGTGCAGCATCCGGAGCTGGCCGGACTCCTGCCGGTGCTCTATCCCAAGGTCTTCCCGAACCTCGCCGCCTACAAGAAGGAACGGGCTGATCTCGCGGCGATTCTGATGACCGGCATCCCCTTCGGCGTCGTGCCCGGCTTCCAGAACTTCACCGGCAAGACACCGGCCGACATGCTGCGCCTCAATCTGGGGATCGCGCCGGCCAAGCAGCCGAACGCGCTGGGTGTCGTCGGCGGCGATCTGGCCGGCTACCCGAATGGCCGGCGCGTCACCGATGACGTCTTCACCATCGAGCTGCGCGCCATCGCCGGCGTCACGATCCCCCTCGTCGACAAGTCCTTCACGCCGGACGGAGCCGCGTCCAAGGTCTCGGACAATTTGACGCCGGGGAAGGACCGGTACCTCGCGTCCTTCCCGTACGTCGGCGTGCCGCTGAGCGGCTTCAGCACGCCCGCGCCGTAGTCATGGAGACGGTCGCCATGCCCGCAATGCTCGATGAGGAATTGATCCATCGCCGGCCCGTCGTGCTGGACATCGGCGAGGGCGTGGGCGCCCTGGTCGTCCACACCAGCTCCGCGTTGGTCGGCCGGGAGATCGAGATCAGCCCCCGGGACAACGCGGCCCGGCGGACGCACGTGGGTGTGCTGCTGCGGGACATGGGTGGCCGGTGCGTCGCGGCGGCCGTCTTCCCGACCTTGCCGGCGGGCGCCTACAGCCTGTGGCGCGACGTGCTCACCGACGAGGACGTGGTCATTCAGGCGGGCGGCGTGGTGGAAAGGGACTGGCGGCACGTCACCGACGCCGATTCCTTCCGCCTCGCCCGCCCGGAACGGCTCGACGGCGCTCAGGATGAGCCCACGGGGCCGCTGGTGCCGCTCGATTTGTTGCCGCCGCGTTATCGCCAGGGCCAGGCGGCGTGCCCGGCCCCGATGGGCGCCGCGCCGATGCGCTACGCCGACGACGGGCGAGTCGCCTGGGACCAGATGTGGACCACCTTCTGCGACCTGGCGCTGGCCGGGGGACCGAAGCACCGGCCGACCCTCCTGGAGCCGGGCACGCCGGCGGCGGTGGACGCCGATCCCGACGCCTATGCCACCGTCGTCGCGGAGCTGGCGCGGGGACTGGGGTTGGTGACGGAGCTCCCCACGGTTCAATGCCCCGACCCCGGGTGGCTCGGTCTGCGCTGCGACGATGAGGCGATGGCCCGCTGGCTTCTCCGGGCCATCGCCGCCGAGAACATCAGCGTGCGGCGCGACGGTGTCACCCTCTGGCTCCCCGCCGCCCCGACCTTTCGCCTCGACCATGAGATCAAGAACGTCGTGACCGTCGTCGCCAAGACGCATCACTACTGGCGGGAACACCGCGGCGAATGACCGCCGCGGCCACGTCCAGCCGTTCGCTCGGCAAAGGAGATTTCCATGCCCGCTGAGATGATTCACAACCCCATCGATTCGCTGCTGCACCGGCCCCGCTCTCGCCGGCACATCATCACGGGCGGCCTCCGGCTCGGCGGGATGAGCGTCCTGGCCGCCGGCGCCTGGCCAGTGCTCAGCCGCCTGGCCGTCGCGGCGCAGGCATTCAAGGGCGATGTCGATGTCCTCAACTACGCCCTGACCCTGGAGCACCTAGAGTTCGCCTTCTACCGCGATGGCGTCGCCAACCTGTCGTTCGGCAGTGGCCCCTTCGGTGAGTCGATCGATGCCAACTTCGCGATGTTCCGCGACCATGAGGCCGCTCACGTCCGCACGTTGACCGCGACCATCAAGAAACTGGGCGGCACGCCGGTGGCCGAGGCGACCTACGACTTCGGCTACGGCAACGATCCGCAGAAGTTTCTGGCGACGGCCCGGGCGCTCGAAAACACGGGCGTCAGCGCCTACGACGGGGCGGCGAGCGCGCTGACGTCGGCGGATTTGCTGACGGCGGCGAGCACGATTGTGGCAGTTGAGGCCCGGCATGCCGCCTACCTCGATCTGCTCAGCGGCCAGGTGCCGTTCCCGGCACCGTTCGAGCAGCCGGCCAGCCGGGCGGATGTCCTCAAGATCGCCGGTGCCTTCATCACCGGTGGCGGCACGCCCGGCGCGGGGTCCTGACTGGTCAGGTCGTCCCGCGAGGACGGCGTCAAAGGAGCATCACCATGTCCACGCGAATCAACTCATCGGCGGCACCGGCGGCCGCCCAGGCCGCGACACCGACTCCCTTCACCTTCGCCAGCGCGATCGACGTGCTGAACTACATCCTCGCCCTGGAGCATCTCGAAGCCGCGTTCTACCGGGTGGGGCTGCAGCGCTTCGGCAATCAGGACTACCTCAACATCGGCTTGCAGACGTCCGTCCGCGACTACCTCTCGGAGATCGACAAGGACGAGGTCGCCCACGTGGACACCTTTACCAAGGTGATCGGCAGCCTCGGTGGCAAGCCCGTCGCCGAGAGCCGGTACGATTTCGGCTATGCCGATCTACCGGGCTTCCTGAAGGTGGCGGCATCGCTCGAGAACACGGGCGTGGCGGCGTACACGGGCGTCGTGCATTACCTCCTCGGCAACGCACAGCTCACGACCGCGGTCGCGACGATCCAGGGGGTCGAGGCGCGCCACGCCGCGTACACCAACCTTCTGACCGACGCCGCGCCGTTCCCCGCCGCGTTCGAACCGGCGAAGACGCCGCCCGAAGTCCTGGCGATCGCGCGGCCATTCATGCGGTCGGCGTCGGCCGCGGCGCCGACTTCCACCACTGCGGCCGCCGCGGCGAGCACCGCGGCGGTTTCGATCGAGAACTTCGCCTTTGACCCGGGCGACGCCACGATCCACGCCGGCGGCACGGTGATCTGGACCAATCAGGACATCGTGCCCCATACGGTCACGGCCGACGACGGCTCGTTCCGCTCCGGCTCGCTGGCCCAGGGCGACCGCTTCAAGCACACGTTCGACCGGGCGGGGACCTTCGCGTATCACTGCGAATTCCACGCCAACATGCACGCCATGGTGACCGTGAGCTAGCTATCATGGGGTTGTGCGTCGAAGACTGGCGCGCGAGGAGCGGGTCAGGGATGGCTGAACCGATGCGTCATCTGCCCGGCGCGGGCTCACCGGTCCTGCGCCGGCGGATCCTGCGGATGTGTCTGGCGGTGCTGGCGTGCCAGGCAGTCGTCTGGGGATTGACGCTGCTGGTGTCGACGCGCTTCTCGGTCGTGCTCGGCCTGGGCTTGCTCGCGTACACCTTCGGGCTGCGGCATGGCGTCGATGCCGACCACATCGCGGCGATCGACAACGTCACGCGCAAGCTGATGCAGGACGGGAAGCGGCCCGTTGGCGTCGGCTTCTTCTTCTCGCTCGGCCATTCCACCATCGTCGTCCTCCTGAGCGCCTTCGTGGCGGTCGCCGCGACGGTCGTCAAGCACCAGATGCCGCACCTGCAGGGGATCGGCGGCGTGGTTGGCACGGGCGTCTCGGCGCTCTTTCTCTACCTCGTCGGCATTATCAATCTGCTCGTCCTGATCGACATGTATCGCGAGTTCCGGCGCGTGACGCAGGGCGGCACCTACCGGGAAGAGACGTTGGAACGCTTCCTCGCGCAACGCGGCATGATGAACCGCTTCTTCCAGCCGGCCATGCGCGCCATCGACACGAGCTGGAAGATGTATCCGCTCGGCCTCCTCTTCGGGCTCGGCTTCGACACCGCCAGCGAGGTCGCGCTTCTGGGCATCTCCGCCACGACCGCCGGCAGAGGCATGCCGGTCGTTGTGGTGCTGCTCTTCCCGCTTCTCTTCGCCGCCGGGATGAGCCTGGTCGATACGGCCGACTCGATCCTGATGCTGGGCGCCTATGGCTGGGCGTTCGTGAAGCCGGTACGCAAGCTCTATTACAACCTGACCATCACGCTCGTCTCGGTCCTCGTCGCGCTGGTGGTCGGGACTTTCGAGGTGCTGGAGATTCTCGCCAGCGAGTTCTCGTTCGAGCATGGCACGTGGGGCTGGGTGGCCAAGCTGGACTTCGAGCGGATGGGCTACCTGATCATCGGCATCTTCGTCGTCAGCTGGCTCGGTTCAACCCTGCTCTACAAGGCGAAGGACTACGACGCGATCGAGGCGACCAATTCGGCGGTCGCCGACTGAATGCGGGTGCCGCTGTCACACGCCAGCGTCACTTTCCTGTTTGCGCGGTGGTGCCCTGTTGCGCGGAGAGGAAGGCGATGAGCTGCTGCAGCTGCTGCGGCGACAAGGTGCTGCCGTAGGCCGGCATGTTCATCCCGCCGTTCAGGATGCGCCAGGTGAGCTGATCCTTCGAGAGCCGGGTGCCCACATCGGTCAGGTTCGGCCCGCGCACGCCGCCGACGCCCCCAACCGTGTGGCAGGACAGGCAGCCCTGTTCCTTGAAGAGCGTGGCGCCGGCCTGGGCGTCGGCCGGCAGTGAGCGGGTGATGCTGGCCGGCACCGTCGTCGGCTTGATCACGGGTGACCAGGCCGCCTTATTGCCCGCGAAGGTGAGGATGATCATCGTCGCCACCGCCAGCCCGACGATCCCCAGCACCCACGGCCGCCGGTTCGGGCTGCGCTCGCCCTTGTCGCCGAGGAAGGGGACGAGGATGAGCAGGATGATGACGACCAGCGGGAAGCCAACGATGATCACCGTCTCGATCGCCGGCGGACTCAACGCCAGCAAGGCGAAGTACCAGAGGAAGTACCAGTCCGGCCGCGGATAGATCGAGACGTTGGTCGGATTCGCCGGCGTACCGATCTCCTTCGGGCCGACGACGATCGCCAGGACCGCGAGCACGGCCACCACCGCGATCGCGAAGACGACATCGCGCCAGGCGGCGTCCGGCCAGAAGGGAACGCCCTTGCGCCGCAGCAGCTCCTCGTACTCCTCGCGATAG
Organism: Thermomicrobiales bacterium; assembly: GCA_025928015.1. Lineage (GTDB taxonomy): Bacteria > Chloroflexota > Chloroflexia > Thermomicrobiales > UBA6265 > JAICKJ01. The sequence goes on from JAICKJ010000121.1 coordinate 9,062, forward strand.
GTGTCGGGATCGACCCGCATGCCGGCCTTCGGCGGCTCCGAGATGCCGAGGTGAACGACCAGATAAAGATGAACGCCGATGAAGAGGATGATCAGCGTCGGAATCACGAAGATGTGGGTGGCGTAGAAGCGGGTGAGCGTCTGGCCGCCGACGACCTTGCCGGCGATCATCAGATGCGCGATCCAGTCGCCGACGAACGGGATTCGCCCGGCCTGCTCGGCGGCGACCACGGCCGTCCAGTAGGCATCCTGGTCCCAGCGGAGCAACTGGCCGGTGAAGGCCATGCCGAGGGTGAGGAAGAGCAGGCCGACGCCGACCAGCCAGTTCAGCTCGCGCGGGAACTTGTAGCTGCCCATCATGATCACGCGGATCACGTGGATGCTGATCAGCACGACCATCGCCGACGCGCCCCAGTAGTGAACGCCGCGCAGGATGTGGCCGAAGGTCGCCTCGTGCGTGATGAAGCGGATGCTGGCGTTGGCGTTGTCGGGCGACGGGACGTAGGTGAAGACGAGCGCGATGCCGGTGAAGACCTGGACGATGAACGCGACCAGCGTGGCGCTGCCGAAGACGTACCACCAGTCCACATCCGGCGGGACCGGATGACGGATGATCGGCAGGATCACCTTGCTGATGCCGAGCCGGACATCGAACCAGTGGGCGACGCGCTTCACGATGCCTCCTCCTGCCCCATGCTCAGGCGACCGGGAGCGAACGGGTCTCGATCTCGATGTGCCCGTTGCGCACCCGGGTGTGATGCCGCCACAGCGGCCGCGGCGGCGGCCCGCCCGCGACCTCGCCCTCCTCGGTGAAGACCCCGCCATGGCAGGGGCAGAGGAAGATGCGGGCATCCGGCTTCCAAGTCACGGGGCAGCCGAGGTGCGTGCAGTTCAGGGCGAAGGCGGTGAAGTCCGCCTCGCCGGTGCGGCGCAGCCAGGCGCCACTCTCCACGGTCTGCCCGGACCATGGCACCGGGCTCGGATCCTGGTAGGAGACCTCGACCGTCTCGTTGATCTTGTACTTGTCGACGGGCCCGACATCGCGCCAGACATCGGGCGTCTTCTTGATCAGCGGGCTGATGAAGTAGCCGATGAACGGCACGCTGCACGCGGCCGCGGTGACGACGCCGGCCGCGACCAGACTCCAGCTCAGCACGGACCGCCTACTCACCGTGCCGCTGTTCATGCGTCGCCTCCCAGGTCCAGGTGCCGAGTCCGGTCGCGATCAGGATGATGCCGATCACGCAGTACCCGATGTTCGTCGCGATGCCGAAGAGCAGGAGCGCCACGCCCAACGCCAGCATCACCGGCGCGACGGACGCCGCCGGCAGCGTGATCGTGTCGCCGCCGACGCGGATAACTTCGGGCTCGCCCGGCGGGGTGTTGGGGTCGGGCTCGCCGGGCGCGAGTTCCCGCTCCTGTCGCAGGTGCGGCTGTGGCCGCGGCGGCCGCGCTGGTTCCTCGTGGCGCTGCCGCACCGTCGCGATCGCCGCCTTGACGACCGTGGCGAGCAGTAGCCCGATCCCCTTGATCACCTGAAGCAAACGACGGAGCAATCGCACCACTGTTCCCCGCGCTAATCGAAGAGCGTCCAGAAGTAGACGAGCCCGAAGATGACGACCCAGACGGCATCGACGAAGTGCCAGTACATCGAGACCGCCTCGACCGCCCGGCTCTTCGGGTTCTTGAACCGGCCCGAGAAGGCGTAGAGCGCGAGCGTGCTCAACGCCAGCAGTCCGCACACGACGTGGAAGCCGTGGAAGCCGGTCAGGGTGAAGAAGGAGGACGTGAAGAGGTTCCGGCCGATCTTGACGTTGTCGGCGTACATCGCCTGGTACTCCGTGACCTGTCCGTAGACGAAGATCGCGCCCAGGATGATGGTGATGACCAGCCAGAGCCGGAACATGCGCGGCTTGCCCTGGCGCAATTGCCGGCCCGCCCACCAGACGGTGGCGCTGCTGGCCCAGAGGGCGATGCTGAAATAGAAGGTGCGCGGCACATCGACGACGTCCGGCCCGGGCCCGCTCACGCTGCGGGTGCGGTAGACGATGAAGGTCGTGATGAGCGTGCCGAAGAAGACGATCTCCGAGGCGATGAAGGCCAGCGTCGCCAGTTGCGGCGTCGAGAGCGAGGTGACGCCGGCGCTGACGCGGGAGATCGCGGTCGCGCCGCCGGAGACGGGGCGCGGCGTCTCATCGTGCTCGCGCAAGTCCCAGAGCGGGTGGCGGCTGCGGATCGGCACCGGCGGGATTTGGGCGAAATTGTAGGCCGGCGGCGGCGAGGATGTCGCCCATTCGAGCGTCGGCGCGTTCCAGGGATTGTCGCCGGCCGGCTCGCCGCCCTTCAGGCTGCGGAAGATGTTGACGAGGAAGACGATGATCGAGGCGGCGAGGATGAAGGCGCCGATCGTCTCCAGCAGGTTGATGTCGCCCCAGTACTTGACGTTCGGGTAGGTGTAGACGCGGCGCGGCATGCCCATCAGCCCGACGATGTGCATCGGGAAGAAGGTGAGGTTGAAGCCGATCATGTTCAGCCAGAAATGCCACTTGCCGAGCGTC
>JAICKJ010000034.1 GCA_025928015.1 Thermomicrobiales bacterium
TCCCGCATCAACGCGAAATATCGGAGGTGGATCGTCATCATTGCAGGCAGCACTGTTCCCGATCGTTTGCGTCTCCGGGGCTCGTGCCCGGCCTCGCCCGCCGTGGGCGATGTCACCATTATCCACGACCACGAGGTCAGCGCCCTCGCCGGTCGGCGAGGGCGCTGACCTCGTGGTCGTGCGGTGTTTACGAGTCCTTTTGAAGCTGTTTCGCGAGCGCGGAGCGCAGTCCTTTCGCCGCTTGCTTGTTGCTCTGCCGCAGATTTCGGAGCAACTGGCTGACCTCCTTGTCGCCCGCCTTGTCGGCGTCGGAGGCGTACCCCTCGAGCACTTCCTCGCTCTGCAACAGGTTGCTCAATGTCGTGATGAGGTTGTATTCGACGTCGCTGACCGCAAATTCCTTCTCGCCATGTTCACTCATTCCGGTGCCTCCTCATGATTGGCGCGCTTGCAACCGCATAAATGTGTGGTGGTACTCGCGCAATCGCCGCGCCACCATCCGGGACGACATCGAACGGTCCTATGCAAGTTCGGTGGAAATACTTCTATTCGCTGCGTGAGGAGGCGCCAACAGGACCGCCTGCAACCGTTCGCCAGAATCGTACGGTCGCTCTCGCGGCGGGATCACGAGCAACGCGTTGGCGCCGACGAAGGATTGCAGCCGGGACGACTGCTGCGATCCGTTCGGCGTCGCGTGCAGGCAGCCCTCGGCATCGACGGTCACGATCGCCCGTTGGTATTCGATCCGGTCCGAGCCGTCCGTGCCGGTCGCCAGGGTTACCGGCACGGTTGGACGATCGACCACCGGCTGCCCGCTCATGGCGCGGAGCGCCGGGCGGATGAAGAGTTCCAGCCCGACGAGCGAGGAAACCGGGTTGCCGGGCAGACCGAAGATCAGGGTGTCGCCGGCGGTCGCGAAGTTGAGTGGCTTGCCCGGCTTCATGTAGAGGCGCCGGAAATGGACGTGGACGTCCGGCGCGTCGAAGAGGATCGCCTTGACCAGGTCGAGCTCGCCCATCGAGACGCCACCGGTCGTGATGATGACGTCGTCGCTCGCGCGCCGTTCGGTCAACAGCGCTTCCAGCGCATCCCGCTTGTCCGGCGCCTTGCCAACGAAGGTGATCTCGACCGGCTCGGTCCGCAGCGCCGTGACGATGCTGAACCGGTTCGAGTCACGGATTTGGCCCGGCGCGAGCGGCTGGCCCGGCTCGACCAGCTCATCGCCCGTCGAGATGACGCTCACCCGCGGCTTGCGGCGGACCGTCACCGGATTGACGCCCATGCCGGCGACCAGCCCGATCTCTGCCGGACCCAATACCGTCCCGGCCGGGAGGATCAGATCGCCCTTTCGGACATCCGAGCCGACCGGCCGGATGTTCTCGCCGGCGGCGACGTCCTCCTGGTGGATGATGACGTGGTCGTCGGAAAGCTCGGTCGCCTCGACCTTCACCACGGCGTTGGCGCCGCGCGGGATCGCCGCGCCGGTCATGATCCGCACGGCCGTGCCGTCCGTCACCTCGGCGTCGGTCACCGCGCCGGCCATCTGCTCGCCGATGATCTCGCGCCATGGCGAGCCGTCCTCGGCGACGACCGCGAAGCCGTCCATCGTCGCCGCGGGGAAGGGCGGATGATCCTCCGGCGCGGTCAGATCGGCGGCCAGTACCTGCCACGACGCCTCCGCGAGCGGCACGGTCTCCGTGTCGAGCAGCCGCACCTGACCGAGCACGATCGCGCGGGCTTCCTGCGGCGGCCGCATCCGGTCGAGCTCCTGCAGATCGATCGCGCCACCGCGCTGTCCGTTGGACTCTTTGGAATCGTCAGTCACGAATCACCCTCGGGTTGTCGGGTATCTCCGGGTCGTTATGGGACGACAGCGAGAAACCGGGGAGCGCGCCGCCCGCCGCTCATCCTAGCATGGCGGAATTGGCTGGCTCGCCCTCACCCCGGACGACATCGAGGTAGGTGCTTGCCGGGCGCGCGTCCGATTGATCGCTCACCCACACATGAAGGCGCTCGTGATTGACGCCTGCCGGAAGTGTGCAGGTCAACGTCATGGGCGCAGAAATCTCAAAAGGCGCCACCACGCACGTGACTCTGCCAACCGGGAGAGCCCGGTCCCAACCCCAGGCCAGCTCGCCCGAGAAGGGCTCCGGATGTTGGTGGGAGACGCGGACATCAATGCGGACATTGCCGTTGGAGGTCACCACATCGCATCCCCGATGGAGCGGAATGGTGTCGAAGATCAGGACCGTTTCCGCGTTCACCGCCGCGGGGTCACAGTCCAGGTCCTTCATGACGCGCGCGTCGGTATAGATTCCGCACAGCTCGTGCTCGATGTCGAAGAGCTCGGTGTAGATGTAGCCGACCATCTCCGGATGCCGCCGCAGCTCCTGTGTCTGCCAGCGCAGGTGCCAGCCACGTTCCAGCGCGGTATCGCCGCCGCCATACTCGCCATTCATGAGTGGGAGCCCGCCATGATCGCGGCCCTCGACACTGAGCTGGGTCTCGTACCAGTGGTCCTTGCCGAGACCGTGGCCGAACCAGGTCGCCGCGTCGTTGGCCAGCGCCTCGGTTACCTGAGCCCAGCGGCCGATGTTGTTGTCGTAGTAGTGCCAGTCGAGGATATCCGTCTTGACATGCCACCAGCCGGAGTTGTCGATGATGGGGCGACTGTCGTCGAGCGCGTGAAGACGATCATAGGCCCGCTCGACCGCCTGTTGTCGTTCCGTGTCCTCGCCGACGCGCCAATCGAGACCCCATTCCTCGTTGTAGAGCCCCCACAGGACGATGCTCGGATGATTCCCGTCCCGGGCGGTCCACAGCGCCAACTGCGCCTCGTACCGGGCGATGGCCTCTCGTGAATAGCGCCCGGTGCAGGGCGGCTCCGCCCACACCAACAATCCGAGCCGGTCAGCCCAGGAGAGCCAACGGGGATCTTCGAACTTGATGTGTTTCCGGACGAGGTTGTATCCGGCCGCCAGGGCCAGCTCCACGTCCCGTCGGAGCGCGGCGCCATCGGGTGCCGCATATCCACTCTCCGGCCAAAACCCCTGATCCAAAACGCCGCGCAGGTACACCGGCTCGCCATTGAGCAGGATGCGGTCACCTCGCGTCTCGATGCGACGCAAGCCGGTCTGTCCGCGCACCCGGTCTTCGCCGTCCGCGCTGGTGAGACGCGCCTCGACCTCGTAGAGATGCGGTTGGCGAGGCGACCACAGGCGCGGGCGGTCGATGGGGATGGTGAGGGTGCCCGCGCCGTTGGTGAGGTCGATCGTACGGCTGCCATGGTCAGGGACGGAAATGATCAGGTGCGCCTCGTCGCGCCGTGGACCAGCCACTCGCACGTCGACGTCTATGCTCGCCAGATCGGCGGTGGGACGCAGATCAAGCCGTTCAACATAGGTCGCGGGACGCCCCTCGAGCCAGACGGGTTGCCAGATGCCACTGCTCGGCGTGAAGCAGCAGCCGTCGTAGTCGTCAGGCGGCTGGCTGTGCTGCTTGCCATGAGGGATGAAGCGCTTGTCGAGTGGCGTTTCCACGCGCAGCGTGAGCACACCTTCGCCGTCCCGCAGGGCGTCCGTGATATCGAAGCTGAAGGGAAGGTATCCACCGGTGTGTTCGCCAAGCAGCTCGCCATTGACCCAACACTGACAGGCATACATGGCTGCGCCGACGTGGAGGACGACTCGCTCATCGGCCCACGCCGCGGGACGGGCGATCGTTCGACGATACCAGCCCACGGGCAGCTGCTGGTAGCCAACACCGGAGCGTGGCGACTCCCAGGGAAAGGGAACGGTGATGCGAAGCGGCCAGCGTCGGCTCGCGTCCCGTGCCCAGTTCTCGTCGAGCCCTCGATCATCCGGGTCCGGCGAGAAGTCCCAATCGCCATTCAGACTCAGCCATCGGTGCGACCGGTCGAAATCGGGCCGCGGATAATCGTCAGTCGTCGGGTGCATTGATGCCATCTTGATTCCTGTCCGTTCACGACCTGGGCGTCGCCAGCACTGGGGTCCCTCCGGGTGCGCTCACGAGCGACGCGCGTCCATAGTCGATCTCGCATCCGCCCGCATCCAGGCCGGCGGCAGCCATCATGAAGATGCCGTTATGAGTCGGATCCGGCTGCAACACGGAGCTGTAGTTGGCGCAATCGGGTCCGCCTGCTGCCACGGGTACGGGCGACGCGATGAACGACCAATCGCCCGCGCCACCCTGGCGATTCACCAGCAGCATCTGACGACTTTGCGGTGCGGGAAGATCATCCGGCCCGAACAGCCCTTTCGAGGTCAGGACGAGCATCTCCTGCGAGCCCGTGCCACGTACGATGGCGATGTAGGGGGTGCGGCCGGCGTAAATGCCGTCGCCGGTTTGGACTTGCGACCCGAGATCGGTCGGATCGCCCCAGTGCACTCCATCTTCGGACGATTTGATGTGGACCGGGCAGTTGGGAGGGCCGCAGACTTCGAAGCTCATGACATAACGGCCGGACGTCAGCTGAACTACTGTCGCCATGCCCGGCCGGGTGAGACCGTCCGGCACGCCGACATCCATCGTCTCCTTGCCCCAGGTGTGCCCGCCATCGGTGGAGACGACGTGCCCCAGGAACTGGCTGTACGACACCCGGCGTTCATCCGAGAAGTAGCAGACGAGGCGCCCATCGCGATCGACCGCGAAGCTCGGTTCCCAGAGACCACCCTGGCCCTTGGCGCAGGAGCTGAGGTAGGACCATGACCGGCCGTGATCGCCGCTGCGGAAGACCTTGATCTCGTGGTCGATCGTCCCGGCGGCGCCGGCCGACTCGGCCAGGAGGAGGGTGCCGGCACGCTGATCGCCCATCTTGTCTGGCAACTCGAAAAGTGTTGGGCAGCACATCCGGCCGTCGTAGGCCGCATCCGTGAATGTCGAGAGATGCGACCAGCTCTGGCCATCGTCGGTGCTCCGATAGATCAGCAACCGGTCCGTGTTGTCGATGAAGACGTCGAAGAGGGCGATGAGCGTGCCGTTGGCATCGCCACTCTGCGCGAGGCGAATGACGCGCGGATAACCGGCGAATTGACCTGGATCGCCGGGGCGATAGAGCACGCCGGCGGCCGCGTTTCTGGACGGATCTGCCGCGTGCGCGCCGGTGGGAATGAGCATTGCCCATCCCGCGATCATGACGACGAGAGCCATGCGCGTCATCCCTTGAGACCTCCCGCCAGCGCGCCCTGAATGAACTGACGCTGCAGGACCAGGAAGAGCACAAGGACGGGAATGCTGGCGAGCGTGCTCGCGGCCAGGATCTCGCCCCAGGCGCTCGCCCCGGCCGTGCCCACCTGGGCGGCGTTGATCTGGCTCTGCAGCGCCGAGAGCATGACCTGGAGCGTTTGCATGTTGTTCGAGCTGGTGACGATCACCGGCCAGACGAAGTCGTTGTAGATGCCGATGAAGGTCAGCACCGCCAGGGCGGCGAGACCCGGACGGATCAGCGGCACGACGATGCGCCAGTAGAGCCCGAAGGGTGTGCAACCGTCGATGCGGCCGGCGTCGAGAAGATCGTCCGGCACGGTCGAAATCACCTGGCGCATCCAGAAGATGCTGAAGGCGTCGATCGCGCCCGGGAGCGCGAGTCCCTGGTACGTGTTGACCCAGCTCAGCTTGCCCGTCTCGAGGAGGAGCGGGATGAGCAGGACGATCACCGGCAACATCAGGGTCGAGAGCAGGGCACCGAAGAGGAAATCCCGTCCGCGGAACCGGAACTTGGCGAACGCGAAGCCGGCCAGTGGCGCGAAGAAGATCGTGAGGCTGCCCTTGATCAGGATCACGATGGCCGTGTTCTTGAAGCCGGTCCACAGCGGCACGGCATCGAGCATGGCGGAGTAGTTGCTCATGGAGAACGTTCGCCAGTGGAACGTGAGCGGCTCCGTGGCAATGTCGATACCGTCCTTGAAGGAGGAGGCGACCATCCAGAAGAGGGGGAAGAGCATGACGGCGGTCACGAGGAGGAGAAAGAGATAGCGCACCAGCGCCATCAGGCCGTATCTCAGCCAGCGGCCCGGCGCTTGACCAGCGAAGGACGTTCGGGATGAGCTCGCCACGTTACACCTCCTCCCGGCTACGAAGTAATCGGAGCATGACGATCGAGATGACGACGAGCAGGATCAACAGGAGAAACGAGTTTGCGGCGCCGGTCCCGAGGTCCTGGCTGTTGATGTAGAGCGAGAGATTGTAGCCGGCGGTGACGGCGGCGCGATCCGGGCCGCCGTCGTGGAAGAGCACGTAGGGCTCGGCAAAGAGCTGGATGATGCCGATCGTCGATGTCACGACGAAGAAGGCGATCGTGCGACGCATCAGCGGGATGGTGATATCGACAAATTGATGGAACCGGCCGGCGCCGTCAATGGCCGCGGCTTCGTAGACCTCCTGCGCAATGCCCTGCAACCCCGCCAGCATCAGCACGATTGCGAATCCGGTGCTTTTCCACAGGACCAGGGAGGCCAGCGTGGGACGCACCCAGGTGCTGTCATGCAACCAGTCGATCGGTGCCGCCTGCACATAGCCAAGCACTGTATTCACCATGCCGACATCCGGGTCGAAGATGATGAGCCAGATCTGGGCGATGGCGACCAGCGGCACGACGAACGGGACCAGGAAGGCGGTTCGGAAGAACCACCGGAACTTCAGGGTCGAGCCGGAGAGGAGGACAGCGGCGAGGATCGCGAAGAGTGTTTGGAACGGAATGACGAGCAGCCAGAGAATGGCGGACGTCGCGATCGACTTCCAGAATCCGCTGTCGGTGAGGAGAAAGGTGTAATTGTCGAGACCGATGAACCTGGGCGCGCCGGCGCCGTGCCAGTATGTGAAGCTGAGCCGCAGCGCATAGAGCAGCGGATAGACGATGAAGGCGAAGAAGAAGATGAAGGGCGGCAGGATGAACAGGTACGGTGCGTAGCTGCCACCCAGCCAGCGACGCAACCGCGCCACCTGAGAGGGGCGGCTGGCGGTTTGCAGGACGGACGCGGCGTCCATAGGCCCTCAACTTTCATCGCACGGTCTGGTCGGCGAAATGCGACCAGACCGTGCGACTTCTGGCGTCTTACGCGCGGTTGATCAGCTTGGTCTGAATGCTGTTTGCGCCCTGGGCGAGCGCGTCCGCCACCGACATCTTGCCGGCCAGCACGTTCTGAATGTTGCCGCCGTAGAAGGGCGTCGCCTGGTTGTACCAGGTCGGGTAGAAGTAGTTGCTGGAGATGTCCGGCACGGTCGCCGTGGCCACCTCCCAGAGGTTCTGGCCGCCGAGGGCGTCAACGTTCTTGAAGAGCTGCTTTTGCAGCGCCGGCTTGTACGACGGCAGCGAGGTGTTCAGTCCGCCCGGATAGAGCTTGTTCGGCCCGTAGACCGCGCTGAAGCCGTCGGGGCTGAAGACCAGGTGCTCATACCAGAGCCAGGCGAGGTACGGATTCTTGGCCTTTTGCGGAATGATGAACGAGCTGCCGCCCATGACCGCGCCGCGGGCACCGCCCTCGGTCCACGCCGGCAGCGCCATCGCCCGCCATTTGCCCTTGGTCTTCTTGAGTTGGAACTGCGGCACGTAATCGAACCAGATCGCCCAGGGCACGAAGACCTCGCTGCCCTTGTCGAGCGCGACGATGTCCCCGGTGCCGGCGTAGACCGTGTGGGTTCCCAGACCCTGGTCCATGACGTCCTTCAACCACGTCACGTAGGTCGTGTACGGCTTAGTGTTGAGCTGCAGCTCGCCTTTGCCGTTGATCAGGCTCGTGCCCTGCTGATTGGCGTACATCTCGCCCTGCAAGACCGTCAGACCCGGATCCTGCTCGATGTGAATCGGGCCCGTGGCGGACTTGACCTTGGACTTCACGGTCTTGGCGGCGTCGATCAGCTTGTCGTAGGTCGTGATCGAGGCGGGATCGACGCCGGCCTCCTTGAGCACGTCATCACGGTAGTAGAGGAGACCCGGGTCCAAATCCCAGGGGATCGCGATGACGCGATTGTTTTGGGAGGCGACGTGCAGCTTGAAGGGCACGATGTCTTTCACATACGGCTGGATCCACTCGGTGAGGTCGTGGAGGTGCGCGGCCTGGATGGGGATGTTGACATCTTCGTAGAACGACCCGTCCGGAACGTCGACCCCGGTCGTGAGCGTGGTCGGGAGCTTGGCATCGACATCGACCGAGACGTGCTTGACGGTGATCTTCGGGTATTTCTTGTTGAAGGCCGGGATGGTCGCGTCGAACACCTGGAACAGATCGCCGGCCCGGTCCCAGATGGTGATGGTGCCTTCTGGCGCTTGCTTGAGCGCCGGCGTACCCGCCGACGATTGGGCCGATGCCATGCCAGCGGCATTCGCGCCGATCAAGGCGGCGCCGGTCGCCGCCGCGAGTCCTTTGACGGCTGCCCGGCGGGTGATCGTGTGCGTCGGAGAGTCAGGGGCGATTTGGCGTGGCTTCCGGGACATGTCCATCTGTTGACCTCCTGATTGATGGCGCGTCTGGACCAGAGCGCGGCGGCGCTTATTCCGAAGAGGCGAAGGCACACCTCCTTTCATCGCCGGTTGGCACTCGCTGAGCAGGCCAGGCGGAGCTCACCGATGAAGCGCGGATCACGAGATGTGTCGGAAAGATCGTTGGCGTGTCTTTCACGCGCTCGCCATTGATTTGCTCGATCAACAGCCGCGCCGCGTCGCGCGCCATCTCGCGCATGGGGTGATGGATGGTCGTCAGGGGCGGGTGCGTCAGTTGCGCCATGGCGACATCGTCGAAGCCCACCACGGCGATCTCGCCTGGCACGCTCACACCGTGCTCATGCAGGACCTGAAGCGCGCCAACCGCCATCTCGTCGCTGGCTGCGAAGATGGCATCGGGCCGTTCCGATTGGTGGAGTAGAGACTCCATCGCGATGCGCCCGCTCTCGACGGAGAAATCCCCGTGGCGGAGGAGCGACATGTCAACGGTTCGACCCGCGCGCGTCAGCGCCGTCCGGTAGCCTTCTTCCCGACGCACGGCCGAGGAGTGACCGCCCTTACCGATGATATGCGCGATCCTCTGTCGCCCCAGCGCGATCAGGTGCTCCACCGCCTGGATCGCGGCCGTGCGGTCATCGATACAGATGTTGCAAATGGGCGTGGGGTGAACCCATTCGCCCATGAGCACGACCGGCAAGCCGGCCGCGACGATGCGCTGGGCGCTCGTGTCCGCGAGCGGAATGGCCAGCAGGATGATCCCGTCCGCGCGGCGGCTGTCGAGCAGTCGCAGATAGGCGTCTTCACTCTCCTCCTGCGACGACACGGACAGCAAGATCGGATAACCGGCCGCGGTGGCGACCTCGGTGATGCCGCCGATGGTTTCGGTGAAGTAGGGGTGAGAGAAGATGTGCTCGGTGGTCTGCTGAATGACGATGCCGAGCGTATTCGCGCGACCCGAGCGCATGGAGCGGCCGAGTTCGTTGGGCACGTAGCGCAGCGTTTTCGCGGCTTCCAGCACGCGGGCTCGCGTCTAGGCCGAGACGCGCCGCTCCCTTCTGAGGGCCAGGGACGCGGGGGAGATGGAGACGCCGGCCGCACGCGCGACGTCGCTGAGACTCACCATATGACCTTCCTGATTGACCTCGTGCATGCGTGAGCTGGCAGGAAAGCTATCTCAGCAGCGTTGTCGTAACGTTACGATGGCCACTCTAGACCTCCTCACCGCGTCTGTCAACGCCGTATTTGGGTAAATGCACTCGTATACGCGTAACAGTGTGTAGCACAGTGCCACGCCAGCGAGCTGTGGGCATGGATGCCCGGTTGACCGCATTGGGAACCAGCTCGCTCACATGGACAAACGCGGTAGAATAGGCGTGAGAGAAAGGCGCCACGAACGCGGTCGACGCTGACCGGCTGGCTACACCGATGGGGTGGAGGGGTATCGGTAGCGGCTGGGCGGCGCCCGTTTTTGTTTCTCTTGTTCCACTCTTCGAAAAATCGGAGCACTGCCCCCAGATGGCAACACCGGCGGTTCCGCGGCGCATGACGCTTCGGGATCTCATCGCGAATCCAGCAACCAACGACAGTCCCGTGCCGCAGCCTGCCCGGCCGGACGGTACGCTGGAGCCGGCTGTGCTCGACGCCCTCAAGCGGCTCGATCAGGCCACCACCGCCAGCCTGACCGGCAGCGCCAACCTCGAGCTGATCGCCCGCGCCTTCGTCCGCGCCTACAACGCCCACCAGGGCACCAGCCGGCGCTCCGGCGAGCCCTACATCCTGCACCCGCTCGAAGTCGCCACCATCCTCGCCCAGATGCAGCTCGATTCCGAGACCATCGCCGCCGCCTTGCTGCATGACGTCGTCGAGGACACGGAGGTGACCGACGATGAGCTGCTGGCCGAGTTCGGACCCCGGGTCGCCAAGCTCGTCGACGGCGTCACCAAGCTCGGCAAGATCCCCTGGAGCGGCGACACGAAGGATTTGGCCGCGCGCGAGAAGGAGCATCAGGAGGAAAGCCTCCGCAAGATGTTCCTGGCGATGGTCGATGACATCGGCGTGGTGCTCATCAAGCTCGCCGACCGGCTGCACAACATGCGGACGCTCAGCGCGATGCCGCGCGAGAAGCAAATCCGCACCGCGCAGCAGACGATGGAGATTTATGCGCCGCTCGCCAACCGCCTCGGCATCTGGCAGTTCAAGTCCGAGCTGGAGGACCTGGCGTTCAAGTACCTCCAGCCCGAGCAATACGAGCGGATCATTGCGGAGCTGGACCGGCGCGGCGCGGCCAGCGCCACCTACATCGAGAAGGTTCGCCGAGAGCTCGAATCCTTGCTGGAATCGGCCGGGATCACCGCCGAGCTGACCGCGCGCAAAAAGCACATCTACTCGATCTACCGGAAGATGAACCGGAAGTCGCGCCCGTTCGAGGAGATTTACGACGTCATCGGCGTCCGGATCATCGTTGGTACGGTCCAGGACTGCTACTCGGTGCTCGGTATCGTGCACAGCCGCTGGCACCCGGTTCCCGGCGAAATCGATGATTACATCGCGACGCCGAAGGAGAGCATGTACCAGAGTCTCCATACGGCGGTTATCGGGCCGGACGCCCACCCGGTCGAGATCCAAATCCGCACGCGAGAGATGCACCAGGTCGCCGAGTACGGCATCGCCGCGCACTGGCGGTACAAGGAGGGCGGCAAGTCCGACGCCCGTCTGGAGGCGAAGATCGCCTGGCTGCGGCAGCTCATGGACTGGCGCGACGAGGTCTCCGACGCCGAGGAGTTCGTCGAGTCACTCAAGTCCGACGTCTTCCAGGAGATGGTCTACGTCTTCACCCCGGCCGGTGACATCATCGAGCTGCCCAACGGCGCGACACCGGTCGACTTTGCCTACCGCATTCACACCCAGGTCGGGCATCAATGCGTCGGCGCGACCGTCAACGGCCAGATGGTCCCGCTCGACTACAAGCTCCAGAACGGCCAGGTCGTCAAGGTCAAGACCAGCAAGACGGTGAACGGCCCCCGCCGCGATTGGCTCCAGGCGGGGGCCGGGTACGTGACGACGGCCTCGGCGCGAGAGAAGATCCGGCAGTGGTTCCGGCGCCAGGAGCGCGACGAGAACATCTCCCAGGGCAAGGAGATCCTCGAGCGGGAGATGCGCCGGCTCGCCGTCGAGATGAAGCCGGAAGAGGTGCTCGCCCGCTTCCCGCGCTACGGCAAGATGGAGGATTTCCTCGCCGCGATCGGCTACGGCGGCGTCTCCTCCCAACAGATCGCCACTCGGCTCGACGACGGGCCGAAAGATGTCCTCGGGCCGACCACCACGGTCAAGGCGCCCTCGACGCCGGCGCGGGTCGAGGTGATGGGCGCGGGCAACCTGCTGACCATCCCGGCCAACTGCTGCCGCCCGGTGCCCGGCGATCCGATCGTCGGCTACATCACGCGCGGCCGCGGCGTCGTCTATCATCGGCGGGACTGCGCCAACATCACCAACATCCCCGATCCGGAGCGGCTGGTGCCGGTCTCCTGGGGCGCCGAGGCGCACGAGACCCATCCGGTCCTCGTCCGGGTCAGCGCCTGGGACCGCGTCGGGCTGCTCAAGGACATCAGCACGATGCTCTCCGACGAGCGGGTCAACATCATCTCGGTCCTCACCCAGACGCACGACGACCGCTCCGTCACCCTGCTGCTCACCGTAGAGGTCGAGGGATTGCGCCAGCTCAGTCGGATCATGCACCGGCTGGAGAGCATTCGCGACGTGCACGAGGTCCGGCGCGACGTGGCTGGCAGCGTTCCCCAGGCCCGGGCCAGCTAGACGCGATGGCGGACGCCAGACCGATCGTCGCCATCGGCGAGTGTTTGATCGACCTCATCGCGCCGTCCGGCGACCTCTCCACCGCCAATGATCTCGTCATTCGCGAAGGCGGCGCGCCGGCCAACGTCGCCGTGGCGCTCGCCCGTCTCGGCGTCTCCAGCGCCTACTGTGGCGTCGTCGGCGACGATCCTTTCGGCCACCGCTTGCGACGCTTGTTGGAACGCGAAGGGGTCGATATCTCCCGGCTGCGGCTGACGGACGAGGCCGAAACGACGCTCGCTTTCGCCTGGCGGGACGAGCGCGGAGACGGCCACTTCCGCATCGTCCGCATGGCCGACCGGTTGCTCTCTCCAGCCGAAATCGATGCGGCCAGGCTGGCTGGTGCCGAGGCGATCGTCGTCGGCTCGGTCGCGCTCTCCGCGTCGCCTTCGCGAGCGGCGATCGAACGCGCGGTCTCCGTGACGCGGGACGCCGGCACGCCGGTCGTCTTCGATGTCAATCTCCGGCCGAGCCTCTGGCCGGATTTGGCGCTGGCGCGGCAGGCGTGCGAACGCGTCCTCAACGCGGCAACGATCATCAAGTTGAGCCTGGACGACGCGCGGAGCGTCCTGAATGCCCAGACGCCCGCCGAGGTCTTCGCGGCGCTCGCTCCCGTGTCCGCGAGGGCCATCGTTCTGACGGATGGATCACGCGGCATCTGGATGCGGCCGCGTGGCGGGGCAGTCGTCGAGGTGCCGCCGTTCAAGGTTGAGGCAGTCGAGCCGACCGGCGCCGGCGACGCCTTCACCGCCGCGCTGATCTCCCGGCTTGTCACGCGGCACTGGTCCGGTCTGGACGCGACCGACGTCCGCTTCGCCGCTGGCGCCGGCGCGCTCGCTACGACCCGCCACGGCGCCCTCGCCGCGTTGCCGACCCGTGCTGAGCTGGATGCATTTCTTTCCCTTAACGGGGTGCGCGAACGCTGACGTGATTCGCGTACTACACTTTCGCGTGGTGGTCCGGCGCCGGATCACGTTCCTCAGTCGATCATGGATGTGATCGATCGTTCCAACCGGAAAGCGCTCCATGCCGTCGCCTCATGATCCCGTCGCCTTTTATCTCGGCTCGCTTGGCATCCGCTGGTACGCCATCTTCATCCTGACCGGCATCATCCTCGCCATTGTTCTGATCCGCTGGCTGGCCGCGAAACGCGGCTTCGACACCGAATTCCTGCTCGATATCGCCGTCTGGGTCGTCATCTTCGCCATCATCGGCGCCCGGGCCTATTACGTCCTGCTCAAGCCGATCTACTTCTTCCATCACCCGCTCGACGCCTTCGACACCCGGCTCGGCGGCATGACGATCCACGGCGCGATCGTCGCCGGCGCGCTCACCGTCTGGTGGCTCTGCCGCCGTCACGGTCAGCCGCTGCTGCCATGGCTGGATATGATCGTGCCGGGCGTTGCGCTCGGTCAGGCGATCGGCCGCTGGGGCAACTGGGCCAACCAGGAGGCGTTCGGCACGCCGAGCACGCTCCCCTGGGCCGTCCACATCGCGCCAGACCACCGTCCGGCCGAATACATCCAGTACCCGACCTTCCACCCCACGTTCCTCTACGAGAGCCTGATCGACCTCGCGACCGCGATTGTGCTCGTCTGGCTCGTCCTGCGCCTGCCGAAGAGCCGCTGGCTGCGCGATGGTGACGTGGCCTGGGTCTATTTCATCATCTACGGCGTCGCCCGCTTCTTTATCGAGCGCATCCGGACAGACAGCCTCTACATTGGCCCGCTACCCGCCGCTTACTGGCTCAGCTTCGCGCTCGTCATCATCGGCGTGACCATGCTCACCATCCGCCGCACCCTCTGGACCTCCCTCCCGGCCCATGCCGCCCCAGCGCCGCTTTCTCCACGCGCGGACAGCGCCGTCCCCTCCGAGGCCGGCCAGTAGGGACGCCCGGCGCACCTGAGCGTCGCGCCACCAATCGTGTTCGCCCTAGCCAACCTCCTTCGATGTCATTTCGACCAACGGGAGAAATCTCCTGCCGCAGCAGCCTCCGCAAGCGTTGACTCTTGCCAGCTCGCTCGGCCCGTCATCCTGAGCGAAGTCGAAGGATCTCCCGCCGCAGCGGCGTCCTCATGCGGAACCAACTCCGTTGCATTCGCCCCCACCCGTCACGCGATTCCGCCGTGGCGGCACTCGCATTCGCTCGTCAGAGAGATTTCTCGTGCGCTCGAAATGACAGCGAAGAGGGTCTGGAAGCAGTAAACGGGTTGATGGCGGAGGCCCAAGGGCAGGGAACGTCGGCGAGAATTATCTTGCCTCAATCGTGGCGGCGAACCGAATTCGATGATGCTCGCCATGCGGTAAACTAGAGATGCGCGGTCAACTCAGTGAACCTGCCACTCAGCCGGCGGGCAAGCTGTCCGATCATGTGTCGCGTTCGCATTCATCTGGAGAACATCCCCATACCACAAGAACTCATCAGCACTGACAAACCCAACGAACAGGCGCTCCTGGTCGCCATCGAACGGCCGGATGACACTTGGGACGCCACCGACTCGCTCGAAGAGCTCGCCCAGCTCGCCGAGACGGTGGATGTCGAGGTCGTGGGCTCCGTCGTGCAGAAGCTGGAGCATCCCCATCCCCGCACCTACGTCGGCAAGGGAAAACTGGCGGAGATCAAGGAGCTGCGCGAGTCGCTCGACTACGAGCTCGTCATGATCAACGGCGACCTCACGCCCGGGCAACAACGCAATCTCGAGGACGCGCTCGACGTCAAGATCATCGACCGCACCTCGCTCATCCTCGATGTTTTCGCCCGCCGCGCGCAGACCCATGAGGGCCGCATGCAGGTCGAGCTGGCGCAGCTCGAATACCGCTTGCCGCGCCTCACCCGGATGTGGACCCACCTCTCCCGGCAGGGCGTCGGCGGCGTCGGTCTGCGCGGTCCCGGTGAGACCCAGCTCGAAGCCGACCGTCGCGAGGCGCAGAAGCGGATCACCTTCATCAAGGGCCAGCTTGCCCAGGTCCATCGCCATCGTCAGCTCTACCGCGAGCGGCGCAAGGCGACGCCGATCTCGGTCGTTTCACTCGTCGGCTACACCAATGCCGGCAAGAGCACGCTGCTCAACGCGCTGACCAACGCCGACGTGCTGGCCGAGGACAAGCTCTTTGCCACGCTCGATCCGACCACGCGTCGCATCGCCTTGCCGAGCGGCCGCGAGATCCTGCTGACCGACACCGTCGGCTTCATCAACAATCTGCCGACGCAACTCATTGCCGCCTTCCGGGCGACGCTGGAGGAGATCAGCGAGGCGGCCGTGCTGGTCCACGTCATCGACGCGACCCACCCCAACGCCGCCGAGCAGGTCGCCACGGTCAACCGCACGCTCGAAGACCTCGGCGTCGATGGTCGGCCCGTCGTCTACGCGCTGAACAAGATCGACCGTCTCTCCCCCGAGAATCGGGCGGACATCCCGGCGCTCGCCGCCAGGCTCGGCGTGCCGGCGGATGCCGTCGCCATTTCGGCGCAGGACCGCATCAACCTGGACGGGCTACTGACGCGGATTGAGGACGAGCTGGAGGCGGAGATGAACTTCGTGCCGGTGCGGGTCGCGATCCCGTTCGACCACGCGGAGCTGGTCGATCGCTTCCATCAGCTCGGCCGTGTTGAGGGGCGCGATTTCAATGAGCACGGCACGGTTCTGACCGGCACATTGCCGGAAGGCGAGATCGGCCGCTTCGCGCCCTATGCCGAGGTGCTGTCGGCGGGTGAGCCCCAGGTCGCGACCTCGTCCAACGAGACGGCGCGGACCGATGCCGCCTGAGCGCATGGGATGAGGGCAGACAGGTGACGGAGCGTTCCGCGCTGACGTACAAGGATGCCGGCGTCGATATCGACGCCAAGATGCAGGCGATTGAGCGAATCAAGGGCCGCGCAGGCGCCACCTTCGGCGGCCACGCCGGCCCGATTGGCCACTTCGGCGGCACCTGGCGCCTCCCGGCCGGGCCGGACCGGATCATGGTCGCCAGCGCCGACGGCGTCGGCACCAAGCTCCGGCTGGCGTTCGTCCTCGGTGGCGACGCCCACGCGCGGGTCGGCGCGGATATCGTCAACCACTGCGTCAATGACATCCTCGCGCTCGGCGCGTCGCCGCTTTTCTTCCTCGACTACTTCGCGGCCGGCGCGCTCGATCCGGATGTCCTGGCGCTCGTCGTCGGCGGGATCGCGGACGCCTGCCAGGATGCCGGCATGGCGCTGCTCGGCGGCGAGACGGCCGAGATGCCGGACATGTACCGGCCCGGCGAATACGACCTGGCCGGCTTCATCGTCGGCGAGGTCGCGCCCGACCGGACGGTCGATGGGTCGTCGGTGCGCCCCGGCGACGTGGTGATCGGCTTGCCGAGCGACGGCTTGCACACCAATGGTTACTCGCTCGCCCGGCGCATCGCTGGCCTGACTGGCGATCCTGGGCACGACCGCGCGATCCTGGCACAGCCGCTCCCGGGCGGCGACGAGTCGATCGGGGTAGCGCTGATGCGCGGCCATCGCTCGTATCTGCGTGACGTGCAGCCGTTGCTCGCGAAGGGCATCGTGCGCGGCATGGCGCACATCACCGGCGGCGGTCTGCGCGATAACCTGCCCCGCTGCCTGCCCGAGACCTGCATCGCGAAGATCGTGCAGGGCTCCTGGTCGATCCCACCGGTCTTCGAGTGGCTCGTCACCGAGGGTGACGTGCCGGTCGAAGAGCAGTACCGCGTCTTCAACATGGGCATCGGCTTCACCCTCATCGTCCGCCCGATCGACGCCGAGTCGGTCACTACGGCATTGCCCGAAGCCCGCGTCATCGGCGCCATCACCCCCCGCGTCACGAGCGACGAAGCCGCCGTCCAGGGATTGTCGTGCTAGGGATGCGGCGCGCTCGCATGTTTCGTGTGCTTCCGGTAGCGGCGACCCCACGTGGTCGCCCTTTCCACGGGGAGACGATATTGCCGTGTCCCTGATCAATCTCGCGGCGCGGGAGATTCACGCCAAGATCGTCTATTACGGTCCCGGGCTGAGCGGCAAGACGACCAATCTGCTGAACATCCACCAACGATTGCCGGCCGCGGCGCGCGGGCGGATGAAGTCAATCGAGACCGAGGCCGAACGCACATTGTTCTTCGACTTCGTGCCGCTGGGCGCGGCCAAGGTCGGAGGTTACACGATCCAGTTCCACCTCTACTCGGTCCCCGGCCAGGAGCCCTACTCGCGGACCCGTCGAGCGATCCTTGGCGGCGCGGATGGGGTCGTCTTCGTCGCGGACGCCGCGCCAGATCGTCAGGACGCCAACCAGGCGAGTCTCGCAGAGCTGGCCGACCACCTTCGCCACCACCAGCGCGACATCGCCGATATTCCACTCGTGTTGCAATACAACAAGATGGATCTGGAGCAGGCGGTCCCGGCGGAAGAGCTGGATCAAACTCTCAACCCCGCCAATCGCCCCCACGTTGCCGCCATCGCCCTCCGCGGCAACGGCGTCACCGAAACCCTCCGCGAAGTCTGCAGGCTGGTTGCACGGCGGCTTTAGCGTCCCGCCCGCCATTCCCCACGCTGTCATTCTGACGCAGGAAGGATCTCCCGCCGCAGCGGCCAACGTTGCCCAGAGGAATGCTCATGGTGGGCAACGACGAGAGAGATTCGTCGCTCTGCGGAGCTCAGAATGACAGGCGGGACGGATCGGCACCATCAATCGGCTTGACCCTGCTCGTCGTCATCAGACGCGCTCTGGCGTGGCCAACTCGCCCGAGTGAATGCCGGGTTCGGATATGCATAGAACCCCGTGCCGCTCTTCTGGCCCAATTGGCCATTCGTGACGTGATCATGCAATACCCTCGAGCGGTGCTCGGCGGGGTCGGTGGCGACGGCGATGTAGGAATCCTCGATGTCCGCGATCACGTCCAGTCCGATGCTGTCCATGATCCCGAACGGGCCGATCTTCGTGCCGAAGAAGAGCGCCCAGAGGCGATCGACCTCCTCTGGATCGGCATGCCCCTCATCGACCACCCGCAGCGACTCGCGCTTCACTGCCCGCCAGATACGGTTGATAACGAAGCCCTTGCTCTCGCCGCGCACCACGATCGACACCAGCCCCAGCGACCGCCCGAACGCCGCCATCGTCTCCAGCGTCTCCGGCGTCGTCTCGCCGCAGCCCATCACCTCGACCATCGAGCGCACCCAGAACTCGCTGAAGAAGTGCAAGTTCACCAGCTTCCCCGGATCGGCGACAACGTCGGCGAGCAACGACGACGGCAGCGACGAGCTGTTCGTCGCCAGATACGCGGTCTGATTGAGCCGGCTGATCTCGGCGAAGACCTCGCGTTTGGTCGGCAGGTGCTCCCGCACCGCCTCGATCACCAGATCTGCGGATTTGACGGCCTCTGCCAATGTCTCGACCGGCCTGATGCGCCCGAGCACCGCGTCCAGATCCCAATCGAGGTCGCCGGCAGCGATGACCGGCGTCAGCATTGTCCGTAGCCGGTTGAGCGCGCCCTCGGAGGCGCCGGGTGCCACGTCGAAGAGGCGGACGTCGCGTCCGCTCGCCGCGGTCATGGCGGCAATCTGCGACCCGAGCAATCCCGCGCCGACCACGGCGACGATCGCCACCGACGGCGCGCCGGTCTGTGAATCCATCATGACCGTGTCTTCCCCTTCCTCCCGGTCGATCCCCGGACAGTCGCCAGAACGTCCCCTATATACTCAATGTCCGGGCCATTGGAACAGCGGCATCTTGGCAGAGGCCCGGAGTCAGGAGGACCAGCGTGGCAATGTATCAAAAACCCAGCGGGTTCATGTCCCGCGTCATGAATCGCGGCATCCGTTTTGCCGTTGAGCGGCTGGGACGGAGCCCGGGCGGGGCGCAATCGCTCACGGTCCGCGGACGCAAGAGCGGCCAGCCCCACACCATCCCGGTCAACCCGCTCACGGTCGACGGACAACGCTACCTTGTCGCGCCGCGTGGGAACACGCAATGGGTCCGGAACCTGCGCGCCGCCGGCGAAGGCGAGCTTCATCTCGGCAAGAAGGTCGAGCACTTCACGGCAAGTGAAGTCCCGGACGATGAGAAAGTGCCGTTTTTGCGCGCGTATCTGCAACGCTGGGCCTGGCAGACAACCAGCCAATTCGGGCTCGGCAAGGACGCCTCCGACGCCGATCTGGCGCGGATCGCTCCGGATCATCCGATCTTCCGGATCACGCCGCGATAGGAACGCCGGCGCCTCCACAACGTGCTGGTGACGCGTGGCCGGCCATGTACTGGACTGTTAGGCTTGCGCGTGGCATTGATCCGCCTGGGGTCTTTCCGACGTTGAGTTGAGTGATGGGGTGCCGGTGGACGCGGCGAGCGATGACGAGCTCATGCAGGCGATCGCGCGGCAGGATGCGGGCGCGCTCGTCGCGCTCTACGACCGCTATGGCCGCCTGGCCTTCGGTCTGGCCTACCGGATAGTGAACGACGGTCCCCTCGGCGAGGAGATCGTCCAGGATGCCTTTATGCAGGTCTGGCGGCGGGCGGCAACCTACAAGACGAATTCGGGCGGGAACGCCCGCGCCTGGTTGCTGACCATCGTTCACCACCGGGCCATCGATATGGTCCGGCGGCCCGGCGGCAACCGGCCGCCGGACGTGCCGCTCGACGAGGCCAGCGACCTCACGGCGACGTCCGACGTCTGGCGCGATGTCTCCACTCGCCTGACGCGGGACGAGGTCCGCGCGGCCGTCGGCGCACTGCCGCCCGAGCAACGGGAAGCGATCGAATTGGCCTACTTCCAGGGGCTGTCCCACAGCGAGATCGCGGACCGGCTGCACGCGCCGCTTGGCACGATCAAGGGCCGGATGCGGCTCGGCTTGAAGAAGCTTTACGACGCACTGACCGAAGCGGAAGGCGTCTCGTCAGGAGGACTTCATGGAGCCTAGGCCCGTGGAGCCTCAGCACGATGTCGTTCGGGAACTGCTCGGCGCCTATGCGTTGGGCGCGGTGAATGCCGACGAGCGCCGGCTCGTCGAGTCGCACCTCGCCGGCTGCCCGGATTGTGTCGCCGAACTGGCTGAATTGCGGGCCGCGACGACGTCGCTGCCCTTGTTGGCCGAAGAGCGGGTGCCCAGTCCGATGCTGCGCGACCGCTTGCTGGCTCAGGCGCAGGCGGAATCCGCGCCGCGTCAGATGCGTAATGAGGTCCCTCCCGCCGGTTCGGCGCCCCAGATCGCTTCCACCCGTGAGCCCGTGCCGCTTCGCTATGAAGCGGCGCCGCGCCGTCCGCGGTTGCCAAAGGAAGCGACGATCTGGGCCGCCGCGGCGGTGCTGCTGCTCGTCTTCTCCGCGGCGATGGTGTTCTGGAATCTCAGCCTGCGGCAGGACCTGAA
>JAICKJ010000193.1 GCA_025928015.1 Thermomicrobiales bacterium
AAGGGACGGAAGAATGCCCGGATCTGCTCCGCAAGCAACTCCGGCTCCTCCATGGCAACGAAGTGCCCACCACGGGGCAGCCGCACCCAACGCCGGATGTCAGGAAACATGCGGGCGACATACTCCCGGGGCGGCTGCTCGAACCGCTGCGTCGCCGTCAGCGCCACGCCGAGCGGAACGGGCGTTTGCTCGCCGGACCGCGGCCAGCGGGTATGGCGACCCTCGTAGTAGTAGCGGTTCGCCGCGTTCATCGTGCCCGTCAGCCAGTAGATCATCACGATCGCCAGCAATTGGTCCTTCGAAAAATGATCCAGGACGTCGCCGCCCGGTGGAACGGTCCAGGCACGCCATTTCTCGACAATCCAGGCCGCGAGCGCGGTTGGTGAGTCATGCAGACCGTAGGCGACTGTCTGCGGCCGCGTACCCAGGATGTGGCCATAGCTCCACTCCTCCCGGCTCCACTCTGCCAGATAGGAAAGGTACGCTCGTTCGGCATCAGAGAGGCCCGGAGTGTCGAGCCCGACCCCGGGCGGCGGGTTGCCGGGCGAGGTCGTGTGATACCCGATCATGCGCTCGGGTTGGTCGAGGCAAAGCAGGCCCGTGACACTCGCGCCGAGGTCATAGGCGTGGGCACCAAACCGTTCGTAGCCGAACGCACTCATCAATTCGGCGCAGATCTGCCCGGCTTGCCGATCCTCGAATCCCGGTCGGCTGGGCCGATCGCTGAAGCCATGGCCGGGCAGCGAGGGCACGACGACGGTGAACGCATCGAGCGGGTCGCCACCGTGCCTGCCGGGATCGGCGAGCAAACTGGCCAGATCCAGCATCTCGTAAAACGTGCTCGGCCACCCGTGCGCCAGGAGCAGTGGCATCGGCGCAGGTCCAGCGCCAGGTTGGTGAACCGCGTGAATACGCAATCCATCCAGCTGGAGGCGAACGTGCTGGAAACGATTGAGGCGTCCCTCGACTGCTCGCCAATCGAAGCGATCGCGCCAGTAGGCAACGAGATCGCGCATGAATGCCAGCGGGGTACCGTAGTCCCAGCCGCTACCAGCGATCTCATCCGGCCAATTGATCCATGTCAGGCGACGATGGAGATCGTCCAACGCGTCGTCGCTGACATGTATCTCGAACGGTTGAGGCCGCGCCACGCTCATTCTGACCTCAAATATGCCGGCAGGCGCCGCACCGGGCCATCATTCTAACCCGTCTGCGCAGCGTGCTTGCGGGCCTTGTTGCGGGCGTCCTGGGTCAGGAGGCGCTTGCGCAGGCGGTACGCCTTCGGGGTCACCTCCAGCAGCTCGTCGTCGGCGAGGAAGTCAAGGCACTGTTCGAGGCTGAGGATCGTCGCCGGCGTCATCTTGATCGCGATGTCGGCCGTGCTGGAGCGCATGTTCGTCAGCTTCTTCGCCCGGCAGACGTTGACCGCGATGTCGTTGGTACGCGGGTTTTGGCCAACGATCATGCCTTCGTAGACCTCCGTGCCCGGCTCGATGAAGGTGATGCCGCGCTCTTGCGCGTTCGCCAGTCCGTGCGCCAGCGCGGTGCCGGTCTCCGACGCGACCAGCACGCCGGAGCGGGTCGACTGCATCGATCCCATCCACGGCTCGTAGCCGATCAGGCGTGAGGCCATCGTGCCGTTACCCTTCGTCGCGGTCAGGAAAGCGTTGCGCAAGCCGATCAGTCCGCGCGTCGGGATCGCGAACTCCAGCCGCACGTTGCCGCGGCCGTCGTTGACCATGTCGAGCATCCGCGCCTTGCGGGCGCCGACCAGCTCCGTGACCGTGCCGACGTGCTCCTCGGTCGTCGAGATCGTCAGCTGCTCGACCGGCTCCACCAGCTCGCCGTGCTCGTCCCGCTTGGTGATCACCTCCGGCCGCGAGACCTGGAACTCGTACCCCTCGCGCCGCATCGTCTCGACGAGGATCGAGAGGTGCAGCTCGCCCCGGCCGGAGACGGCGAAGACATCCGGCTGGTCGGTCGGCGCGACGCGAAGCGACAGATTCGTCTCCAGCTCACGGAAGAGGCGCTCGCGGAGCTGCCGCGAGGTCGAATACTGCCCGTCGCGGCCGGCGAAGGGCGACGTGTTGACGCCGAAGGTCAGCCGCAGCGTCGGCTCCTCGATCGCGATCGTGTCCAGCGCTTCCGGGTGCTCCGGGTCGGCCAGCGTCGCGCCGATCCGCGCCTCGGCGAAGCCGGTGATCGCGACGATCTCGCCCGCTTCGGCGCCCTCGACCTCGCGCTTGCCCAGCCCCTCGAAGACGGCGAGCGACGTCACCTTCTGACGCTGCGTCTCGCCATCCGGCGCGAGCTGGACGAGCGTGTCCCCGCTGTGGACCCGGCCACGGTGGACGCGGCCGATGGCGATCCGGCCCCGATGCGTGTCGTAATCGAGCGAGGCGACGAGCAACTGCGCGGGGGCGTCGAGCGCGACCTCCGGCGCCGGAATGATCGAGACGATCGTGTCGAGCAGCGGTCGCAGATCGGGCGCCAGCTCGTCCGGCGCGAAGCCGGCCCGTCCATCGCGGGCGATCGTATAGAGGACCGGAAATTCAAGCTGTTCCGGGTCGGTCGCGAGGTCGAGGAAGAGGTCCTGCGTCATGCTCAGCACCTCCTCGACCCGGGCGTTGGCGCGATCGATCTTGTTGATGACCACAACCGCTCGCAACCCCAGCTCCAGCGCCCGCATCAGCACCGTCCGGGTCTGCGGCATCGGCCCCTCGACCGCATCGACGAGCAGCAGGCAGCCATCGGCCATGTTGAGCACGCGCTCGACTTCGCCGCCGAAGTCGGCGTGGCCAGGGGTGTCGATCACGTTGATCTTGATATCGTTGTACGTAATCGCGGTGTTCTTGGCGAGGATGGTGATGCCGCGCTCGCGCTCCAGATCGTTGGAATCCATGATCAGGTTGCCGGCCGCGTCCGGGTCGCGGAAGACGTGCGACTGCTTGAGCAGCCCGTCGACGAGCGTGGTCTTGCCGTGATCGACGTGGGCGATGATGGCGATGTTGCGGAGTCCCGTCTGCGTGACGGTCCGGGCGGGGATCTGGGTCATGGGCATGTACTCACCGTTTCCGTGGGATCGTGGCCGAAATGTCGCTGGAGGGAGGGGCAGCAGCGGCGGCGAGTTCGCCACGACCCACGCCCTGCGCACAACAAAGCCCGTATCGAAACGACACGGGCCGCAGGGCTACTCTCGTTCCTTTTCCCTATTTTAGCACATCGGTCCGTGCTTCATTGCGCATCGGGACGGAACATGATAACCCAATCGCGCCTGCCTTTTGGCCCCTCGTTGCTGAATTCGCCGATCTTCTCGAAGCCCAGCTTGCCGAATGCGCGCTGCGATCGCTCATTGAATGCGGCGATCGTCGCGCGGAAAACCGCGGCGTTGACCAGCGCGTTAGCGAAGTCGAGGATCGCCGCGATGAAGTCGGGACCGAAGCGGCGGCCCGTCAGATCGGGGCGCAATCCGACACCGACATCCAGTGCCGGCGCCGCGTAGTCGCCGCCTGGTACCTGGGCGGATATCCCGAAGCAGCAAAAGCCGATCAACTCGCCGCTGCTGTCATCGCTGATCGCGTAGTAGGCATTCGCCGGCTTGAGCAGCTCGGAGATCGCGTCGTCACGATACGATGGCGGGACATTGTAGACATCGTATGGCGATGGATAGATCCACTGCGCAATATCGGCCGCGGCACCAGCGGACATGGGCGCAAAAGTCAGGCGCATGGGGCCGCTCACCGCGCAACGCCGACTTCCGCCTTCGGCTCCAGCGCGGCCAGCATCCCCGCCAGCAGCTCCTGCACGCGATCCACCACGCCATCCAGCGCCACAAACTCCGACTCGTCGCTCGTCCGCAGCCGAAGCTCGGCCTGGTTGTTGGCCAGTGTGCGCTTACTCACCGAGAGGCGAATTGGATTTCCGATCAGGTCGGCATCGTTGAACTTCACACCGGCGCGGTCCTCGCGATCGTCGTAGAGCACCTCGATCCCCGCGGCGCTCAGCTCCTCGCAGAGCCTGTCGGCCGCCTCGGTGATCGCCGGGTCGTTTCCGAGCGAGAGCAACGAGACGTGGAACGGCGCGATCGAGACCGGCCAGCGGATGCCCCGTTCATCGCGGCACTGCTCGACGGCCGTCGCCGCTGCCCTGCCAACGCCGATGCCATACGACCCCATCACGATCGGATGCGCCTGCCCCTCAGCGTCGAGATAAGTCGAGCCGAGCGCTTCCGTGTAGCGGGTGCCGAGCTTGAAGATGTTCCCGATCTCGATGCCGCGCTCGACCTGCATCGGCGCGCCGCAGACCGGGCACCGGTAGCCCTCGGCCGCCGCAGCGATGTCGGCGACGATATCCGCCTCGAAATCGCGACCGAGATTGACGTTCCGCAGGTGGTAACCCGGCTTGTTCGCGCCCGCGACGAGGTTCGGCGTGTCGCGAATGCTCTCGTCGACGACGATCACCGCGTCATGGACGCCGACCGGCGAGCCATAGCCCGGCTCGGCGCCGACCGCCTTGATCTCCTCGGCGGACGCCGGCAGCAGGTCGCCCTCGCCCGTCGCCTGGCGCAGCTTCGTCTCATTGACATCGAGATCGCCGCGAATGACGGCGAATATGAACTTGCCCGAACCGCCCTTGAAGAAGACGGCCTTGGCGGTCTGCTTCGTCGGGATGCCGAGGTAATCGGCCAGCGCCTGAATCGTCGGCGTCTGCGGCGTGGCAACGTCCTCCAGCGGCAGCGGCTCGGCCGCCAGCGGCTCATCGCGAATGAAGGTAGCGACCTCACGGTTCGCCGCGTAGTCGCCGTTCGGGCAGATGAGCAGCACGTCCTCGCCATGCGGCGAAAAGGCCATGAATTCTTCCGAGAGCGAGCCGCCCATCATGCCGACATCCGCGCCGACGACGATGTATCGCAGTCCCATCCGGGTGAACATGCGATGGTACGCGTGCCAGTGCTTGCGGTAGCCAACCTCCAGCCCGGCCTCGTCCGCATCGAGCGTGTAGGAGTCCTTCATCGTAAATTCGCGGACGCGGATCAGGCCGCCGCGCGACCGCGGCTCGTCCCGGAACTTGGTCTGAAAATGGTAGACGATCATCGGGAGCTGCCGGTAGGAGCTGATCTCGCTGCGGGCCAGATCGGCAACGACCTCTTCATGCGTAAACGCCAGCACCAAGTCCCGCTCGCCCCGGTCTTTCAGACGCACCAACTCTGGGCCGATCGCCTGAAAGCGGCCGGACTCACGCCAGAGGTCGGCGGGGTGGACCACTGGCATCAGCATTTCCTGCCCGCCGATCGCGTCCATCTCCTCGCGGACGATCTGCTCGACCTTGGCGGTGACGCGGTAACCGAGGGGCATGAGGGTGTAAATGCCGGCGCCAAGCGGCCGGACCATGCCGGCGCGGACCATCAGCTGGTGGCTGGGCAGCTCGGCGTCCGCCGGCGCTTCCCGCAAGGTCCGTCCAAAGAGATGCGACATCCGCCTGAACACCCGTCGTTCCTCCCGTCGTGTGCGATCGTCCGCTCGTGGCGGCAGTATGCGTCCGATGCCCGCCGGACATCGGTTTGCCCGCTAAGAATAGGCGATTTACCGCTCCGTCTGCTTCGCGAGGCGCGGCCCCTTGCCCTCGCGTAGGTCCTCGGCGCGCGCGAGGATGAAGAGCAGCGACGAGAGGCGGTTGAGGTAGCGCAGCACCTCCGGATTGTTGATCGCGGACTCGTCGCTCAGCGCGACGGCCAGCCGCTCGGCCCGCCGGGCGACCGTGCGCGCCACATCCAGCGCTGCGCCGGCGACGGTGTCGCCGGGGACGACGAACTGCGGCGGCAGCGTGACAGTGGCGGTGACGCGCTCGATCTCCGCCTCCAGCCAGGCGACCCGGTCCGCGCCGAAATGGAGCGTCGCGGGACGCAGCTCCTCGGTGAATGCCAGCTCGGCCATGATCTGGTAGAGGTCGCGCTGGACCTGGATCAGCGTCTCGCCCTCGGTCGCGTCAGCCACATGCGCGCGGCCCAGGCCGATCGCGCAAGTCGTCTCATCCAGCGTGCCGAGCAATTCAATCCGCGGATCGGTCTTGGCGACCCGCTCGCCCAGCAGGTCGGTCCGCCCCTGGTCGCCTTTCGCTGTATAGATGCGCATCTCGAATCCTTTCTCGCCGCGCCCCATGGTCACAGGAGCGTGTTAGCATACGCCACAGGGTGACCGTGGCCTCGCGCTTTACCAGTACGTCATTGTCCGCGTGGCACACGGCGGCGCGCCCGTCCCGCCGGGCGCGCGATACGTCTACTCTACCCGTCCCCGCAACCAAACCCGACGGCTCCATCTCCGCGGTGGACAAGATCCGGAGCGCTTTTCGTCCATGGTTGTGTCCTATCGCTCGCGCACGGCGCCACGGCGCACACCGAAGACACCGCCCTCGCCCGACCAGCCGATCCGCGTCGCCGTGATCGGCACCGGCTTCGGCGCGGCGGTGCACATCCCGGCGCTCAACTATTTGAAGGAGACCGAGGTCGTCTCCATCTGCTCGCGCCGGCCGGAGCGGGCCCGCGCGGTCGCGGCCAAGCACGGCATCCCGAAATCGACCGCCGATTTCCGCGAGCTCATGCGGGACGACGAGATCGACGCGGTTGTCGTCGCCACGCCGCCCTATCTGCATCACTCGATGGTGATCGCCGCGCTCGAAGCCGGCAAGCACGTGCTCTGCGAGAAGCCGATGGCGCGGAACCTGGCCGAGACGCGGGACATGGTCAAGCTGGCCGACTCGGCGAACGTCGTGGCGATGATCAACCACGAATTCCGCTACATGCCGGTCCGGGCGCGGGTCAAGGAGCTGATCGACGAGGGCTACATCGGCGAGCCGCAATCGGCCTCGATGATCGTCTACCGCTCCAGCCTGGCCGATCCGAATGCGCGGCCGTTCGGTTGGCTGATGGAGCAGGACAAGGCCGGCGGCATGCTCGGCGCGACCGGCTCCCACCACGTCGACGCCCTGCGCTGGTGGTTCGGCGAGATTCACGGCGTCGCTGGCGCGACCGCGACGATGGTCAAGAAGCGCCACCTGCCCGATTCGACCAAGATGGCGAAGGTGGACGCCGACGACAACTTCGCCTTCGTGCTCCGCTTCGCCAA
Source organism: Thermomicrobiales bacterium (assembly GCA_025928015.1). Classification (GTDB taxonomy): domain Bacteria; phylum Chloroflexota; class Chloroflexia; order Thermomicrobiales; family UBA6265; genus JAICKJ01. The sequence continues at coordinate 7,122 of JAICKJ010000193.1, forward strand.
TGGTGCCCTGGGCACCGTCCATGTCTGTACGACGGCGGCGATCGACGCGGGCGAGGAGATCACGCTGGCCGGCTCCGAGGGCATGATCATCATGCACGACGACCAGGAGCTCTACGGCGCCCGCCGGCGCGACGTGAACCTGCACGAGCTGCCGATCCCGGAGCGGCTTTACGGCGACCTGCCGGAGTTCAGCCACTTCCTGACCAAGCCGACGATCCTGCTGTTGCGCGACTGGGTGAAGGCGATCCGGCGCGGCGAAGGCGCGACCTTCTCGCCCTCCTTCGCCGACGGCGCCAAGGTGCAGGAGGTGATCGACGGCGTCATGCGCTCCGGCACGCAGAACCGCTGGATCGACACCAGCGGCAGCCGCTGGCCCGTCTCCTCGGCGATCTGACGCCCCACAGAAGCGCATTTCCGTAACGGCGGGTCCTGTGCCCGCCGACGTTCAACCGGTCACAGACCGGTCCCACCGGGGGCCCGCAGGTGGCTCCCCTACGGCGCTGCCGGTGCCGCTAGCAATTCGCGGCGCAACGCGCCCTCCAGCCAGGACTGATAGCGCTCCGGGGACCAGCCGCTGTCGAGGACCATCTGGCGGTAGAGATCGAAGCTCGTCAGTCCCAGGAAGATGGTCGTCGCGTCCTCAACCGCGAGGTCCCGGTGAAGCGCTGGCGCCATCGAGGCAACCACGCGGCCCATCAGCTCGTTCTTCGCCGCCAGCCACTCCCCCACCGTCCGCGCCATCTCCGGATCGTCCCGCGCGGCGCTCTCGAAGATGCCAATGACGTCCGCGCCGCGCTCGTACTGCTGCTGCGTCCACTGCGCGGCCAGACGCAGCTTGACCACCGGATCGCGCGCCTCGAGTGCCTGGCCCACGAGCGGCTTGATGTC
>JAICKJ010000347.1 GCA_025928015.1 Thermomicrobiales bacterium
AGCGGCTCAACCAGTTCATGGGCAACAGCTGCACGTCGTCCCTGATCCATGACTTCAACGCCGATAACTTCGACCACTCGAACCTCGACTTCGTCGGCGGCGGGTCCATCTCGTCAGGGGGCGGCGAGCGGACGCCGATCAGCTCGGTCGGCGGCGTGGCGAGCGACTCCGGCAAGACGTGGGGCCAGGATTGGAAGGATGCGCTGCGGCAGAACTGGGACAGCGTTTCCGGCATTGGCTTGCAGGGCGAGAGCCTACCGTACGAGGACCAGTTCCTCGACCTCGATCCGACCTACACAGACAAGTGGGGCCAGCCGCTCCTGCGCTTGACCTTCGACTGGCACCAGAACGACTACAACCTCGTCCGGTACCTCTCGGTCAAGATGCGAGAGGTCCTGGAGAAGATGGGCGCGACGAACATCACGACCCAGAAGGAGCTTCAGCCCTACACGATCGCGCCCTACCAGAGCACTCACTGCACGGGCGGCGCGATCATGGGCACGGAACCGGGCAACTCGGTCGTCAACAAGTACTCGCAGGTCTGGGACACGCCGAACGTCTTCGTCACCGGCGCGTCGAACTTCCCGCAGAACCCGGGGATGAACCCGACCGGCACCGTCTGCGCGCTGGCGTATCACACCGCCGACGCGATCATCAACAAGTACCTGAAGGATCCGGGGAAGATCGTCTCCTGATGTGCGGGTAAGGGACCGGCCGTGACGCGACCCGCGTCACGGCCGGTCGCCGTTTGCGGCGATCAGCTCGTCCATCGCGTCCCGGAGCCTGGCGCGGAGCCGCGCCGCTTCGTCCGGGTCCTTGTACGGCTTGCGAATCCAGCGGCCGCCCGAGAAGAGCTTGTCCTTGAACATGCGCGGCACGACGTGGAGGTGGAAATGGGGCACCGACTGGCTGACCGTCGTGTTGTAGCCGGAGAAGGAGCCGTCGGCTCCGAACGCGACCTCGACTGCCTCGGCCAGCACCTTGCCGTCATGAAAAAGGGCGCCGAGCACCTGGTCCGGCATCTCCTTGATCGTCTCGTAATGGTCCTTCGGGATCAGCAGCGCGTGCCCCGGCTTGAGCGGTCGGATATCGAGAAACCCGAGGCAGCACTCATCCTCGAAGAAGATCTCTGCCGGCACCTCCCGCCGCACGATGCGGCAGAAGACACAGTCGTCCGACGTTTTTCTGGGCAAGTGACGCTCCTCCTTGTCCGTTTCCCCTGGCTGCCATTCTGAGCTCCGCAGAGCGAAGAATCTCTCTCGTCGGTGCCCATCACGAGGATTCATCCTGGCTGCGCTGGCCGCTGCGGCGGGAGATTCTTCCCTCCGGTCAGAATGACAGCGATGGGGATTGGCAGAAGGGAACCGGAGTGGTGGCGCCGCCGGCGGACACACCGGTCCGCCCCTACCAGCTGGGGAGCAACGCGATGCATTCTTCGCGTTGCTCCTTGTGCGTCGCTACGACTCGATCAGCAGCGTAATCACCTCGAAGGGGCGGACATCGAAGGTGACGGCGCCCTTCTTGACGTCCAGTTTGCCGTCGTCGAGGTCCTCTTCGAGCAGGTTGACGCGGCGGACCGATTTCGGCGCCTTGGCGAAGCGCAACGTGGCCTCACCGCGGTCGCCGTGCGGCTCATAGACGCGCAGGACGATGCCCTTGCGGTCGTGCGCCTGCTTCAGCGCGCCGAGGCCGAGCTCCAGCCCCTCGTTGACGATGAACGGGTCGCCGCTCTTGCCGTTGCCGGCGCTGACCGCGACCAGCGGGCTGTTCAGCGCCCGCGCTTCGCGCGTCACCTTGCCTTCAACCCAGTCGCCCTCATGCGGGAAGAGGCTGTAGGTGAAGTGGTGCTCGCCCTCGTCGGCCATCGGGTCCGGGTGGAGCGGGCCACGCACGAGGCTGATGCCGAGCACGTTGCCGTGGGCGCTGTGGCCGTATTTGGCGTCGTTGAGCAGCGCCACGCCATAGCTCGGCTCGGAGAGATCGACGAAGCGGTGCGCGCTCGCCTCGAACTTCGCCTGCTCCCAGCTCGTGTTGCGGTGCGTGGCGCGGCGGACGACGCCATACATCGTCTCGAAGGTCGCCTCGTGGGTATGGACCTCGATCGGGAAGAGCGCCCGGATCAGCACCAGCCGCTCGTGCCAGCCGATGTCGTTGACGATGTCGAGGCGCTTCGATCCGGCCAGCAGCCGGTAGGTCTGGGTGAAGGTCGAGGAGCGCCAGGTGCGGGAGACGCGGATCGCGGCGCGTAGCGGACCATCCTCGACCGCTTCGATCTTGTCGACTTCGGTGATCTCCATACCGATGTCTTCGTAGGTCTCGTCGATGTCCCAGGCGTCCCAGGCGCGGGGCCGGTCAATGTAGGCCCAGAGCTGGTTGGCGCGGCCGGCCAGTACCTGGCGGTTGGCGGCCTTGTCGGTGATCGCCTGGAGCGTGCCGTCCGTGCCGATGACGACGCGCAGCAGGTCGTTCTCCAGCACCGATTCCTTCTTGCCAGCCTTGGCGCTGACGGTGCGAGCCGGTTTGGCCGCCTTCTTCGTCGTGCTCAGACCGGTGATGGCGAGCGGCGCGACGGCGCGATCTGGGTCGTGCACGAGCTGGCCGCCGTCGACCTGTTGCGCCGGCAACGGGTCGCCGTCGAGCGCGACTGGTTTGGCATCGGACGGCAGCAGGACGGTGAGTGGCCGCTCGTGCAGGTCCGGATTGGCGACGGCGAACGCGCCCTTGGATGGGCCAGCGAGATGGGCGATGGCCACGTCGCGCAGCGCCGTTGCGGACTCGATCACGCCGCGCAGCATCGGATGGGTGTCCTGGTAGACCTCGTGGATCGACGAGCCCGGCAGGACATCATGGAACTGGTTGAGCAGCAGCGTCGTCCAGCCCTCATCGAGCTGGTTGTAGGGATACGGAAAGCCGCCGCTGAGCGCGGCGAGGGCGCCGAAGGTCTCGGCCTCGGTCAGCCGGTGCTCCGATTGCCGGTTGAGCTGCTTGACGAGCGCCTGGGTGGTCAGGGTCGCGCGGTGCAGCTCCAGATACTGCTCGCCGACGTAGACCGGCAAATCCTCCCGCGGCAGCTCGGCGAAGAACTCCTCGATCTTGCCCATCTTCAGGCGCGGCAGCACCGGGTAGTCCTTGATCCGCTGGTAGTTCTCCAGCATCTCGCGGTCTGGGCCGCCGCCACCGTCGCCCCAGCCGAAGGCGAGCAGCGTCTGGTCGGTCA
>JAICKJ010000096.1 GCA_025928015.1 Thermomicrobiales bacterium
ATCGCCCCACCCACCGGATGGGACGCTCCCGCCGCTCCCCGTCAGCCACACCCCCCGGTCCGCGCTCCCCGCGCCCCCGGGCACCACGCTAGTCTAGCCACCCGGCCCCACCCCGTCAAGGCCCAAAACGGGCGGATGTTCCGGAGCGGCTTTTCAGCCCCGCACGACACCACTCATCGCCCCGGTTTTCCCAAGGGCGCTCGCAGCTCGGCTCCCAGACCAGCGTGTTTCACAAGAGTAACCGATCAAGCCAATTCATCCACGTTACGTCAAGGGACGAAACTCGCGTGGCACCTGGTTGCAAGCGCGATCGGAACTGCTTTCCAGCCTCTTGAACCGCCCGTATACTGCGGGTGATCGGCGAATGGGTCCCATTTGACAGGCAGGAGTTCTTGATGGACGCGCCACCTCCACGCATCGGTATCACAACGGGCATCGTCACAACCACGACCAACGATGAAGTCCGCACAACCTACACGGTCCCGAGCGATTACATCCGCTCCGTCAGCACCGCCGGTGGCCTGCCCATCCTCCTGCCTCCCGAACGACCGCACGTTGACGCGTTCCTCGATCTCGTCGACGGTCTGGTCCTGATCGGCGGCGCCGATATCGACCCCGCCCGCTATGGAGACGAGCCGCATCCAGCGACCGCCGGGGTCAATGCGGATCTCGATGTATTCGAAATCACCCTGCTCAACCGCGCCTGGGACCGGGACATCCCGACGCTCTGCATCTGCCGTGGCATCCAGGTGCTCAACGTCGCGCGTGGCGGCACGTTGATTCAGGACCTGCCCGACCAGGCGCCATCACCGATCGGACACCAACAACGCGTGCTGGGCAAGAAGCGCGGCGCTATCGGCCACTCGGTGCAGCTCGCGGACGGCATCAACCCGCTCCGCGAGATCATGGGCGGCGAGACGGTCGAGGTGAACACCTTCCATCATCAAGCAATCCGCGATGTCGCGCCGGGCCTCGACGTACTGGCAACGGCGCCGGACGGCATCGTGGAAGCCGTCCACGATCAGTCCCGTACGTTCCTCCTCGGCGTCCAGTGGCACCCGGAAGGGATGGCGGCCGAACGGGCCGAGGAGCTGGCGCTCTTCCAGGAGCTCATCGCGAAGGCGTCGGCACGCACGGCCGTAGCCCATTGAGCCAGAGAGACATCAAGCGCGGCCGCCGGGTGGCGGCCGCGCTTGCGTTCGTTCGATCGGGGAAGCCGGCTACGCGACTTCGACCGGTGTCCGCGAGGTGCGGAAGCGGACCAGGAACTCCTCTGGCATCGCGACCTTCAGCACGTCGTCCAGCTTCTCCGCCAGCACGAACTGCATATCGTCGGTCAGCTCCTTCGGCAAATCGTCCAGATCGGCCTCGTTCCGCTTCGGCAAGATGAAGGTATGAATGCCCGCGCGCCGGGCGGCCAGCGCCTTCTCCTTGATGCCGCCGACTGGCAGCACCTGTCCGCGCAGCGTGATCTCACCCGTCATGGCCACGTCTTCCCGCACCGGCACGCCGGTCAGCAGGGAGATGAGCGCGACGGTAATCGCGACGCCGGCCGACGGTCCGTCCTTGGGGATGGCGCCAGCCGGGACATGGATATGGATGTCCGAGCTGGCGTAGAAGTCCTCCGGGATGTCCAGGTCCTTCGCGCGTGAGCGGACGAAGGAGAGCGCGGCGATTGCCGACTCCCGCATCACGTCACCAAGCTGGCCGGTGACCGTCAGCGAGCCCTTGCCGGGCATCCTCGACGCCTCGATGAACATGATGTCGCCGCCCACGCTGCTGACGCCAACACCGATCGAGACACCGGGTTGCGCTGTGCGGGCCGCCGCTTCCTCGTAGAAGAAGCGCGGGCGTCCCAGCGCTTCGCGCACATCAGACGGCTCGATCACCGACGGAATCTCGCCTCCTTCGGCCAGCCGGGTCGCGACCTTCCGTAGCACCGTTCCGATCTCGCGCTCGAGATTCCGGACCCCGGCCTCGCGCGTGTAGTGCTCGATGATCTGCTTGAGCGCATCGTCCGACCAGGTGACCTGGCCCTCGGCGAGGCCGTTCCGCCTCATCTGCTTCGGCACCAGGTAGCGTTTCGCGATCTGCAGCTTGTCCTCATCCGGGTAGCCGCTAAGCTCCAGAATCTCCATCCGGTCGCGCAGCGGCGCCGGGATGGTGTCGAGGAGGTTCGCGGTCGCGATGAACATCACCTTGGAGAGGTCGAATGCCACGTCCAGGTAGTGATCGCGGAAGTTGTAGTTCTGCTCCGGATCGAGCACTTCAAGCAGCGCCGACGACGGGTCGCCCCGCCAGTCGCTGCCGAGCTTGTCGACCTCGTCGAGCACGAAGACCGGATCCTTGGTGCCCACCCGGCGGATCGCCTGGACGATGCGGCCCGGCATCGCGCCGACATAGGTGCGCCGGTGACCGCGAATCTCCGCCTCGTCCCGCACCCCGCCCAGCGACATCCGGGTCATCTCCCGGCCCAGCGCCCGCGCGATCGACTGCGCGAGGCTCGTCTTGCCGACGCCTGGCGGACCGACGAAGCACAAGATCGGCTCGTGGTTCAGCTCGTCCGGACCTTCACGCTTCGGCGCCCCGTCGTGCGCGCCATTGGCGCTTGCAGGCGTATTCGCCTCGGCGTTCGCCTCAGCCTCCGCCGCCTGGGTCTGCTTGAGCTTGCGCACCGCCAGGTACTCGACAATCCGGTCCTTGATCTTTTCGAGGTCGTAGTGATCCTCGTCCAGAATCTGCCGGGTCTTCTGGATGTCGATCGGCCCTTCGGTCGTCTTGTTCCAGGGCAGTGAGGTCAGCCAGTCGAGATAGGTCTTGATCACCCCATACTCGGCGGCGGCCGGCGGCAGTTTGCTCAGCCGGTCGAGCTCGCGGCGAGCCTCCTTCTCGGCCTCCTCGGGCATATGGGCTTCCTCGATCTTCTTCCGGTATTCGGTGGCCTCGGCCTCCGTCTCGGACTCTTCGCCCAGTTCCTTCTGGATCGCCTTCATTTGCTCGCGCAAGTAGTACTCGCGCTGGGTCTTGCCCATCTCCTCCTGGACGTTGGACTGGATCTTCTTGCCCAGCTCCAACACCTCCAGTTCCTTGGAGATCAGCCCGTTCAACATCTTGAGCTTCTCGGCGATCGAGTCGAGCTCGAGTAGCTCCTGCCGTTGGGCCGGCTCCATCCGGATGTGCGAGGCGATGGTGTAAACCAGCAATCGCGGGTCGTCGATGTTCAGCGCGGCGGTCACCAGCTCATCGGGCAGATGCGGCACAAGCGAGACGAGCCGCTGGAAGAGATCGAGCGTATTCCGGGTCAGCGCCTGCACCTCGACGGTCTCCTCGACCGTCTCTGGGATGCGACGCACCCGCGCCATCAGGTATGGCTCCTCCTGCACGAACTCGACGATGCGCATCCGCTCCAGGCCCTGAACGGCGAGGCGGACCGTGCCATCCGGCACGCGCATCATCTGGTGGATCGTCGCGATCGTTCCGACCTGGTAGACGTCACCCGGACCGGCACCTTCCTGGCTACCGTCCTTCTGGAGGACAAGCGCCACGGTGCGATCGCCCGACATGACGGCGTCGATCAATCGCAGCGAGCGTGGCTGCGCCGCGGCCAGCGGCAGGATCGTTAGCGGCAGGACGACGGTCTCGCGCAGCGGCAGGAGCGGAAGGATTTCTTCCTCCGGCATATCGTCGCCGTCCGCCTCATCCGTCGCTTCCGGGTTGGCCCGCGCAGCCTGGTCGGTCTGGTCGGTCTCCGCGCCGGCCGCCGCCTGGGCGGAGATTGGCACGTCTTCCGTGTGCTGCTCGTCCTCGGGCGCGAGGTCGAGCTGGTGTTGTTCTTCGTTCATTGGCATGTGTTCTGACTCCGCCCTATGACTGTGCCGGGGTATCGACACGCGTCGGCACGATCGTCCTTCCCCGGGCTCTCGGCAACGTCACTCGCAGCATTCCTGCCTCGTAGGACGCTTCGGATGCCTCGGCATCAACCGGGAATGGAATGTAGATATCGGCGCCGAATTCGCCATAGGGTATGCGCGCCTCGTGATACACGCGCGCTTCTTCGCATGGTGATGGGTCTGGCCGCTTGCCGCGGATCGTCAGGATCTCTCCTTCAAGCGCGACATCGATGTCCTCGCGGCGCAGCCCGGCAATCTCCGCGGTGACGATCAGACCGTCGCTCGTTTCATAGACTTCGATGGCCGGCCGCCAGCGCCCGCCATTACGCGACGAATAGGCAGGCGAGCGCCCCGGCATGTACGCCCGGAACAATTCGTCCACTTCGGCCGGTCGCAAACCGACCGCGCGGGAACGTTCGCGACGAATTACGATCATGATGACTCCTCGTTCGTTCGCTCGCATCGCGGCCGGCCTGCTGCCGGCGCAATCGCGCTAACGCTATTATACAGGACGAAGCGCAAGTCTGCTACGGGTCGTATAAGAATGGCTCAATCAGGCCTGCTATCCGCCCGCATACATTGCGATGAGTGCCGCGCCTGCCCAGCAGAGGATCGTGAGCAGCAATGGGATATCCCGTAGCAAAGTCCATTCCGGGCTGCCGCCTTCGCGACGCCGGTAGACGAGGAAGAGATAGCGAAAGAGCGCGAAGGCGACGAACGGCACGGTGAGCATCATGACGCCGTTACGTGGCACCGACCGCGCGTCGAACGTGTAAAACGCATAGGAGATCAACGTCGCCGCCGCGCAGATGCTGATGAGCTGGTCCAGCAATGGCAGCGAATATTCGTCCAGCACCGGCCGCACCGCGCCGGCGCGGCGGTCCATCGCGGCCAGTTCGCTCCGGCGTTTGCAGAAGCCGAGGAAGAGCGCCAGCAGTGCCGTGCAGCAGAGCAGCCAAGGCGAGATCGGCACGTTCACAGCCAGGGCGCCGGCGACGGCCCGCACGACGAACCCGGCCGCAATGGCAAAGACATCCACGATCGCCACGGCTCGCACCAGGTAGACATAGGCGTTCATCAGCACCAGATACCCCATTGCTGCGAGCAGGAACTGCGTATTCACCCCGGCCGCAATACCCAACCCCAGGGTGGCGAGGCCCAGCGCCAGCATGCGCGCCGAGTTTGCGGAGATGTGCCCGGCGGCAATTGGCCGATCCCGCTTGGTTGGGTGCAGCCGGTCGGCCGCGACGTCATGCAGGTCGTTGATGGTGTAGATGGCGGAGCTCAGGGCACAAAAGCTCACGAACGCCAGGACGGCGAGCAACAACAGTTCAGGGTCATGCAGCTTGCGTGCGAACACGACCCCGGCGAAGAGAAGCGCGTTCTTCGTCCACTGCACCGGGCGCAACGTCCGGATCCATGGATCGACACGGCTCTCAGCGCGCGCGCTCGCCACGAACTCGGTTGGTTGTTGTGGCACGGACGCGCCCTTTCGCCGGCGGCCGGAGCCGCGGAAACTGGAGACACCCTCATGCGGGCGAGCCACCATCATGATGATGCGTTCGACCATCACGCTAATGACCGTGCGGTCGCGGTGGTGCGCTCCTATTCTAGCGTCCCGGTCCCGTTCTCCGTGCCAATGCCCGGCAGCCCGGTTCGATCTGGGTGCAACAATCACAGTCGAACCACGCGGCATCGGTTTGACAGGCCAGAAGCGGCCCAAGGATAATCCGGTTCAGTTTGGGGAGGCTTGTCTGGCCACCCGCGCACAAGCCTGACCAAACGAGGGAACCGGTGAAGGTCCAGACCTCAGATATATTCGAGATCATGCAAGCGGAATTGCGGTTGGTCGATGAGCGCGTGGCCCGGGCGGCCCGGATCGACTTTCCGCTCGTCTCCCGCTTGGTCGCCGACCTCGTCAGGGCACGCGGCAAGCGGCTGCGGCCGATCCTGCTTCTGCTGGCCGCCCGATCGTATGACTATGATCGCGACCGCCTCGTGACCGCCGCGGCCGGCGTCGAGATGCTCCACACCGCATCACTTGTGCACGACGACAGCATCGACCGGGCGGCGATCCGGCGTGGCATGCCGACCCTGAATTCGAAGCTGAGCTCGGGCGCGGTGATCCTCATCGGCGACTTCCTCTTCGCCCAATCGGCGATCCTCGCCGCGGCGACCGAGAGCACGCGCGTCGTCGCCATCTTCGCCTCGGCCCTCGGCGACATCTGCGACGGGCAGTTGCGGGAGATGCTGGACGGGCACCGGCTGGATCAAGCGCAGGCCGACTACGAAAAGCGCATCTACGGCAAGACGGCCGCGCTCTTCGCCAGCGCGGCCGAAATGGGGGCCGTCATCGGTCAGGCGCCGGAATCGGACATCCAGGCGCTCCGCGCCTTTGGCGCCGATCTTGGCCTCGCCTTCCAGATCATCGACGACGTGCTCGATTTTCGCGAGCACAGTGACGTGCTCGGCAAACCGGCCGGAAACGATCTGCGCCAGGGCGTCGTGACGTTGCCGACGATGCTCTTCGCCGCCCAACTCCCCGGCGACGCACCCGAGCGCGCGACGATCGAAGCGATCGTGAGCGGTGAAGAGCGCGATGAAGCGCGCATTCAGGCGATCGTCGATGCGATTCGCTCCTCGGATGCGATCGTCCGCGCCGAGGACGTCGCCGCCGCCTTCGCCGACCGCGCCCGCGCCCGGCTGCACATCCTGCCCGATCCGGAGACGCGCGCCATGCTGCGCGACGTGGTCGAGCTCGCGGTCAGCCGGTCTTCGTAACTGGGCCCCACGGCGGCTCGTTACAGCGCCACCAGACTCGTTTCGTACATCCGGGTAAAGAGACGGTCCCAGCACGCGCGGGACGGATCGACGCTGGCGAGCTGCGCCTCCAACTCCTGCGGCAGATCGGGCGTGACCAGCATCGTCGGCAGCTTCTGCTCGTAGCGACGCTCGACGAGCCAGTCAAGGAAGACCGCCTCATGCAGATGCGACGGTTTCATGCCGGTCAATACCAGGAAGTCGCTCCCCGTCATCGCGGTCAATGTCCGCTTCGTCACCGTGCGGGCGACTTCCTTCTCGTGATTGAGACGCTCATCGCCGGGCTCCGGCGAGAGCCGCTCCGGAATGCCTTCGTGCTGGATATAGGCGCTGAGTGAGAAATCTCGCCAGCCCATAAATGTGTAGGTCAATGGGACGGTCGAGTCCTTGAGCCGTTGTTGCACGTAAGACGCGATCCGTGACGAACGGCGCGGGGCGGCGTTGAAGATCAACCAGCCCTCACCCGTGCGCACGCGTTGATTGAGCTGATCGAAGTACAGCCCCAATCGCAGCAGAAGATCGCGGTCCTGGAGAGAGATCTGGTCGACAAACGGAGAGGACATGGCCGCCAACCTTTCCACTCGCCCGGTGCTCTTGCGGGTGCCGAGGCCCGGCTCGGTTGCTGTGAGGTACGTGTAGCACGTCCCCACGGATCCGTACAGCCTCACTCCGGCCGCGCCGCCGCGCCAGTGTCGTCGATGTGCGGGAGCGCCAATCGCTCGTTGAACAGACGCACGAACCGGGCCGCATCGACCTTCGTGGCGACCGCGACATCTCCGCCGGCGGTCGATGTCGTCCGGCCCCGCCCCTCACCATCCCGAACGACGGCCACTCGTCGTTTTTGCGTCTTGACCAGTGAGCCGTCGAGCGCGATGGCTGCCGCCAGCGGATCGTGCAGGTAGAACCCGGTCATGTCCCGCTCGCCGAAGGTCCGCGCCAACAGCTTGCGGGCGAGCTGCGCCACCGGCTCCGTTGCCTGCGCCGCCTCTTCCCAGCCGCGCCGCGGCAGGATCGTCCGATGGGTCACGTCGAGGCCAACGGCGACGATCTCGCGCCAAGGCGCGGCGAACACCTGATTGGCGGCGTCCGGGTCGACGTAGATGTTGAATTCCGCCACCGGTGTGATATTGCCGGCCACATCATAGGCGCCGCCCATCACGCTGACGCCATGGATGTGCTCGGTAAGCTCGGGATAGAGGCTGAGCGCGATCGCGATGTTGGTGAGCGGACCGAGCGTGATGAGCACCAGCCTGCCAGAATACTCGCGCGCCGCGCGGACGAGCGCGTCCGGTGCCGCAAAATCGGCGATGTTCCGCGATGACGGCGGCAGCATCGCGCCACCCAGCCCATCACCGCCATGGACATGCGCCGCGTCCTGGTAGGGCGCGACAAGCGGCCGGCTGGCGCCGCGATAGACCGGGATGTCCTCGATGCCACACCAGCTGAGGACGCGCAATGTGTTCTCGGTCGAAAAACCGACCGGCACATTGCCGGCGACCGTGCCCACACCGACAATCTCCACCTCCGGCGTCCGGCTCAGCAATGCCAGCGCGAGCGCGTCATCGAGTCCGGTATCGACGTCCACGAAGACGGGCGTGGTGGCCATGCTCATCCCTCTCCCGCCGCGACCGGCTCCCTGGCTGCGCCACGTCGCGCCTCCGCGTCTTCCCAGGCGGCGACTGGCGGCGTCTCCGTCATCTGCGCCTCGGTCACCACGTTGACGAACGCCGGGCGCCCGTCAGCCAGCGCATCACGCAGGGTGCCTTCCAGATCGGCCGGATCGGTCACGTCGTAACCGCGCAACCCGAATCCATCGGCGATCGCGGCATAGTTCACTCCGTGGAAATCGACCGAGTAATACCGGTCGTCGTGGTAGACGTGCTGCAGCTCCTTGATCCAGCCAAAGGCGTTGTTCGCGGTCTGGATCAGGACGATCGGCAGATTCAGGCGGCTGATTGTCTCCAGCTCGCCGACCGAGAAGCCATAGCTGCCATCGCCGGTCATCCCGACGACGCGGCGGTCGGGCGCGCCGTAATATGCGCCGACGACTCCCGGCAGCGCGTAGCCCAGACCGCCGTAGGCACGCGGAATGACCGTTGTGCGCCCGGCGCGGCGCAGCTCATACTGCGCGGCCAGATACGGCGTCGGCGTGCCCGGATCGGCCACGATCACCGCATCATCATCGAGCAAGGAACGCAACACCTTGATCAACCGCTGGGGCTTGATCGGCTGGCTGTCCGACGCGGCTTGCTGCTCGATCCGTGCCCAATAGCCGGCCTTCTCCTTCGCCAGCCGGTCCAGCCGTGGCCGCCAACGTTCAGCGATCGCTGGTCGATTGCGGATTGCCGCCGAGAGATCGCGCAATGTCTCCCGGGCGTCGCCGAGCAGCATCGCGGCCGACGGATAGGTGTTCCCGATCTCCTTGGCTTCGGTGTCGATGTGGATTGACCGTGGCGGCTCGACGCGGGATGGCAACGTCCAGCCGAGCGTCGTCGTCGAATCAGTGCGAGTGCCGATGAAGACGACGAGGTCGGCCTCCGCCACCCAGGCGTTGGCGTATGAACGCGCACCGTTGCCGCCAACGACGCCGATCGAGACCGGGCTCGTCTCGGCGATGCTGCCCTTGCCATTGATGCTCGTCGCGACCGGGATATTGAGCCCTTCCGCGAACGCGGTGAGCTCGTCCCACGCCCGCGAGGCCAGCACTCCGCCACCGGCGACAATCAGCGGCGCCTGCGCTCCCTCGATCGCCGCCGCGGCCAGCTCGACATCATGCGGATCGGGCCGCTGGCGGACCGCCGGGAAGGACGAGAAACGCGGTTCTGGATGGAGCGGATTTTCGGATTCATCGAGCGCTCCCGAGAGCGCGTCCTCGGGCAGTGAGAGATGGACCGCGCCGGGCCGACCAGTCGTCGCGATGCGCAGGACGCGACGCACCGCGTCGGGCAGGCCCGACGGTTGGTGGATGCGTTCGGACCGCTTCGTGATCGGCCGGAAGAGTCCGACCTGGTCGATCTCGGTCAGCACGCCGCGATGATCCTGGCTGACCGGCGTGTCGGAGGTCAGACAGAGAACGCTGATGGCGGAACCGTGCGCCTCCGCGACGCCCGGCACGATGTACGTTGCGCCGCCGCCGCTCGGCCCCTCACAGACGCCGATCCGGCCAGACACGCGAGCATACACGTCGGCCATGAATGAGGCGGACCGCTCATCCCGCGTCATGACGTGCGTGATCGCCGGCTCGTGGTAGAGCGCATCGTAGATTGCCATGCCGGTGTCGCCGGGCAATCCGAAGATATGCTCGATGCCGCTGCCCGCGAGCATCCGGACCAGTGCTTGCGCTCCGTTCATGCCTCGCCTTTCCTTGCCGTGATCAACCCCCGCGCACGCCGATGTAGAGATCGTTGACGTTCGTCCCGGTCGGTCCCGTCTTCACCAGCCCACCCGCGGCCCCGAAGACGTGCGCGCTGTTGTTGTTCGCCAACTCACGTCCCGGATCGATCCCGAGCGAACGCGCGCGGGCGACGGTTTCGCCGCTGGCGATCGCGCCAGCCGCGCCGGTGTCGGCATCGTCGCCGTCCGAGGCGAGGCTGGCAACATGCCAAGGGGACGACGCCTGTTCCAGCGCGATCGCCGCCGCGAGCGCGAACTCGGTATTCCGGCCACCTGCCCCGTCGCCGCGGACCGTCACGGTCGCCTCGCCGCCGCCGAGCACCACACCAACATCTTCCGGCGTCGCATCGCAGGCGGCGACGAAGGCGCGGGCCAGATCCGACGCCTCGCCCTCCTGCTCGTGCCAGATGACCTTCGTGCGCAGCCCCTGATCGAGCGCCGCGCGTTCGGCCGCATGGACCAGGGTGCCGTTATCCGCCACGATGCGCCAGACGTCGTGCGAGCTGCCCACCGGACTTTGGAGATCCTGGGGCCCGGCGTCGATGACCGCGCTGACCGCGGCAGGCACCCGATCGATCACGCCATATCGGCGCAAGACCTCGGCGGCCCCTCGATGGTCGGGCGCGGCCGGGATGGTCGGTCCGCTGGCGATCACGGTCGGGTCGTTGCCGAGCACGTCGGAGAGGATCAGCGACGCCACAGTGGCCTCGCCGGCGGCGCGACGCAATCCCCCACCTTTCACCTCGCTCACGACGCTTCGCACAGTGTTCAACGCTTCGATCGGCGCACCGGCGTGCAGCAACAGGCGTGTGGTCTGCTGAATATCCACCAGCGAAACCGAGTCGACTGGTGACTCGAATAGCGCCGAGCCGCCGCCGGAGATGAGCGCCAGGAGCAGGTCATTTCGTCGGAGTGCCCGCACGGCGCGAAGGATCTCCCGGCTGGCCGCGACGCCACGCTGATCGGGAATCGGGTGCCCGGCTTCGAAGCACCGAAACCCTGCCGGACACGCTTCGCCGAGCATCCCCTCTTTCGTCAGGATGAAACCTTCATCGATGCGGCCATCCAGCACATTAGCGGCGCCCCGCGCCATCCCGGGCGCGGCCTTGCCAATGGCGACGACGACGATGCGGTTGAAGTCGGCCAACCGAAGTGATGCCGAGGGTGTCTCATCGATGAGCGCGCCGAGATCGCGGCGCACGGCAGCCTCAGCATCAACCGCATTCAGCGCCGCCTCGAAGATCGCGCGGATCCGGTCGTCGGGCCTCATGTGTCCGCCTCAACCGACTGAACCGCGGGCGAGGCAAGCGCCGCGGCGAGATCGGCAGGTAGTGGCGCGGTGAAGGTCATCCGCTTGCCACCAGGCAAGCGAAAGCCGAGCAGCGACGCGTGGAGAAACTGGCGCTGCAATCCGAGCGCCTCCGCCAGGCGCGCCGAACGCCGATCACCGTAGACCGAATCGCCGACAAGGGGATTGCCGATGAAGGCGAGGTGGACCCGGATTTGGTGGGTCCGTCCGGTGTCGATCTGGATCTCCAGCAGCATCGCGTCCGCGAAGCGCCGCCGCACCGTGAAGTGCGTCAACGCGTCGCGGCCGTTCCGGACGGCGGCCATGCGCTGCCGGTTCTTCGGGTCGCGGGTGATCGGCGCGTCGATCGACGCTTCCTCCTCATCGACCGCGCCGACCACCAGCGCGATGTACTGCTTCTGGACGGTCCGATCCTGCCACTGCTGCGCCAACGATGCTTGTGCCCGGTCGCTCTTGGCGATCACCATCAGACCCGAGGTGTCCTTGTCGAGCCGGTGGACGATGCCGGGCCGCCGCGTCCCGTTGATGGCCATATCCGGCGCATGGGCCAGCACTGCGTTCACCACCGTGCCGCGAGAATGCCCGGGCGCGGGATGGGCGACCATGCCGGCCGGCTTGTCGATCACCAGCACGTCCGCGTCCTCGTAGACGACATCGAGCGGGATGTCCTCGGGCTCGAGATCGAAGTCCGCGGGCGGCGGCACCGACACTGTGACGACTTCGCCCTGCGTCATCTTGAAAGCAGGGCGTCGCGCGAGCCCATCGACGAGGATGTTGCCGTCCTCGATGAGCTGCTGCACGTAGGACCGGCTCAGCTCCGGCACGGCCCGGGCAACAAAGCGATCGAGGCGCACGTTGTTGTCAGCACGCTCCGGCCGCAGCTCAAGGATGTCCAGTTCCTCGTCCTCAGCGGTGTCGGTGGTGTCGGTGACGTCGATTGACGTGGGTTGCCTGCTCATCGCGCCTCATTCAGCTTGGTGGCCATTGCCCGCGTGGTGATCGGACTGACGTTTCTCGGTGACTTGCTCTGAGTCGAAGACTAGGTAGCTGAAGCCCATAAGGATCAGACCGACCGTGATCGCGCTGTCCGCGACATTGAACTTCGGCCAGATGCCGACGGCGATGAAATCGGTCACGTAGCCGAGGCGGATGCGGTCGATCAGATTCCCCAGCGCGCCTCCGAGCAGCAATCCGAGACCGACATACATCAACGGCGAGAGCCGGGCAGCGTCGCGGAGCGTCACGATCAGCAACACGACGATGGCGGCCGCGGCGAGGATCAGGAACGCCGTTTGACCGCGCAGGATGCCGAATGCCGCGCCGGGATTCTCGACGTAGACAAACGCGAGAAGGTCGCCGGCCAGGTCAAACCGGTGCGAGCCCGCGTCCGGTCCGAGCCAGCCACGGATCAGGAGCTTCGTCACCTGGTCCAGCACCACGACGACGAGACCGACGAGGGCTGGTATCCAGAGCGGTTTCGCCGGGACCCAGCCGGATGGGAGCGTCTTTCGTTCCGACGCCGAGCCGGCGCCGTCCACTAGCTCCACCCCCGGTTCTCCCGCTCGATCTCCGATTGGCACTTCACGTCGTATTCCACGAACGGCAACGCCTCCAGCCGCTCAGCCGGGATTTCCTTGCCGCAGCGCTTGCAGATACCGTAGGTCCCATTGGCGATCCGCTCAAGCGCATTATTCACCTGCTCACGAGCGTTGCGGAGATCATTGAGCACCGTCGTCAGTCGTTCCGAAGACTCGAGCGTCGTGCCTTCGTCGCCCGGATGGTTCTCGTTCGGTCCCTGCTCCTCTTCCTGCTCGCGGCCGTAGTCACGCAGGTCCTCCTCGGCGCTGGCGATCTGATCATCCAGCTCTTTGCCCCGCGATTCGAGCTGCTCCTTCATGGTCACCAGTTGCGAATCAGTCATCGCCATGTCGTGGTCTCCTTCTTCCGCGCCTATACTAACGAGTCGAACACGTATCTCACCGTCATCGCGACGGTGCAGGAATGGAGCGGAAACGGCCCGTGTCGACATCCCGATTCAAGCATAAAACGTTCCGCCTCGTCATTGCGGGGGGTGGCACCGGCGGACATGTGCTTCCCGC
>JAICKJ010000215.1 GCA_025928015.1 Thermomicrobiales bacterium
ATCGCCGCCGTCTCCCAGGGTCTCTTCACCTCGATGAACCAGGCCCTGATCGGCGCGATGGCCGGCACCGGCCTGGCCCGCGGCCAGCAGACGGTCCAGTGGCGGCAGATGAAGGCGATCTTCCGCGGCTGGCTCATCGGCCCCATCTCCGGCGTCTTCCTCGCCGGCGCTCTGGAGCTCCTCGTCCGCGCCCTCGGCTGACTTGAACAACGGAAATCACCTACAGGATTTGCCAATGCTGATAGACTGTGTCCAGTGACCTTTGAGGTGAGTAAATGGGGGCTCACGCCCTGCGTCCCAGCAGTGGAGTTCCCGGTCGTTCCCGTCCGGGCAAGGGTCACTTACCCTCTTGACCGCGTTCCACGAAGCCATGACGTTCCACCCGAACACGGACCTTCTTCTCGTAAACGCGGTGAAAGGTCACAAGGACGTTCGGTCTGTCCCGGGCAATCACGGCTCTGAACCAGACACCATCAAGTTTTCCGTAGACCTCGAGCCGACCCTCGTTCGTCCTTGAAATCCCTCTTACCTCCCAGTTCGTCAGCAATTCTCCCCATCGGATAAGCGACGGGAGGTCCGCCGCATGGTAGTCCCGAATCTTCTCCACGATATTTTTGGGAACGACCACGATGTCGGCAATGGATTGAAGCTCTTCACGGAACAATGTGGGGAGCACTTGGCGGAATTCGAACGCTTCCCATATCAATATTGGATATCCCACTTCAGCGTTGTAGTCGCTTTCTCCTCTCTGATCCTGTCCCTCGCAGCCCATCCATAAGCTCCATGCGAATGCGCAAGCGAAGCGGCTGGCGCTTCACACTCGGAAATCCTCAATGGTCTCGGGCATCATCACGGAAGCTCACCCTTACCGCAATTGCGCTGATCATGGCAAACGCAATTCAAGGATCATGACCGCACTGCCACGTTCGTTTTTGTTTGGCGGTAGCATCAGGCTATACGAACGTTCCTTCCTCAAGGCAACTCGAATGGAGGTCATCATGGCTCAGACAACGTCGGTCACCGATGCGCGGGCGCGCGCCGCAGAGCTCGTGGGCAAACTGACGCTGGAGGAAAAGGTCGCGCTGATGGCCGGCGCGTCGATGTGGGAGACGGTGCCGATCCCCCGCCTCGGCATCCCGGCGATGAAGGTGTCGGACGGACCGAACGGGGCGCGTGGCAGCGGTGGCTTCGTCGGCGGCGAGATCACCTCCGCCTGCTTCCCGGCCGGCATCGGCCTCGCGGCGACCTGGGACACCGACCTCGTCGGGCGGATCGGCGGCGCGCTGGCCGGGGAGGCGCGGAGCAAGGGCGCCTCGATGCTGCTCGGCCCGACGGTCAACATCCACCGCTCTCCCCTCAACGGTCGCAACTTCGAATGCTTCTCCGAAGATCCGTATCTCTCTGCCCGCCTCGCCGTCGCCTACATCACCGGCCTGCAAGTGGGCGGCGTCGGCGCGACGGTCAAGCACTTCGTCTGCAACGACTCCGAGTTCGAACGGATGAGCCTGAACGTCGAGGTGGACGAGCGGACGCTGCACGAGATCTACCTGCCGCCCTTCCGTGCCGCCGTGCAGGAGGCCGGCACCTGGGGCGTGATGTCCGCCTACAACAGGGTCAACGGCACCTACGCCGCGGAGAGCGCGCATCTGTTGCGCGACCTCCTGAAAGAGGAGTGGGGTTTCGACGGGCTGCTGGTGTCCGACTGGACGGGCACCTACAGCACGGCGGAGGCGGCGAAAAACGGCCAGGATCTGGAGATGCCGGGGCCGACGCGCTGGCGCGGCGAGAAGCTGCTCCAGGCGGTCCGCGACGGCGAGGTGCCGGAGGCGGCGATCGACGACGCGGCGCGGCGCATCCTCTTCACCATCGCCCGCGCCGGCCTCCTCGAGCATCCCCACCCGGAGACGGAGCGGGCGGTGAACCGGCCGGAGGACCGGGCGCTGATCCGCCAGGCCGGCGCCGAGGGCGCGGTCCTGCTCAAAAACGACGGCGTGCTCCCGCTCGACGTCAGATCGCTCAAGGAGATCGCCGTCATCGGGCCGAACGCGAAGACGGCCGTCATGATGGGCGGCGGCAGCGCCCAGGTGAATGCCCATTACGCGGTCACACCGTACGACGGCATCGCGGCAAAGGTCGGAAACGATGTTGAACTGACCTACGCGCGCGGCTGCACCAATCACCGAACCCTCCCCAGCCTGACTGGCGCCCAGGTCACGCCGGACGGCGGCGACGCGCACGGGTTCGCCGCCAGCTACTTCGCGAACAACGATCTCGCCGGCGAGCCGGTCCACCAGGGCACCCTCGGCACCAGCGAGCAGTTCTGGCTGGGCGAGGTCGCGCCGAATCTGCCGCCCGGTCCGTTCTCGGCCCGCATCACCGGCACCTTCACCCCGGAGCAGGCGGGCGAGCATATCTTCAGCCTGACGAGCGCGGGACTTTCCCGGTTGTTCATCGACGACCGCGAAGTGATCGACAACTGGGACGACTGGCAGCGCGGCGACTCCTACTTCGGCATGGGCAGCACCGAGCGGACCGCGACGGTGGCGCTCGACGCGGGCACGCCGGTGCGCCTGCGCGTCGAGTTTGGCAGCGGCGGCCCCGCGCCCTTCGGCGCCTTCCGCCTCGGCCATCTGCCGCCGCTGCCGGCCGACATGCTCGCCGAAGCGGAGAGGGTCGCGAAGGACGCCGATGTCGCGCTGCTCTTCGTCGGCCTCAATGGCGACTGGGAGAGCGAGGGATTCGACCGGACGACGATCGACCTGCCGCGGAACCAGGTCGACCTGATCGAGCGCGTCGCGGCGGCCAACCCGCGGACGGTCGTCGTGCTGCAGACCGGCTCGCCGGTCGCGATGCCCTGGCTGGATCAGGTGCCGGCCGTGCTGCAAGGCTGGTTCCCGGGGCAGGAGTGCGGCAACGCGCTCGCCGACGTCCTCTTCGGCGACGTCAACCCCTCCGGCAAGCTGCCCCAGACCTACCCGGTCCGGCTGGAGGACAACCCGGCCTTCCTCAACTACCCGGGCGAGAACGGGCATGTCCGCTACGGCGAGGGCCTCTTCGTCGGCTACCGCTACTACGACGCGAAGGAGATCGCGCCCCTCTTCCCCTTCGGCTTCGGCCTCTCCTACACGTCATTCACCTATGACAACGTGCGCCTGAGCGCCGGGGAGCTGCGCCCGGATGAGACGCTGACGGTGCAGATCGACATCAAGAACACGGGCGACCGGGCCGGCAAGGAGACGGTCCAGCTCTACGTGCTCGACCCCGAGAGCCGGCTGCGACGGCCCCACAAGGAGCTGAAGGGCTTCGCCAAGGTGGATCTGGCGCCGGGCGAGACGAAGACGGTCAGCCTGCCGCTCGACGCCTTCGCGCTCGCCTGTTGGGACGACGCCCAGCACGCCTGGGTCGCCGAGGCCGGCCGCTTCGAGATCGCCATCGGCTCCTCCGCCCACACCATCCACGGCTGCCTCTCGTTCAGGCTGACGGAGACCACCATGATCGCGGACGGGCCGGGGGCGTAGAGGGCGTTCTCCTCCCGCGTGCGGGGAGGAGCCAAGGCAGTGCGCATGCTGCACGGTTGGACGCGCCCGGTGCAAATGCACCGGGCGCGATTCGCTTGGCCGTTGGTTCTGTGTCGGGCGCGTTTACGGATGGCTCTGCGACACCTGGAAACAGGCGACATCGTACTGCGCATTGGGCGCGTAGTGCTGGCCGCCGATCCCGCCGGGATTGTCCGGATTGCCACCCGAGCCTGGTTCGTTGAATGGCGATCCCGGGGAGGTACTGGCGTTGCCGGGGGTGTTGGGGGCCGTTTCACTGAGGCAGGTCTGGTTGGGCGGCCCCGTGCTGCCGGCGCTGTGCGGATCGGCGGCAAGCGCGGCGCTGCAGCTGCTTACTACCAAGAGGACGCAGAAACAGAGACCCAGAAAGCATCGCCGGATCATGGCGTCCGTCCTTTCTGTCGCGGACATGCTACACCCGGCAACGGCCCGATTCCATTGACATCCAAGGGTGGCTTATTCAGGTCGAAGGGCCACCCGCGGGCTTCATAGCCCGGAAACGACCTCCGGTCGTTTCCGGGCGACAGTGCGCGGCGATCTCGCCACTACTGGACGGTGAGGGTGCCCCACATCCCCGCTTCCTTGTGGCCGGGGAGGTCGCAGTAGAACTCGTATGTCCCCTTCGGCGCGGTGACGGTCACCGTCGAGGTCTCGCCGGGTTTCATGTAGATGCTCACGCGCAGCGCGTCGATGCTGAAGTTGTGCTGGATCTTGCCGACGTTCTCGACCGCGAAGGTGATCGGCACGTTGGCCGGGATGGTGATGTCTTTCGGCTTGAAATAGAGCTCGCCGGCCTCGACGTGGATGGTCTGCTCGCCCGGGCCCGACTCCTGGGTCGGCGCCGGCGTCGGGGTCGTGCCGGTCGGCGCGTCGGCCGCCGGGGTCGCGCCGCCGAAGTAGCTGGAGTTCGAGCCGGCGGCGGGCACGCCCAGCCCCTTGCCGCCGACCGCCTCGACCACGGGCCGCACATCGGTCGGCCCCGTCGCTTGCGTGTCGATCCGCAGCAAATAGCCGTCCGCGTCATCCGAGCCCATCGCCGGCGCGCCGACGTAGAGCGCGTTGTCCGGACCGACGGCGAGCGACACTGGATAGTTGACGTTGGTCGCCAACGCCTCCAACGTCGATGGCCCCGTCCGGCGCACCACCCGGCCCGTCGCCGGCGCGACGTAGGGCGGCGTCTGCGTGTTGCCGGTCGCCATCTCGGCCGCGTAGAGCGTGCCGTCCTTGTCGGTCGCCACGGCGGTGATCATCGTCAGCCCGGTCCAGACGTCGGTTACCTTGCCGTCCGGCGCCACCTCGACCACCTTCGCGCCGCCGTCGAAGTACGGGACCATCGTCAAATAGCCGACATAGATGCCCCCATTGGGCGACAGCGCCGGGCCGGTCGGCAGCGGGTGCCCCTCGGAGAGGTCGGCGATCCGCGTCACGTCTCCCTCTGGCGTGACAAGCAGCACCTGGCCGGAGTTGCTCTCGATCACCCAGAGATTCTCCCCATCGGCGACCATGCCGAAGACCTCACCCTTCGGGTTGTAGTCCGGCGGCAGGTCTTTGACCGGGTTCGTCTTGACCCATTCGGCGAGGTCGGCGATGAGCGTGAAGGTGCCGTCCGACTCGATCTTGTAGACACCGTCCGGCGAATCGCCGCGATCGCGGAACATCATCGCGTTGGCGTCTTCGAGGACGTAGACCTCGCCCTTGAGCACCGCCACGGCGGTCAGCCCGAGCGTCCGCTCGCCCGGGATGCGGGTCGAGGGCAAGCCGGTCGCGACCGACTCCGGGATGCCGTCCTGGACCTTGGCGACGACGGCTGAATAACCGCTCATCGCCGGTCCGTCGTCCAGCTCGGTGCCGACCAGCGTCGCGCCCCCGGCGCCGGCGAGCGCGACGTAGAGATTGCCGTCCTCGTCCCAGGCGAAGCCGCGCGGATTGGTCAGCCACTTGGCGGCGAGTGAGACCGGTCCTGTGGGGGCCGGGGTCGCGCCCGGCGTCGCCGGCTGCGCGCGGCTGAGCCCGGCCCACCCAAGCGCCACGCCGAGCCCGGCGCCGCTGGCACGCAACGCCGCCCGCCGCGTGATCCTGTAGTCCGTCACCCGTCCCGCCTGCCCATCAGGGCGCGAATTCCCCATCCTCGCTGCCTTTCCCGCCAGATATCCTGCCGCGCGAATATACGACGTGTTCCATGGACCCTCGTGGACCATCATACGTGACGGACGGGCAAGCGCAACCCCGCCACGCGATGGCGACGCCGGAACGGAGACGGGCGGCTCAGCGCGGCCCCAGCCAGCGCCGAAAGAAGCCAAGCGCGAGGGCGCCGAAGCGTTCCAGGCCATGTTCGCGCGGGTAGCGGCGCTCGCCCGCGAAGAGCATGTGATCGGCGCCCGGCATGCGCTCGTACTCGACCGGCACGCCGGCCGCGCGGAGCGCGGCGACCAGCTCATCGCCCTGGGAGACCGGCACCAGCTCGTCGGCGTCGCCATGGACGACCAGCGTCGGCGGATCACCCCCGTCGGCATGACAGGCGGGGCTGGCCAGACCCATCAGCTTCCGCTTCGTTGGAGCGATGCCTCCGAACAGGCTGTCGACGTAGCTGTACGCCTCGCCGGTCAACGCGCGGCTGTCGCCGGTAAAATTGGTCGGTGGGCTGCCCGCGACGACCGCCTGGACGGCGCTCGAATAGCCGGCCGGACCGACGTCCCCTTCCAGCTCCGGCAGATCGCCGGTGACGCCGGCCAGCGCCGCCAGATGCCCGCCCGCCGAATGTCCCCAGATACCGATGCGCGCCGGGTCGATGCCAAACTCATCCGCGTGCGCCCGCACCCAGCGGATCGCGCCCTTCACGTCGTGGATTTGCGCCGGGAAGGCCGCCTCGTCCGACATCCGGTACTCGACCGAGACGGTCACGAAGCCGGCAGCCGCGAGCGGAGGACAGCACCACCAGGAATCGCCGTCGGTGTACCAGCCCTCCAGCCAGCCGCCGCCGTGGACCCAGATCACCGCCGGCATCGGTGTACTCGACCGCTCCGGCGGCTGGAGCACATCGAGCCGCAGCGGCCGCCCATCCACCTCCGCGTAGACGATGCCCGCGTCCAGCCTCAACCCCGGATATCCCTTCTGCATGACCTCGTCCTTCCCGTCCAGCTATGTGCCCCTGGCATCGGTGTCGTAGTCGTGGGCGCATTGTCGCGCCGTCGGGTAGCATGGACGCCACGATCCGGAATGCAGAACGAGGAGGGCAATCGTGGCGACAGCGGCGCGGAAGGTGATCATCAGTTGCGCGGTGACCGGGGCGATCCACATCCCCTCGCAGTCGCCCTACCTGCCGCTGACACCCGACCAGATCGCCGAATCGGCCATCGGCGCGGCCGAGGCCGGCGCCGCCATCCTCCACCTCCACGCCCGCGACCCGAAAGACGGCAGCCCCACGCCCGATCCGGCCGTTTTCGCCCGGTTCCTGCCCGCGATCAAGGAGCGCACCGACGCCGTCGTCAACATCACCACCGGTGGCGGCCAGACGATGACCGTCGCGGAGCGCACCGCGGCCAGCCGCCACTTCAAGCCGGAGATGAGCTCGCTCAACATGGGCTCGATGAACTTCGGCCTCTATCCGGTGAAAAACCGGGTCAAGGAATTCCGGTACGAGTGGGAGCCGGGCTACCTCGAACGCTCACGCGATTTCATCTTCAAGAACACCGTCGCCGACATCGAGCACCTGCTG
>JAICKJ010000122.1 GCA_025928015.1 Thermomicrobiales bacterium
CACGGCGCGGTCCGCGGAACGGTGCATGTTGGCGTCGGTCAACCGCTGGACGTTCCAGATGATGCCGCCCTTTTCGATCGTGTCGAAGACGTCATTGAACTGGCGCAGCAGCAGCCAGATGATCGGCTCGACGAAGAAGATGGCCAGCCCGACGCTGATCCCGGCTGCGTTCGATTTGGTCCAGAGCGCGATCAGGAAGGCGATGGCGGCGTAGGGCGCGGCGGCCCAGATCAACCGCCCCGTGCCGGCGGCGATCTTTCGGAAGATCTCCGCGCTCGCGCCGGTGTCGATGCCGGCGATCTGCGACATGACGTAGCTGGCGATGACCGCGACGATCATCCCGACGATGATCAACGCGACCGTGTAGAGGGCGACGGTGATCCACTTGGCGGAGAGCATCGCGTGACGGCTCCTCGCCCGCGCCAGCAAGGGCCGGATCGTGTTCCAGGAATATTCGCTGCCGATCACACTGGAGGCGAGCACGGCCAGCAGGATGATGCCGATCTGGATGACGAAGGTGCCGCCGCCGTTGAAGACCCACGGCAGCGAGAGCTGGTCGATCAGCGTCGGATCAGTCGCGTTGCGCGCGGCGAAGTAGAAGATGACGTAGAAGGCGGCGATCAGGCCGCAGAGGATGATGGGCAGGACCCACGCCATCGGCCGCTTGCGCAGCCGGAACAGCTCACTTTGCAACAGATGAATCATGGAACGGTCGTTCTCCAGTTCGACAAGAGGTCCTCATTCGTCATTCTGACCACCGGGAAGAATCCCCGTGCGAAGCACTTCTCCACGCGCGAAGCACTCCTTGCCCGGGCACTGTCCGCTTCGGCGGACCGGCTTCGCCGGGGATGCTTCGACAAGCTCAGCATGACGGAGTGGCGGGACTCAGGCATGACCAGCATCTCGGTTACGAAGACGTTTCGCCCTCGGTCAGCTCGAGGAAGAACTCCTCCAGCGAGTTGTGACGCGGGGTGATGCTGCCGGCGAAGAGGCCGTGGGTGGCGAGCTGGCGGTTGATGTCGGCGCCGGCCCGCTCGGGCGCGGCGATCCGCAGCCGGCCGTTCTCGACCGTCACCTGGCTGACGCCCGGCACCTGTTCGACCAGCGCGGCGGCCTGGCGCAGGTCGGCGTCCGGGATCGTCACCTCCAGGTGCTCGCCTCGGCGGAGCATCTCCTGGACCTCGCCCTCCTCGATCAGCTTGCCCTTGCGGACGATCGCGACGCGGTCGCAGACCTGCTCGACCTCGTGCAGCATGTGGCTGGCGAGCAGCACGGCGTGTCCCTGATCGGCGAGATTCGGGATGATCTCGCGGATCTCACGCTGCCCGGCCGGGTCGAGCCCGTTGGTCGGCTCATCGAGGATCACCAGCGCCGGGTCGTTGAGCAGGGTCGAGGCGATGCCGAGCCGCTGCTTCATGCCGAGCGAGTAGGTCTTGAACTTGTCCTTTGCCCGATCCCGGAGCCCGACGAGTGTCAGCAGCTCGTCGAGGCGCCCCTTCGGCACGCCGCCGAGCATCTTCGCGTGAGCGAGGAGATTGTCGCGGCCGGAGAGATAGGGGTAGAAAGCCGGGTTCTCGATGATCGCGCCGACGCTCTTCGAGACGATCTCGTGTTGCGTGAGCGGGTCCTTGCCGAAGAGGCGGACCGTGCCGGAGGTGGGGCGAATGAGCCCGAGGATCATGCCGACGGTCGTGCTCTTGCCGGCGCCGTTCGGACCGAGGAAGCCGAGCACCTCGCCGCTGCGGACATTCAGATCGAGATGATCGACGGCGGTGAGCTGCTTGAACCGTTTGGTCAAATCGTGTGTTTCCAGAACGGTGACGGACGCGCCGTTCTGCCGCGTGCCGAGCGCCGCCGCGATCGGCGCCGTTGCTGCCACGCTCATCACATTCCCCAACCTGTGGCCATGCTGACCCTTTCACCACTATCCAGACGTGCGACGAGGATCGCGCTCCGGCAATCCTCTCTCACCATACGTAACGACCGTGACGAGGGTGCGGCGAGCATATGGCGAAATTGTCACATTGCGCCCCCACCCCCAGCCCCTCTCCCAGAATTGGGGGAGGGGAGTGTTGGGGAGCGGGTTTCTACTCCCGCCCGATGCGGGCGGCGATGCCGTCGAGCAGGCACGAGAGACCGAACTCGAACCGGGCGTCGCGGGTCGCCGGATCATCCGGGTCGATGCCGCCGCGGATCACTGCCTCCAGGTGCGGATACTGGCCGCTGGCGAAGAGCCGGTCGATGTAGACACGGATCTCCTCCTCCGAGGCGTTGGCGAACCCCGCCTTGACCTCGCTCTCCTGATCCTCCAGTTGCTCGCGCAACACGAAGCCGGTGACGAAGGTGTCGACCGCCATGATGACGCCCATCGCCGTGCCGGGATCGAGGCGCACGGGATCGAGCGCGGCGAGGGCGCGTTCGACACCGCGCAGCGCGTTCGGGCCGCGGGGTGGCCCGACGCCGATGTGGGTGAGCAGCCAGGGATGGCGGAGCATCACCCGCCGGCGGGCGCGGGCGCCGGCGGCGAGGTCGGCGCGCCAGTCGCCGGTCGGCTCACCGGGCTCGCCCTCGCCATAGATCTCGTCGAGCATCAGCTCGAGCAGGTCGTCCTTGCTCGGCACGTACCAATAGAGCGACATCGTGCCGACACCGAGCGCCTGGGCGATCTTGCGCATGGTGATCGCTTTCGGCCCCTCGGTGTCGGCGAGGGCGATCGCGGCATCGACGATCTGCTCGTAGCTGAGCGCGTTGCGGCCGCGACCGCGTGGCTCGCGCAGGCGGAGCCAGATCGGCTGCAGCGCAACCGGTGTCCGGGCGTGTGACCGCTCCCGCCGCTCCTCCTGCAGTCGTTCGCGGGCGGGGCGGACCTCCTCCATGAACGGACGGCGCCCCTCGCGCGCCCGCTGCCGGTGGGCGCGATGCTCGTCATCTTGTTGTTCGGGTTGCCGGCGGGCGTCGCGCAATCGGTCGTTCAGGGACATGGCGCCTCCTCGGGGCTTGACTTTCGTACATTGTACCATTATCGTACGTCGTACTAGAGCCGTACGCTGTACGAGCGTGCGGCCGGGGCCCCACCGGTTTTCGTCCCATCGCAGGGAGCACGCACCACATGTCCTTCTCCACGACCTCTTCGCCGGCCATCGAGGTCAACGACGTTCGCAAGCGCTTCGGCGCCACCTGGGCGCTGCGGGGCGTCGATCTCGCCGTCCAGCCTGGCACCATCCTCGGGCTCCTCGGCCCCAACGGGGCCGGCAAGACGACCATCGTCCGCATCCTCTCCACGCTCCTCGTCCCCGACGCCGGCAGCGCCCGCGTCGCCGGGCTGGACGTCGTCCGCCAGGCCGACGAGGTCCGCGCCCGTATCGGCCTGGCCGGGCAGTACGCCGCCGTCGATGAGCTGCTCTCCGGCCGGCGCAACCTGGAGATGGTCGGCCGGCTCTACCACCTCGCCCGCGCTGAGTCGCAACGCCGAGCGAGTGAGCTGCTCGACCAATTCTCGCTGACCGACGCCGGCGATCGCCTCGCCCGCACCTATTCGGGCGGGATGCGGCGCCGGCTCGACCTCGCCGCCAGCCTCGTCGCCCGGCCCCAAATCCTCTTCCTCGACGAGCCGACGACCGGGCTCGACCCGCGCGCCCGGCAGGAGATGTGGCAGGCGATCCGCGCGCTCGTCCAGGGCGGCACGACGCTGCTGCTGACCACGCAATATCTGGACGAGGCCGACCAGCTCGCCGATGAGATCGCCGTCATCGACCGGGGCACGGTCGTCGCGAACGACACGCCCCGCGCCCTGAAGGCATCGATCGGCGGCGAGCAACTCGATCTCGTCCTGCCGGATGACGCCAATCTGCCCTACGCCGCCGCGCTGCTCGAACGGATCACCGACCGCGTCCCGGCCGTGGACGGGGAGGCGCGATCGATCTCCGTCGCGTTCGACGGCGGGCCCCGGACGCTGACCGCGATCGTCCGCGCGCTCGACGACGCGGCGATCGCCGCCGAGGACATCGCCGTCCGCAAGCCGTCGCTGGACGACGTCTTCATGCGGCTGACCGGCGCGCCAACCAGCGAAACGATGCAATCAACGAGTCACGATCTCGTTGGAAGGGAGGCTGCCTGATGAGCCAGGCCATCGCTCTACCGACCCCGGCGGCGACCGCCGCCAATCCGCTGCGCAGCCTGCGCTGGGCGCTCGCCGATGCCCTCGTCGTCGCCGGCCGGCACCTGACGCACCTGCGCAGCGTGCCTGAAAAACTCGCCGGCATGATCGTCCAGCCGGTGATCTTCGTCCTGCTCTTCGGCTACGTCTTCGGCAGCGCGGTCACCGTGCCGGGGGTCAATTACCGCGAGTTCCTGATGCCCGGCATCTTCGCGCTGACGATGGCCGGCACGCTCGTCGCCGCCGCCACCGGGATGGCCGAGGACCGGCAGAAGGGAATCATCGACCGGCTGCGCTCGCTGCCGATCGCCCGCTCGGCGGCGATCCTCGGCGCGACGCTGGCCAACCTGGCGGAGGCGATCGTCGGACTCGTGCTGCTCGTCATCTGCGGACTCGCCGTCGGCTGGCGGACGCACACCGACCCGCTGCGCGTCGCCGCGGGCTTCGGATTGCTCATGCTCTTCCAGTTCGCGATGAACTGGGCCGGGATTTATCTCGGGATGCTGGCCCGCTCGGCGGATTCGGCGGATCAGATCGGCATGACCATCTTCATGCCACTCGCCTTCGTGGGCAACACGTTCGTGCCCATGCAGGGTCTGCCCGGCTGGCTGCAGACAGTGACCAACTGGAACCCGGTCAGCGCGATCGTGCAGGCAACCCGTCAGCTCTTCGGCAATACCGGCGCGATGCAGGCGACCGCCTGGCCGATGCAGCACGCGGCCTGGGTCTCGCTCGGCTGGTCGCTCGTGATCCTGGCGATCTTCGCGCCGCTCTGCGTCCGCCGCTACCGCACGATGGCGACGAAATAGCTGCGACGTTGCGACGAAACCGGGCAGGAACGAGCACTTTACTCATTCCCGTCCGGTTTTCGTCTATAACCATTCCGAATTCGCGAGCGGTGTGCTACGCTCGCGCCAAGGTACCGGCACGATGTCCGGACAAATTGAACGAACATAGATTGCGCCCGGCCCGGCTCCGGGCGGCGCTCAGGAGCGTGTGCGCGTGTCCCAATCCTTCGTCGAGCAACCTGGCCCCGCCGCGCATCGCGCCAGGTGGCGAAGATGGATTCTGGGGGCGCTCGGTCTCATCGTCGCGCTCCTGGTCATCATTGCGCTCGCGTTCACGCTCAGCCCCCGGCCGGGCTCGCTCCTCATCAAGCGCGTCTTCGAGGACAACGCGGCCAACGTCAAGCAGACGATGGAGGCGCACGCGCCGCGGGAGGGCGTGACGACGCTGCTCGACCAACCATACGCATCTGACAGCGCGGACACGAAGCTCGACGTCTACTTTCCATCGACGGTCGCACAGACCGACCAGCGCTTGCCGGTCGTGATCTGGACCCACGGCGGCGCCTGGATCTCCGGCAACAAGGACGATGCCGCGCCCTACTTCCGGATGATCGCGCTCAAGGGCTACACGGTCGTCTCGCTCGGCTATTCGCTCGCGCCGGACAAGACCTATCCGACGCCCGTCCATCAGGTCAACGAGGCGCTGTCTTATGTCCAGCAGAACGCCGGCCGCTTCCACGTCGATCCGGACCGGATCGTCATGGCCGGCGACTCCGCCGGGGCGCAGATCACGAGCGAGGTCGCCGCGCTGACGACGAATCCGGCGGTCGCGGCGACACTCGGGATCACGCCGGCGCTGAAACCGGCGCAGTTGCGCGGCGTGATCCTCTACTGCGGCATCTACGACATGCAGGCGTTCACCGCGCGCGACGAGGTGCCGGGCGCGGATACGTTCGTCACCCGCCTGCTCGGCTGGGGCGTCAACACGGTCGTCTGGGCCTACACGGGCGAGCGCGGCGGCAAACCGTCGGTCATGGCGCAGATGTCGACCCTTGACCACGTCACCGCGGCCTACCCGGCGGTGTTCATCAGCGGCGGCAACGGCGACCCGCTGACCGCGACGCAGTCGCGCCCGCTGGCCACGAAGCTGCAGGGGCTCGGCGTGCCGGTCAGCACGCTCTTCTTTCCGGCCGACCACGAGCCGAGCCTGGGACACGAGTACCAGTACAACATCGACCTGCCCGACGCGCAGAACGCCTTCGCCCAGATGATCGAATTCCTGGGCGATCGGACGGTCTGATGGCACTCAGCGAGACCCCGACAGGTCCAGCCCGCCGAGGAGCTCGGCCAGCACGCGAGCACGATTCCGCCAATGGTAGTCTGCCACCAGCCATGGTCCGGAGGGAGACGTTCTGAGGAGGCCGTTCATGCTCACCACCCAACTCTGCACGTTGCTCGGCATCGAGCGCCCGATTCTGAATGCCTCGATGGCCGGGACCGCGACGGGCAAGCTGGCCGCCGCGGTCTCCGAGGCGGGCGGCTTCGGGATGATCGGGGGCACGAACCCCGACGGAGCGTCGTGGCTGCGGAAGCAGATCCGGCTCGCCCGGTCGCTCACCGCGCGTCCCTTCGGAGTGGGCTTCATCTCGTCGTTCCCGGACACGGCGGAGCTGACCCGGGTGGCGCTGGAGGAAGGGGTGGCGGCGATCAACCACTCGTTCGCCGACCCGACGCCCTTCGTCGCCCCGGCCCACGCGGCGGGGGTCAAGGTCTTCGTCCAGGTGCAGACGCTGAAGCAGGCCATCACGGCCGCGCGGGCCGGGGTCGACGTCATCATCGCCCAGGGTGGCGAAGCGGGAGGACACGCCGGCGCCCTCGGGACCTTCGCCTTGCTGCCGGCCGTCGTCGATGCGGTCGCGCCGGTCCCGGTGGTCGCCGCCGGCGGCATCGCGGACGGCCGGGGGCTGGCCGCGGCGCTGCTGCTCGGCGCGCAGGGCGCCTGGATGGGGACCCGGTTCGTGACCAGTCAGGAGTGGGGCGGAGCGTCCTGGGAGCAGGAGGCAGTCCTGGCGGCGACGGCCGACGACACCGTCCAGACACGCCTCTATGACCTGATCGCCGAGCGCCCCTTCCCCGCCGCCAACCCGGACCGCATGCTGCGCAACGCCTTCATTGACCGCTGGTCCGGCCACGAGGCCGAGATTCCCGCCCACCGGGCGGCGCTGCAAGCCGAGGTGACGGCCGGGAACGAGCGGGCCGACCTGGCGGTGGCCGGGGTGAGCGCGGGCGTCTCCGCGGGGTTGATCACGTCGGCGCGGCCGGCGGGCGAGATCGTGCGGGGCATCGTGCAGGAGGCCGAGGACCTGCTGCGCGAGCGGCCACGGCTGCTCCTCGGCTGATCGTCCACGCTGCCCGCGGCCAACGACCGGACCACTGGCCGTCTCACAAACGTTCCTTTTCGAGACACGGGGAAAAGGTGTTATCCGCCACCGCCGGCCAACGGCACGAGAGCCCGGAGGCAATCCCGTTGCTGGAACGCGCGCAGCACCGGACGCGGTCGCCGGCGACAAGGGCTATAGCAGCGGCGACTTGCGGAACTGGCTTGGCCATCGGCAGATTGCGGCGGTCATCCCCAAGCGCCAAGATGAAGCTGGCCCGAACGACCACGACAAAGCACTTTACCGGGAGCGGCCGGTGATCGAGCAGACGATCAACCGGCTCAAGCGCTTTCGCCGGGTGGCGACCCGCGACGAGAAGCTGACCAGCAGCTACCTGGCGATGGTGACGATCGCCATGATCCTCGGATGGCTCGAGCTTTGCCAACACACCCTAGCGTCCAAACGCCCATGCCACCATCAGCGGGAACTCGGCTTGCCAGAACGCGTCGCCGTGGGTCCCGACCCGCTCGTTCATGACGACGTCCGCACCGGCATCGCGCAGCGCGCCCGCCCACCGGGTCGCGTTCTCGAGGAAGAACGGCTCCAGCGTGCCGGCGACGAGATAGGTGCGCGGAAGCGGGCTCGGCATCACGGCAGGCGGTCGGTAACCTCCGCCCGGCGACGCGCAGAAGACCGCGCCGTAGATGTCGGGATGGCGAAGCCCCATGGCGAGCGCGAGTTCTCCACTCGCCGAGACACCAAACACTGCGGTTCGGTCGGCAGGCAGCACGACGTCGAAGCGCGCCTGCGCCCATGCGCGCACGTCCTCGACAAAGAACCTTTCATGTGCCGCGAACCGTTCAGGGTCAAACGCGAAGGCGGCCGTGCTCGCGCCCGGTGAGTATTCCTGAAGCCGCAGCGTCTCATCGTCCAGGCGGTGTGCACCGATGATCATCGTAGGTGGGAGGTCGGACGCTTCCAGGACGCCTCCCCACGACGCGATCAATTGGCCGTCACCGGCGAAGACGACGGCCTCTGGCGGAGATGGCGGGACATACGCCGTGACCTGCCGTCCATCGTCGTAATCCAACGTCTCGGTGACGAGCTGGCCCACTATGCGCGACATTGGCGTAGCTCCTTGTTGTAGCCACAACGGCCCGCGCCATGGCGGGACCCAGACGCCCCGTCGTCCAGGATCCGGACCCGTCCGGCACACCCACCCACTCCACGTTGGGAGCGGTGCAGTGTCTCATAAACGGTCGTATTTGAGACAACCCTACACGCTTGGCAGCGGCAAGGAGCGGTCACCGATGAAACGCGCGGGACTCCCGCGTCCAACGGGTCCTCCATGGTAGGGGCGAAATGCTGCGGCGGGAAGTGCGATTACGCCGTGGCGATCGCTGGAGGGCGAAGACGCCATCACGCCTCGGACGTCACGGTGAGGTCGGCGGGCTCGGTTCGGCGGTGGTCGGCTCCTCGAAAGCGAGGGACCGCGCGGCTCGTACCGCCTGTTCCAGCGACCACCCTCGCCCCTCGTCCCACGCCCGCTGAAACCGGTCGTCCCCCAGCGCCGGGCGCACGAGCGCGCACGCGCGGTCGTAGTTCGTCTCCCACCGCTTCATGAACAGGCCCGCATCCTCGCGCACCCCGCGCGCCGCCCCGAGCAGCGCGGCCGCTGCGTCCGTCGCGTCCCCCGTCCGTGCGGCGACTTCGACCAGCGCGATCAAGCAATCGGTGATCCCCCCGGGATCACGCAGGGCCCACGACAACGCGAGGCTTTCCTGCCAGGCGTCAGCCGCGCGGTGGTACAGGCCCCGCGCCAGCCCCACATCCCCGATCCCGCGGAGGGCAAACGCGAGTCCGTAGACATCGTCGGCCGGGCGCAAGATCCCGATCGCCTCGACAAAGACCGCTTCCGCCCGGTCGATGTCGTGACGGTCGAGGAAGATCGGTCCGAGCGTGATGAGCGTCAGAGCGACCCAATAGTCCATGCCAAGCGCCCGGAATCGCTCCAGCGCCTGCGCGTACTTCGCTTCGGCAGCGTCGGGATCACCGGCCCAATAGGCGGCGGAACCGGCGTGGAAAAGCGCAAGTGCGTACCCCGCGGACGATCGTCCCGCCTCGCCGAGCGACGCCCACAGCGCCAAACTCGTCTCGCCCGCCGCCATCGCCGCCTCGGCGTCGCCGCCGCCAACGGCCAGCATTGCGATATTGGCGAACGCCGCCGCCCGGACCGCCGTCGGCGCCGTCTCGCCCATGGCCAACGCGCGCTGGAGCCAGTCCCGGCCCTCCCGAAACTGCGCCCGGACCCACCACCAGTTGGCCAAAGCTGACGCCAGGCGCAGCGCGACCTCCGGTTGGCGTTCCACCGACGATGCCAACGCAGCCCGCAGATTGTCGCGCTCGGCGTCCGCCCGGTTCACCAATGCGACCGCCTCAGCCCCCAGGAGCGACGTCACCTCGTGTCGCGCGGCGAGCGCCAAGAAGTACTCGGCGTGGCGAGCAGCGAGGGATGGTGCCTCCCCGCTTTCAGCGAGACGTTCCAGCGCGAAGGCCCGAATCGTCTCGAGCATGCCGAAGCGTGGCTGGCCATCGCTCTGCTCGGTGCGCACGAGCAGGCTCTGGTCGGCGAGGGCCTCGACGCCCTCCAGCACCGTGATGGGGTCCGCCTCACCGGTGACCGCCGCGATCGCCTCCAACGTCGCGCCCCCCGCGAAGATCGCCAACTGCCGAAAGAGCTGCCGCTGCTCGGCGGTGAGGAGGTCGTAGCTCCAGGCGATGGTGGCGCGCAGCGTCTGCTGGCGGATGGGGGCATCGGCCGGGCCGCCGGACAGTAAGCGCAGCCGCTCATCCAGCAGGCCGCGCAGTGTCGCGGGCGAGACCACGCGCAGCCAGGCGGCGGCCAGCTCCAACGCCAACGGCAGTCCGTCGAGCCGCCGGCAGATGGCGGCCACGGCCTCGATGTTCTGCATGGTCAGGGCGAAGTCGGGGTCGGCCGCATGGGCGAATTGGCGAAAGAGGGCGACCGACTCCACGGCGGCGAATTCCGGCAAGGGTGGCAGGCGCTGCGGGTCGGGAAGCGCCAGAGGCGGAACGGGCAGGAGGTGCTCGCCACGGAGCCGCAGCGGAGCACGGCTGGTGGCCAGGACGCGAAGCCCCGGCGCGTGCTCGAGCAGGTGCGCCACCAGGTCACCGACGGCCTGCCGCATGTGCTCGCAGTTGTCGAGCACGAGGAGCAGGGATCGCTGGCGCAGCGCGTCGGCGAGCGTGTCGATGAGTGCACGGCCCGGCTCCTCGCGCACGCCGAGCACCTGGGCGACCACCGCCGGCACAAGGGCCGGATCAGTCAGCGGAGCCAGCCCTACCCATGCCACCGACGCCGAGGACCCGGACGCGCAGGCGTCGGCAATCGCGAGGGCGAGGCGCGTCTTCCCCACGCCGCCGGGTCCCGTCAGCGTCAGGAGTGGAACCTGCTCGTCACGCAAGAGTCGCCGGGCCTCGTGGAGGAGGGCCGTACGCCCGATGAGCGGCAACCGCGGCACGGGCAGGGTCGCCTCGTGCGACGAGGCTGGTTGGGCCTGGTCCGATCTCGGATCGGCGGGCGATTGCTGACGTGCCACGAGCGCAAGCTCTGCGCTTTGCGCTCTCGTCAATCCCAGGGCGTCGGTCAGCAGGCGGACCGTCTCCAGGTAGGGCCGGGTCTTCACCCCGCGCTCCAGGTCGCTGATCGCCCGGACGCTGAGCCCGGCCTGCTCCGCCAGCGCCTCTTGGGAGAGGGCCGCGGCCACCCGGTACTGTCGCAGCAGGGTCCCGAACCGGGACGTTCGCGCCCGCTCGTGTGCCACCGCCCATCGTCCTCCATCGCCGTCACAGGTTCCTGAATGATCAGGATAGCGCGCCTGCCTACCCCACTCAAAGTGTGTGGGCAATGGGTGGGGAGTGTGCGTGGGACCTCATGTCCCGGACACCGAGACTGGAGGTACGCCGACGGAGGGTCGGCACAGGTGTCCAGGATCGAAAGGAGACCGCAATGCTACCGATCGCTCGGTTCGAGCCAGCCCGCGCCATACGCTCGCCTGCCCGGCAGCGCGCACACAAGGAGCAGACCATGGGGCATCAACCGGGACCCGCGCCGGCGCCCGTGCGCCACCAGCCGAACACGCTCAGCCCA
>JAICKJ010000284.1 GCA_025928015.1 Thermomicrobiales bacterium
TGGAAAAGTTGGCATGCACTGCATCGAGCTCGTGCTGGTCTCGGATTGTCAGCCGCACCGACCAGCATCCAGCCGCCTTCGCCTCGGCAAAGAACCGGCGCGAGCGTTCCGGGTCGCGCAGCGCCAATGCGGTTGACGTGGGCGGGAAGAAGCCCGCCTCGTCGAGGACGATGCGGCAAAACGCCTCGTACGCCGGGTGATCAAACGGATCCGTCGCGCCGTCGAGGAATCCGGTTCGCGTCGCCGGCCCCAGCCGGGTCTTCAGGGCGCGCACGATGCCGCGCCACTCGTGCAGGCTCCGTTCGTCGGCCGGCGCCGCCCC
Source organism: Thermomicrobiales bacterium (assembly GCA_025928015.1). Taxonomy (GTDB): domain Bacteria; phylum Chloroflexota; class Chloroflexia; order Thermomicrobiales; family UBA6265; genus JAICKJ01. The sequence goes on from JAICKJ010000284.1 coordinate 323, forward strand.
GGATAAGCCGGACGCAGCCATATTGCAGAACCAGCACCCACCGCTGCAGCCACGGGTGAGCTCCGCGTTCCACGCCGCCCGGACAGATGCCCTGGTCTGAAAGGGACCGAGTTCCAACTGCATGCGTGCCTGCTGCCGTGCGCGCCACGCCGCGATCCGCGCATCAGACGCCGTGGCTTCCGGTCCGTACCACCTGCCCATGACTGCGGATTTCATCGCCGAGATGCCATATATGCCACGGGCGATCGAGCCCGCCTGGTCCGTGTCACCGGCCACGATGCCCCGCGCCTCCTCGGGATCGACTGGAAGCGCGTAGTCGGCGAGCGCCCGCTCCGGGTCTCGAAAGAGCGCGGTGCGGAACGAGGGGTCGGCCAGCCACCGCTCATTGAACCGCTTGGCACGCGAATACATCTCCATCGTGGCGTGGAGCATGCGCACGCTGTCGTCCAGCGAGTTCATGACGACGGCTCTGGGTAGAGCATCGTGGGTCGGTGCCGCCTCGGCTCACGGGTCGAGCTGCCGAGGATGAACTCGCCAACCGAGCCTTCGATCTCCGGGTCGTTTCCCGAGGCGGCAGCGAAGATCTCGATGTTCCCGCTGCCGAGCGCGCTGGGGGCGAGGTGCATCACCGTGGCCGCGAGGTACATCTGCTGGATCATGACGCCCACGTGCTTGAGCGTCGCCGCGTAGGCGAGCCGGTCATACTTCCACATCATGCGCCGGAATCGCGCGGCCAGCGTTATCAAGACCTGCGGTCTGACACCGGGAGAGGTGATCGACGCGTAGGCCAGCATCTGCTCCGTAAGATCGTCCGCCGGACGCAGGAGGGTGAGTTGATGACCGGCCGGGTCATAGTGATACATGCCGGGATCAAGTCCCTGACACTCCGAAATGGTCAGGTAGAGCTCCAGTTCATACCCCCGTCCGCCTGCTGGGGTCGGTCTTGAGCTGACCTCCATCGCTCCGTCGCGTCCAGTGACGCCGGACGAGACGGGCTGGCGACCGATGAAGCGCACACGGGCGACGCGATACAGAAACTCCGCGAGGTCATCCAGCGTCAGGGGGGCCGGTCCGTAGGTGTAGATCGACCGTCGCGATTCGACGATCCCCTGATAGGGAGGATCGTGGCGCAGCATGTCCTCCAGCACGGGCACGGGCAGGGGAATGCGCGGACCCGCCGCCAGCGGTCGCACCGCCGGCGCCGGGTCGATTTCGCCAATGTGCCGGAAGTTCCCCCCGAAGTAGCCTCCGAACCGCCCATACCGGCTGGACATATGAAAGAGGAGATCGTGTGGGTTCCAGAGGCGCAGGTCGTCGCTGTCGGTCTCGACCATGCCTTCGAAGTGCTTGCCGTTCATCAACAGCACAAGCAATCCGGCGATGGTCTCGGCCTGTATCCCAAGCGGTTCGGCGTATTGCTGGAGCGACGCCGGGGTCTGGGACGCCGCCAACATGCCGATGAGGCCCATGAGCGGCACGTTACGAACCCGCACGAGCGCTTGCCCCAGACCGGACTCGAGGACCAGATGATCGTCCTCCCGCCGGATCACGGTGAAGCGCGACAGGCGCACGGGCTTCGTGTCAGGGATCGGCTGGACGAGGAATCGATACCGCATGCCCGTCGGCTCGATCGAGGCGTATTCCTCTCCGTCGACAACGAGGTGGTGGGTCAGCAGTCCCTGCGCGGAGAATCGCGCCAGATGGACGGTCAGCAGCGTGATCAGCCCGGGTCCGTCCGGCTGTTCGAGGCGATCGAAGATCTGCTCGAGCGTGCTGGTGTTGCCGGGGAGCCCGACAAGGGCCTCCACAAGGCGCTCAGAAAGGGGCGGCAACGTCGCGGATGCGCCGGGCCCCTCGATACGCAGCCGCCCGTCCGACATGCGGATGCACTTGGCCCCGTCAACGAGCTTCGGCACGAGCACGCGTTCCGCCATGGACGTGTTGGTTGCCGGAACGGCCGCGCCGTTGCTCATGTTGCCAATCCTTTCGACCGCGGTGGAGCGCCGAACTGGTGAAGCGGCAGGCTTTCAAATGAACACTGGAATTGGATTGAGATCCTCTTCGCGCGTAGGCGTGTCCAGCCGCCGCATCGCGACCGGCACGTCGTACAAGCGGCCAGGGGCAAACCGGGCCCAGAAATGGCGCAGTCCCGGCACGATCATCTTGACCACGGGTAGCCCGACGTCAGGGCGGGTCTGATCGAGCGCCAGCACCTCCAGTCCCTTTTCCTCGAGAATCGTCTGGACGTGGAGGATATCGGCGAGCAGGTCGTCATGGGTGATGGTCGGGAAGTCCTCCATGCGCCGGGGCGGCAGGGATTCGCTCGGCAGGATCCAGGGCTGGTTCGTGACGGTCGCCGTTTGCCACCATTCGACCGCTTCGGGATCATCGTAGGTGTAACCGGTCGATCGCCCCTCGGGCGGCGCGACCCCCGGAATCATCTGGTTGAGTTCGGTGAGGGCCCGCAGCATCGCGATGCGGGGGTCGAGGTGCGCGGCCGGGGCGAAAACGATGTCCTCGGTGTCATGGCCATCGATGCGACGGGAAAAGGCCACGAACGCCGGAATGCCGAGGTCGGACGTCACGTCGATCATCCAAATGTTGCGGTTGCGCGCGGCATAGGCGGCGCGGAGGCGTTCCACATACGGCTCACCGAAGCTGTCGAGATCGACGGTGGGTTGGCGCAAGCGGTTGTACCACCAGACCGCTACGCTGTCGCGCTCAACCAGCTCCATCAGCCCCTGGAGCATCGCGTCCTCGAGCGACGCGCCCGCTGCTGTCCCGTTCGACTCCGGCACAAAACACCCGGAGTCGATCCCCGGCGGGGCGTTGTAGTAGAGGAGGGAAGTTGGCAGGAGCCGGTGCTCCCGACGGGTCAGCGACCAGACAGGTGACCAGTCGGTCTCCGTGCCCGCGGTGAACCGGTGGGGCACGGCATCGAGCCGGCGCTGACGGCTGTTCCACTCGTCGCGGGACGCATACTGCGCATCACTGTAGAGGGTCCAGGTGTCCGGGTCGATGGCTCGGTCGCCGAGTCGCCGCAGGGTGCCGCGCTCCCGCGGCTCCTCCCCTCGAAAGACGCCAGAGTAGCGCTCGATCGCTTCGCCGACGGCGCTCATGCGCGCCTGCGCGTCCGTCACGCCTTTGCCACAATTGCTGCCGCGCAGATTCCGCCTCAGGATTCGGGAGTTCTCGGTCCGAAGCGCCATGTTGGTGCCGGAAACGTAGACGTGCAACAGGTCGTCCTCGTCGGTGATGCGGGTGAGCATTCGGACGACACCGGTGACGGGGCTGATGTGATGGGACCAGGTTCGCAGGGCCGCTTCCGGCGTCATGGCGCGATGGCCGCCGTCGCGGGTGTAGGTCTTCAGCCGCGATTGGGGCTCCACTGGCCGGGCGATCCGCGTCAGCTCGGGATCGCCACAGACCGGACATTGCGGGCGCTTGACGACCCTGTGGCGATCCACATCGAAGGTCGCGGAATTGAAGGTGATGAGGGTATCGGCGAGTGATGTCTGTCCGGTGACGATGAACCGGGTGACCTCCGTGACCGCCATGCTGATCGCCGCCGTGGACGAGCCGGCGCTGGCCGCCAGGCTGGCGAACGGCTCGGTGGCGCCGGTCGCTTCGCGGACATATTCTTCCGTGTCGCGATTCACCATCAGCCGCTGCGCGAGGCATGACCAACACGGTCCGCCGGTTGGTTGAAATAGCGGGCCAAACCACGGGTAGATCCCGACCGGCTTCACGGGAAACCAGGGAGTACCGGCGGCGCGCAACTCCGCGTCGAGGCCTCGGAGCTCGGGTTGCAGGTAGTCGTCGACCACCACGATATGCAACCCGATATCCGGGGCGTCGCTCGAGGCGACAATCGCGCCGCTCTCGTGCAGAAGGCGCCGCACCGGCGCATCGTCGACGCGCCCGATGCTTCGGACGCCGACCTTGCATGACCGCAGCGCCTCCAGCGCATCCACCTGGGAAACGCCGTGCATGCCCCACCAGGCGGCTCCCGCCGGGGGCAGCACCTGCGCATCGCGATCCTCGATGAATCCATCGCGTTCCAGCTTCATCAAGCCCAGGTAGATCTCCGCGGCGGGCACGGATTCAATCAGCTCATCAACAATCGCATCGGTCGTCCGCTCGCCATCGATCAGGCGAGCGAGCTTGACATAGGCTCTCCCGTTGAGCACGACGTTGCGGCCTTCGGCGATGAGGAAGACTTCACTGTCGCCCACCGGGGCGATGTGCCAGTGAGGTCGAAAGACGGGTCGGCTCAGCATGGCGAATCTCCGCGGGGTCCCGATCGCTGCGTGCAGCGTCGGCACCGCAACCCTGGTACTCATGATTCAGGGGTAAGGGCAGCCTGGCGGTACCGGCCGAATCTTCCCACGTGGCGCTCGGGGAATGCCCTCTCGGCGTTTCGACTGAACGGGCCGGGGGGGGGCGCCGGGGGGGGGCCGCCCCGCCGGGCAGAAGTCGCACGAGGGGGGCGGCGAGCGCCGGGGTGGGGGCGCCCTGGCGGGGGGGGGGGGGGAGCAGGAAGGGGACAAAAA
>JAICKJ010000325.1 GCA_025928015.1 Thermomicrobiales bacterium
CAAGCAGCCCTACTACATCCGGCCGCGCGACGGCGGCCTGATGTTCTTCGCCGGCCTCTTCGACGAGGCGCCGGGCGACCAGCCCGATGAGCCGCGCCGTTCCTACACGATCATCACGACGAATGCGAACGAGCTGATGGCGCCGCTGCATGACCGCATGCCGGTCGTGCTGGAGGCGGTCGACTACGCCGAGTGGCTCGATCGCGACGAGACCGACCCGGCGCCGCTGGAGCGATTGCTGGCGCCCTACCCCTCGGAGGAGATGGAGGCGTACCCGGTCAGCCGGGCCGTCAACAACATCCGGCACAACGATCCGTCGCTGATCGAGCCGGAGTCGGAGTAGCGCACGCCGACCTGTTGTCCGCTTTTCCGGTAGAATGCGCCTGCGTATGGCACGGATTCGGCATTGGCACCCGGCGAGGATGGATCATCCTCGATGGTTGGACCGTGCGAGCACGACACTGCGCTCAGGGGAGCGCGGCGACGATTGGCATCGGAAAGGGGATCCATCATGGCAACGGCCGAAGCATATTGCGTCAAATGCCGCGAGAAGCGCGAGATCAAGGATCCGCAGGAAGTGACGATGAAGAATGGCCGGCCCGCCATCAAGGGCACCTGCCCGGTCTGCGGCACCGGTCTCTTCCGCCTCCTGGGCAGCAAGGACAAGGAGAAGGCCAAGTAGCCGCCTCCGGCTCGCTGCCACGTGTCAACGAGAAAGACCCCAGCGCAAGCGCGCCGGGGTCTTTCTCGTTGCTGTCCGGAAGCGTGGACCCGGTTACTGGCAGGCCCACTCGCCGCGGCGCCCGACCGACCACATCCAGCCGGCCGCGTTCGCGCTGGCCCAGGGGTCGAAGATCGAGTCGCCGGCGTAGGGGGTCGAGGCGAAGGTCGAGGGCATGAACTGGAAGAGCCCGCTCGTCCCGCTCACCGGGTTGACCGCGTTCGGGTCGAGATTCGACTCACATTCGGCCACCCGCAGCATGTCCGCCCGCGGCTGGCCGTACTTGTCGGCGGCCGCGTAGATGATCGAGACGATGTCGTCCTTGCTGCCGGCGCCACTGGCGCTCCCACTGTCCGCGCTCTTGTCGGACGGCTGCGTCGTGCTCAGGTACTGTGCGTAGGCCCAGCCATCCGTGCCGTTGTAGGAGACGGAGTAGAAGCCGTTGCTGCTCTGCCCGGTCATCGTCACCTGGGCATCGCCCGGCATCACAGTCAGGATCGAATTGTCGGTACTCGGGCCGGAGCGCAGATTGAGCGTGCCGTCGATCACCCAGGCCGTGCCCGTCGGACCGGCATCGGCGCTGTCGCCGCCGGTATCCGCGCTGCCGCTGGTGCTGAGGTATTGAGCGTAGGCCCACCCGTCGGTGCCGTTGTAGGTGATGGCGAGGAAGCCGTTGTTCTCGGTGCCGTTGAGCGTCACCTGGGCGTCGCCCGGCATGACGGTGATGATCGACGAGTCCGTGCTTGGGCCGGAGCGGAGGTTCAAGGCGCCATCGATCACCCGAGCGAGACCGGTCCCACTGGCGGTGCCACCGCCGCCGTCGCCGTTGATCGCGAGGTAGTCGCCGGACGCGTAGCCGTTCGTGCCGCCGTAGGAGACCGGGTAGAACCCGTTCTGCGGATCGCCCGTCACCTCGACGGCGGAACCGGCCGGCATGACGGTGATGACGTCGTAATCGAGACCGGGACCGGTGCGGAGGTTGAGATCGTCGGTCGTGGTGGTGGAGGACGCGAGCGCGGCGGATGGCGTCAGCGCGATGCCGCCACAGAGCATGGTGAACAACGAGAGTAGCGCGAGCAGACGGAAGGTGCCGCGGCCGCGGCGGATTGGCCCCGATGTGCCGGCGAAGCCGGTCGGAAGCGCCTGGGACATGGTAGGGAGGCTCCTCTTCCCGGATCGCGCGGGACGGCACGCGCCGCCAGCGAGTCTGGCGGAGCCGCGCCTGGGCGTGCGCATCGAGCGGACGTCGGGACGCCCCTCGACAGGGGTGCGTCACCCGGCCGGGCGATCTCGGAAGCTGACTATCGGTGTGATCGGTATCAGCAGTTCCGCGGCAACCGTCCCTCCAACGGTTCCGGGGGTGGTGCGAATGCCTTCCCGGACCAGCGACTCGCCCTCCAGCCAAGAGCGCATGGAGCCTGCTTTCCGAGAGGACTCAGTTCTCGCACACGGAGGCAGAAGGTGTCAAATCGGCACAAGGCGGCGCGGGGGTGTGGCACACTCCCGGGGAGTGGCGGCGGAGCGGCGCGGAGAAGGGACGGGCATGAACCAGACGGAGCAACAGACGATCAGGTTGACCTCGGAGATCGCGGTCGAACCGATCCAGCAGATGGGCGGCGACCACATGATCGTCGCGGCGGCGCGGGTCTCGACCAGCGGCCCGGAGGCGCTGGAATACGCCGACGAGGCACGGCGCGACGAGGGCGCCGGGCTCATCAACTACCTGCTCAAACATCGCCACGGCACGCCCTTCGAGCACGCCGCGATGACCTTCTTCTGCCACGCGCCGCTCTTCGTCTGGCGCGAATGGCACCGACATCGTGTCGGCTTCTCGTATAATGAAGAGTCAGGGCGCTATAAGCAGCTTGAGCCGGTCTTCTGGGTGCCGCGGCGCGAGCGGCTGATGGTGGTGCCGCCGAAGCACAAGCCGGCCCGGCCAGTCTACCTGCCGCTCGAGGACGACGCGGCCTACGAGGCGCTGATCGAGCGGAGTCGCCACGTCTACCAGACCTGCTACGACGCCTATCTTGCCGATATCGAGGCCGGTTTCGCGCTGGAGGTCGCGCGGCGCAGCCTGCCGCTGGCGATCTACAGCTCGTGCTGGGTGACCTGCAACCCGCGCAGCCTGATGCACTTCCTCTCGCTGCGCACCCACGACACGGAGGCGGCATTCGTCTCGTACCCGCAGGCGGAGATCGAGGAGGCGGCGCGCTTGCTGGAGCGCATCTTCGCCGCCGGCTGGCCACTCGCCTACCAGGCGTTCGTCAAGAACGGCCGCATCGCGCCCTGACGGGCGTCAGCCGGCCTGGCAGCTGGTGCCCGGGGCGAGGCGAAAGCGCGCGACACCCGGCGAGAAGCGAACCGCCGCGATCTCGCCATTCAGCTCGACCGGGGACGGCAGCGTGACGCGCTCCTCAAATTCGACCACGTCAACGACCGGCAGCCGCTGCCCGGTCGCCATCACGAGCACGGTTAGCGGCGCGTAAACCGGCGCGACCGCGCGGACGAAGCGCGCCGCCCAGCCAGCGGGCAAATCGGTCGGTACGGTGAGATCGTAGGAACTTGGAGTTGGGGCGTAAGTGGGATCGCCGACCTGTTCCCACGGTTGCGCTTCGCCGGCAGCCAGCGCATGCACGGCGTCACGCGCCAGCTCGCCACCGACCGTCGCCAGTGTTTGCTCCAGCGCCGGCAATGTCATCTCCGGCAGGACCGGGCGCTGGGCCAGGATCGGGCCGGTGTCCAGGCCTTCGTCCATGAGGTGGACCGTGACACCGGTCTCCCGCAGACCGAGCCGCAGCGCCCAGAACTCCGGTTCCGGCCCGCGCAGCGCCGGCAGCAGCGACGGGTGGACATTGAGCGCGCCGAACCGGGGCAGCACGCGCAGCCAGCGCGGCACTTTCCAGGGGAAACAGGCGACGACGATCGCGTAGAGCGGTCCGATCTCCAGTTTGTCGAGCAGCGGTTCCAGGTCACGCTTGCGGAGCGAGGGCGTTTCGGCGAGTGGGATACGTTTTTGCCGTAACACCGCGTCGAGCTGATGCGCAATCAGAGGTATGTAGGGGCGACCCCGTGTGGTCACCCACGGCGGCGAGGGCGACCACACGGGGGCGCCCCAACCCAATGAAAAGGGGGCCCAAAACA
>JAICKJ010000366.1 GCA_025928015.1 Thermomicrobiales bacterium
CGTGCGTCCCGCGCCGCCGCGATGTCCACGACCCTCGCCGCCACGGCGCTTACCGTACACGCTTCCACCGCCGCCAGCTCTAACGGCAACTGGGGGATCATGGTGACGCGCGCACTGAAGTCGATGCCGGCGAAGGCGCGGATCGTGACGAGCAGATGCGGCAGGTCCCAGGGCGTTCCCGCCCCGGCTGCCCCACGGGCGCCGCCGCTCTGTTCCGCCAGCACGCCCCGCAAATGCGTGACGAGCTGCTGGTTGAACTGGCGGAGGTCGAAGCCATCTTCCGCCAGGCGGTTCGGCATTTGCACGGCCGCGGCGAGGTTGCGCTCCCGCAGATGGCCGGCGAACTCCACCACCGCTGCCTGCGGCACGAGCCCCAACATCGCCGTCAGCTGGTCGATACCGATGGTGGGACCGCAGAAGGCCACCGCCTGGTCCAGGATCGACAGGGCGTCGCGCAGGCTGCCGTCCGCCACCTGCACCAACTGCTCCAGCGCCGCCGGCTCCAGCGTGAATCCTTCCGTCGTCGCCACTTCGGCAAGGCGCGCCCGCGTCCCGGCCGCGCTGTGACGATGGAAGCTGAAGTGCTGGCAGCGGCTGGAGATCGTCGCCGGCACCTTGTGAGCGTCGGTGGTCGCCAGGATGAAGATGACGTGCGCCGGCGGCTCTTCCAGCGTCTTCAGCAGGGCGTTGAAGGCCGCTTCGGTGAGTTGATGCACCTCGTCGATGATGTAAAAGCGAAAGCGGCCCGTCGTGGCCGCCATGCCGACACGCTCGCGCAGGTCGCGAATCTCGTCGATGCCACGGTTCGACGCGCCATCGATCTCCAACACGTCCAGCGACCGGCCCTCGCGGATGGCGACGCAGGAGACGCAGCGATCACACGGCTCCGCGCCGTCCCGCTCCGGGCAATTGAGCGCCTTCGCAAAGAGGCGGGCGGCACTGGTCTTCCCCGTGCCGCGCGGTCCGGTGAAAAGATAGGCGTGGGCCATTCGCTCCTCGCGGACGGCGTTCGCCAGCGTCCGGGCGACGTGTTCCTGCCCCACCATGGCGGCAAACGTCTGGGGACGCCACTTGCGATACAGGGATTGGTAGGCCATCAAAGCTCCTGACGGCCTGATTATACCCCCGGCAACGGAGCCTTTCTCCCGCTGCTAAAGTCCGCTGTCCTCGTAGATCGAGTCCATCGGCATCGACAGGTCAACGCTCGTCAGCGCCACAGCGTCTCCCGGCCCGTAGGTGGTGGCGGTCCACGTTCCGGCGTCGTCCAGGCGCCACACCTCGACCTCGCGCCGCCGATAGTCGACCAGGACGTATTCACGTAACGTGGCGATACCTTGGTACCCATCGGACTTGTCATGCCGGTCGTGCCGCTCAGTGGACCGCGACAGCACCTCGACGACCAGCGTCGGGTAGGCGATCCAGTCCTGATCGGGCGGCTCATCGCGCGGGTCGCACGTCACAACAGCGTCGGCATAGACGTAGTCATTGGGCGACTGTCGAATCTTGATATCGGACGTGAGCGCGCTGCAGCCGCTGCCGCGCACGGCAGCGCGCAGGAGCGCATACACGTTGCCCGCAATCTGGCTGTGGGCCCGGGTGCCCCCCGCCATCGCGTAGACCTGACCCTGATGGTACTCGTGCTTGACGGTGCTGTGCCGTTCGAGAGCCAGGTACTGTTCCACGGTCCAGACCGGCCCCACCTGTGCCTGCGCGACCATCATTCTTCCTTGCTGCTGTGGGCTACTCGCCGTACAAAGGCTTAGCTATTCCGGTTGCCGTGCTCATGATTGCATTGTCCTCCGTCCATATCGACCTTTCAACCCCGCACCTCAAGGGCGCATTATGGTCTCAGTACAGGACGGGGCAGATCGTCGGGTCGGTATAGTCGGGAACGCCGTCCACCTGCCGGCAGAGCGCGTTGTTATTGTGGCGCGCCAATTGGCCGTCGTCCCGGACGTACTCGCGGTACCGATTGGCTTCATCCTGCAGGTGCACGGCGATGGCGCGCCGCGGGTCGCTTCGTCGGTTCGGTCCGCTGCCGTGGATCGTCCGGCAGTTATGGAAGCTGACCTGGCCCTTGCGGAACGTCATCGTCGTCTTCACCACCGGGCGGCCACCGGAGGCGAACCCTTGCTCGATCGCTTCCAGGTCGTGGCCGAAGAAGTTCAGCCCCTTGGACTGCTCGGTCCAGCGATGGCTGCCGTCCACGAAGGCGATCGACCCCATCTCCTCGTCGCAGTCGTGGAAGGGGATCCAGGCGGTCAGCATGGCCTCCGAGCTGCAGCACATCCAGTACTGGCGATCGGTGTGCCAGCCGACGCGCGCGGGCACATCCGGGCGATCGGTCGGCTTGTACAGCAACTGGTCGTGCCAGAGCCGGATGCCGGGCGAGCCGGCCAGCCGGGCGGCGATGGCGCCGATGATCGGCTGGCGCGTCAACGCCGCCAGTTCCGGACAGAAGAAGGAGGCGTAATCGTTCTTCCGCAGCCCGTCAGGTACCGTGCCGGTGGGGCGAAAGCGCGCCAGTGCTTCGATGCCCGGGTCGGTGACCTCGCCGGCATAGAAGCGCTCGCTGCCGGCGACGGCGGCGTCAATCTCGGCTTCGCTCAGGATCACCGGCGAGAGGTAGTAGCCACATTCCTGGTACCTGGCAACATCCTGGTCGGTTGGCAGTAAAGCGAGCTGCGCTGCCGAGAGCCTCTGTGCAGCGACATGGTCTTGGGTACTTGGGTGGGACATAATCTATTCCTTCCCCCTAGCCGAGGTGACCGGCGTTGCCGACC
>JAICKJ010000218.1 GCA_025928015.1 Thermomicrobiales bacterium
ACCTGGACCCAAGGAGGCGGTCATGGCCCAACCAGCCGTCGTCACGGTGCCCGCGGCGCGCCGGCGCGGTCACCTGCGCCGCGACGCCCGCGCCGCCGTGCCCGCGGACCTCCTGTGCGCGCCGACGATCATCCTCTTTCTCGTCTTCATGGTCTTCCCGATCATCTTCGTGCTCTACACGTCGATGCTCGACTGGGACGGGATCAACAGCGTCTTCAGGGCCAAGTGGACCGGTCTGGAGAACTACCGCCGCCTGCTCCACGACGCGACCTGGTGGACGGCGGTCCAGAACACCGTCCTCTACGCGATCTTCAAGCTCGTCTTCGAGCTGCCCCTGGCACTCCTCATCGCCCTCGTCCTCAACACCAACCTGAAGGGGCGCGCCTTCTTCCGGACCGCCGGCTTCCTGCCGGTCATCACCAGCATCGCGGTCGTCTCGCTGGCCTTCATGTTCTTCTTCTCGCCGCTCGGCGGCGGCTTCAACGTGCTGATGATGAAGCTGGGGCTGATCGATCAGCCGGTCGCCTGGCTGGGCGAGCGCAAATACGCCTTCTGGACCGTCACCGGCGTCGCCTTCTGGCACGACCTCGGCATCAACATGGTCTTCTTCCTCGCCGCGCTGCAAACGGTGCCGCGTGACCTCTACGAGGCGGCGACGATCGACGGCGCCGACGGCTGGAACCAGTTCCGCTCGATCACCATCCCCTCCATCCGGCCGATCACGAGCGTCATCATCATGCTCTCGCTGGCCGGCTCGCTGAAGGTCTTCGACTACTTCGCCGTCATGACCGGCGGCGGCCCCGGCTTCAGCACCACGACGATGGTGCTCTACATGTTCCGCTACACCTCGTTTGGCGGCGGCGGGCTGGCCGGGACGCAGACGATCCCCCAGGTGGGCTACGGCTCGACCGTCGCGGTCGGTCTCGGGCTCATCATCTTCGCCGCGATCCTGCTCCAGCAGGCGATCGGGCAATGGCAGGAGAGGCGGTAGCCCATGGCGACCATCCCACGGGCCGGGGAGCTCGCCCCGGTCCAGGAATTCGACCATCCCCGCCGGCAAACGTCGGTGGCGGAGACCGGCCTGCGCCTCGGCTGGACCGGCGTCCGCTACGCGCTGCTCTGCCTCTATCTCGTCATCTGCATCTACCCGTTCCTGTGGATGATCTCGACCTCGCTCCGCACCAGCGCCTCCGTCTTCGCCGCCGGCCTGTCGCTCAAGGTCGATGACCCGCAGTGGGTCAACTACCAGGAGATCTGGCGCCAGGCGGACATCCCACGGGCCGCGATCAACACGGTGCTCATCACCGCCGTCTGCATGGCGCTGATCATCTTCACGACCTCGATGACCGCCTACGCCGTCACCCGCTCCGACTTCCCCGGCAAGAAGCTGATCATGGTCGCCTTGCTGACGACCTTCCTCGTGCCGGGCGAGATGCTCGTCATCCCGACCTTCTACGTCAATCGCTCGCTTCACCTGATCGGCGACTGGCGGAGCGTGATCGCGGTCATCCTGGTGATGACGGCCGGGGCGCAGGTCTTCAACATCTACCTGCTGATCGGCTACTTCCGGACCGTGCCGCGCGACCTCTACGATGCCTCCGAGCTCGACGGCGCCTCCTACTTCGGCACCTACTGGCGCATTTCGCTGCCACTGATCAAGCCGGCCCTGGCGACGATCTCGCTGCTGACCTTCATGGGCGTCTGGAACGCCTACCTGATCCCGCTCGTCTACCTCGCCCAGAACCCGAAATACCAGACACTGACGATCGCCCTGATCCAGTACTCGAAGCGCTTCCAGACCCTCTACCACATCATGGCCGCCGGCGCCGTGCTGACGCTGGTGCCGATCATCATCGTCTTCCTCTTCCTCCAGCGCTACTTCATCCAGGGCCTGACCGAAGGTGCGACGAAGGGGTAAGCTGGAAGACATGATCAACGAGTTCAACGAGCGCCTGACGGCGAGCGGCGGAACGCAGTCAAGGAGAACTGCATGGCGACGTATCAATTGACGGTTGATCCAGATGGGCGCGTGGCTATCCCTGATACACGGCCCGGAGAGACCATCACGATTCAGGTGTCTCCGCAATCCGATCTGACGGGTCCAATTCCGGAAGCTGAGCGGGCCGCCATCAAGGCTCGGGTGAAGCGGCGCGCGCGGAAGATACGCGCACAGCTTCCCGAGCCCTGGCTGTCCGCAGATCACGGCGATCTGCTCTACGGCGAAGATGGGCTGCCACGGTGATCGTCGATACGTCGGCCATCGTTGCGATTGTTCGCAATGAATCCGAAGGAGCCGACCGGTGCCTCGACCACATCCTGCGAGCCTCGACGCGTCGCATCTCCGCAGGGAACTTGCTGGAAGCGTATCTGGTCATCGACGGCGCACGGATGCCAGAACTGAGTGATGAGCTGGATGCGACGATCGTCGATCTGCAATTGGTGACGGAGCCGGTCACGCCCGAGCACATCCAGATTGCTCGGGTGGCGTTTCGGCAGTACGGCAAGGGGAGCGGGCATCCCGCGCGCCTCAACTACGGCGACTGCTTTGCCTATGCGCTGGCCCGCGCCCTGGACGAGCCCCTGCTCTTCATTGGGAACGACTTTGCCCAGACCGACATCCGGCGCGTTGGCTGATCGTCTTGTGTTTGGACGATTGCAGGTGAACTCACCAACACTGACCTTCGATCCAGATGTCCAGGCGCTCTACATCAAGCTCTCGGATGCGGCCATTGTCGAGACGCTCGAGCTGTCGCGCACCGTCTGCGTAGACATTGACGCCGAGGGACAAGCGGTCGGCTTTGAAATCCTGAACGCCGACCCAGCCCTGCTCGCCAAGGTGCCGACGCTGCCGGATGTGGCGGCGTTACGCGATCTGGTCAAGCCCGACGCTTCCTGACCGAGGGCGCCACGAAGGGGTAGGCTAGAAGCACGATCAACGAGCGCTTGGCGGCGAGCGGTGGAACGCAGTCAAGGAGGACTGCATGGCAACGTATAGATTGACGGTCGATCCAGATGGGCGCGTGACGATTCCAGACACGCATCCCGGTCAGACCGTCACTGTTCAGGTCGCTGAGGTGGAGAACGAACGAGCGCCCCTCACCTTGGCCACCGCACGCACGGACGAAGAGCGGGCGATCGTGGTTGAGGAAATCACACGGCTCGCTCGGGAACTTCGTCGTGAATTCAATCTCGGTGATGTATTGCTTTCCCAGACACATGGCGATGAGTTGTACGATGAGCGCGGTCTGCCAAAGTGATCGTCGACACCTCTGCGCTTGTCGCAATCGTTTCGGATGAGCCAAACAAGAGCCGCCTACTGGCGGCAATATCCGGATCAGCCATTGCGCGCATTTCAGCCGCCAACCTACTGGAAGCCTATTTTGTCATTGACGGCCGAAGGGACCCGGACGCATCAGCCTTGCTCGATGGGCTCCTCCGCCGTCTCGCATTGACGGCGGAGCCGGTCACCGAAGCTCAGGTCTTCATTGCGCGGGAGGCCTTTCGACGGTTTGGCAAGGGGAGCGGGAACCCCGCGCGCCTCAACTACGGCGATTGCTTTGCCTATGCGCTCGCCCGCGCCTTGGACGAGCCCCTGCTCTTCATTGAGAACGATTTTGCCCAGACCGACATCGACCGAACCGGGTAGGATGCTGCCGAACACGGCGGCGTTGTGCGACCTGGTCAAGCCCGACGCGGCGTAGCGTCCGTTGGCGCGTCGGATTCCGCTCTTCTGCCCTTGCCAAACGCGCGATCATGACGATGATTGCGCTGACTGCGCCGGCCGGAGTGTCCGGGAATGGCCCGGCGGCGACCGGCGCGGACAGCATGAGGGCAGAGCACTGTGTTGACTATCGGAGTCGTCGGCTGCGGCGACGTCGCCACCCGCGCCTATCTCCCCGGCATCAAGCACCTTGAAGACAAGTCCCGCCTCGTCGCCTGCTTCGACACCATCGCCGAACGGGCCGAGACCGCCGCAGCGATGTTTCCGGGCGCGATCGCCTACACGTCCTACGACGCCTTCCTCGCCCATCCCGGCGGCATGGACCTCGTCATCAACCTGACACCGGCGCCGCTCCACCGCCAGATCACCGGTCAGGCGCTCGAAGCCGGGTACAACGTCTTCTCCGAGAAGCCGATCGCCGCCACCATTGAGCAGGCGAACGAGCTCGTCGCCCTGGCCGGGCAGGCCGGCAAGCAGCTCTTCTGCGCGCCCGCCGTCATGGTCACCGCCCGCTTCCGCTGGCTGAAGGAGTACGTCCAGAGCGGCGCCATCGGCCGCCCGACGCTCAACACGGCCCAGATCGGCAGCATGGGCCCGGCCGCCTGGCGCACCTACACCGGCGACCCGACGGTCTTCTACAAGCCCGGCGTCGGCCCGCTGATCGACACCGGCGTCTACATGCTCACCGCGATGACCGGCATGCTCGGCCCGGCCAAGCGCGTCGCGGCGATGGGCGGCATCGCGATCCCGGAACGCAACATCCTCATCCCCGCCTTCGAGGGCAAGACCGCCAAGGTCGAGACCGAGGACATCATGATGATCCACCTCGATTTCGGCGAGAACACCTTCGGCCAGCTCCTCTCCAGCTTCGCCATTCCGCAGTCCCACGTGCCCATGTTCGAGCTCTTCGGCGAGGGCGGCACAATCTCGATCCGCCGCGACCAGTGGTACAACGGCAACGGCACCACCGATCTCTACCTCCGCAACGAGGCCGACGAGACGCAGGAAGGCTGGCGGGAGAACGTGCCGGTGCCCGCGCCGATCGCGACCGACGGCATCCTCGAATCGGGCATCCTGCATGTCCTCGAATGTCTGGAGGGCGAGGCGACGCCGGTCATGACGGCCGCGCACGCCACCCACGTCCTCGAAATCATGAATGCCGCCAGGGAATCGGTGCGTTCCGGCAAGGCGATTGCGCTGACAACCACGTTCGGCCAGAACGCCCGCGACGTGGCCGGGCAGGATCTCGCGGCGATCGAATCCTGAAAGGGGAGGGTGCATGAACCGAGACCAGATAGCCATCCAGCTCTACACACTGCGGGAGGAGGCCTCGAACGACCTCCATGACACACTCCAGCGGCTGTCAACGATCGGCTACAAGCACGTCGAGCTGGCCGGTATGTATGGCCACAGCGCCTCGCAGTTCCGCGCCATGCTCGATGCCGCCCAGCTCCGCGCCATCAGCGCCCACATTCCGATCGGCGAGTTCGAGGAGCGGCTGGACAAGGTCGTCGAGGACGCGCAGACGCTCGGCTGCGACTGGGTCGTCATCCCCTGGATCAACGAGGAGCTGCGCTCCGAGCAGAAGCTGCGCGAGTTGGGCGAGAAGATGACCGTCTGGGGCTCGACCATCGCCGGCGCCGGCATGAAGTTCGGCTACCACAACCACAACTTCGAGTTCGACAACCGGACCACCAACGGCGAGACGCTCTGGGAGATGCTGGTCAAGAACACCGATCCGGCGACTGTCTCCTTTGAGCTGGACGCCTACTGGGCGATGCGCGGCGGCTTCGACCCGGCCACCCTCCTGCGCGAATACGCCAACCGCATCGGCCTCCTCCACCTGAAGGACGCGAACAAGGAGGATCCGACGCGGGACACCCCGTTCGGCGACGGCGCCCTCGATTGGGGCGCCATCCTCGCCGCCGCTCGCGCCGCGAACGTCGAGTGGTACATCGTCGAGCAGGACCACCCGGAGAACGTCTGGGCCGACGTCAGTCGCAGCCTCGCCAACGCACAGGGGCTGGCGCAATGAGCGACCGCGTCGAAGCGCCGTTCCCGGATGACTTCATCTGGGGCGCCGCCACCGCCTCCTACCAGATCGAGGGGGCGGTGGCGGTCGATGGGCGCGGCCCCTCGATCTGGGACATCTTCAGTCACACCCCTGGCAAGACGGTCAACGGCGACACCGGCGACGTCGCCTGCGACCACTACCACCGCTGGCGGGAAGATATCGGCATCATGCGCGAGCTGGGCCTGCAGGCGTATCGCTTCTCGATCGCCTGGCCGCGCGTCATCCCGAACGGGCGCGGCCCGATCAACCCCGCCGGGCTCGACTTCTACGACCGGCTCGTCGATGAGCTGCTGGCGAACGACATCCAGCCCTTCGCCACCCTCTACCACTGGGACTTGCCGCAGGCGCTGGAGGATGAAGGTGGCTGGCCGCACCGGCAGACCGCTGACCGGTTCGCCGAATACGTCGATGCGGTCACCCGCCGGCTCGGCGACCGCGTCACCCACTGGATCACGCTCAACGAGCCGTGGGTCGCCGCCATGCTCGGTTACTATATGGGCATCCACGCGCCCGGCCGGACGAGCCTGGCGGACGGCCTCGCCGCCGCCCACACGCTGCTGCTCGGCCACGGCCAGGCGATGGAGACGATCACCGCGAATGTCCCCGCGGCGGAGGTCGGCATCACACTCAACCTCTCGTCGGTCTACCCCGGCACCGACAAGTCGCAAGATGTGGAGGCGGCCCGGCTGGCGGATGGCACGCTCAACCGCTGGTTCCTCGACCCGCTCTTCAAGGGCTCCTACCCGGAGGACGTCGTCCGCGCGGTCGGCGACGCGATGCCCGAGGTACGCGACGGCGACCTGAACCGAATCGCCCAGCCGGTCAACTTCCTCGGCGTCAACTACTACTCGCCGCAGTACGTCGTCCGCGATCCGAACGGGCCGCTCGGCGTCGGCATGGTCGACCGGGAGGGTGAGCACACCGCGATGGGTTGGCTGGTGCAGCCGGAGGGGTTGCGCGATCTGCTCGTGCGGCTCAACGAGGACTACGGCCCGGCCCTCTATGTCACCGAGAATGGCGCCGCCTACGACGACCCGCCGCCTACCAACGGTCGCGTGCCGGATCCGCGCCGCGCCGCCTACATCCACGACCACCTGCTCGCCTGCGACGAGGCGATCCGCAACGGCGTGCCGCTGCGCGGCTACTTCTGCTGGTCGCTGCTGGACAACTTCGAATGGGCCGAGGGCTACTCGAAGCGCTTTGGCATCACCTTCGTCGACTACCCGACCGAGGAGCGCACGATCAAGGAGAGCGGCCGCTGGTACCGCCGCGTCATCGACGCCAACGGCGTCGTCCCGGTGTAAACGGGGCCCTGCGCCTGATCCCCGTATCCGTGTAGGGG
>JAICKJ010000398.1 GCA_025928015.1 Thermomicrobiales bacterium
AACTGATCAGCGCCGAGCGGATCGCTTCGATCGTGCAGCGGACGCGCGATGGCGGCGGCGAGATCGTCAAGCTGCTCGGTACGAGCGCCTACTACGCGCCGGCTGCCTCGGTCGTCGACATGGTCGAAGCGGTTTTGCTCGACCAGAATCGTGTCATCGCCTGTAGCGCTCATCTCGGTGGTGAGTTCGGTTTGAAAGATCTCTATGTCGGCGTGCCGGTGAAGCTCGGCGCGGGCGGAATCAAGTCGGTGATCGAGATCGATCTGACCGATGACGAGCGTTCCGCGTTGCAGCATTCGGCGAACGCCGTCACCGAACTCGTGGCCGCGATGGAGCGACTGCAACAGGAAGCCTAGATGGCAAGCCGCGAGCCTCGTCGACCCCGACCGGACTGGGATGATCCTCAGGCGATGTTGAGCGTGGACGAGGCTCGCGCGCGCATTCTCTCCGCGTTTACGCCGCTACCGCCTGTCACGCTGCCCCTGCTCGACGCGCTCGGACTGGTGCTGGCGGAGGACGTCCCAAGCCCCGTCAATATCCCTCCATTTCGCAATTCCGCCATGGACGGCTTTGCGTTGCGCTTTCGGGAAACCGAGCACGCCACGCCGGATTCACCGCGGACGTTGCTAGTGAGCGGTGAGATCGCGGCCGGCCAGGCGCCACCCTCGGAGCTCGTGCCGGGCACCGCGATGCGCATCATGACCGGCGCGCCGCTGCCCGCCGGCGCCGATGCGGTCGTTCGCTTCGAGGACGTGATGGAGTTCGGGCCGGCCGGCACCGGTTCGGGAAGTGCGTCATCGCCTGCACGAATCGCGCTCGCGCGGGCGGTCCGCTTCTCGGAAAATGTCCGAGAGGCCGGCGAGGATGTCGTGGCCGGATCGACCGTACTCCCGACCGGCACTGTCATCGGCCCTCTGCAGATCGGTCTGCTGGCGGCGATTGGTCGAGCCGAGGTCAACGTGGTGCGACGCCCGGTCGTCGCGATACTGTCGACCGGTGATGAGGTCGTCGAGGCGGGAATGGAGCTTGGCCCCGCACAGATTCGGAATAGTAACGGACCGATGCTGGCCGCCATGACGCGGCAGTTCGGCGGGGTACCGCGCCAGCTTGGTATCGCGCAGGATTCCGAGGCCGCGCTCCGAGAGCGCCTGGGCGCAGGTGGTGGGGCTGACCTGCTGTTGACGTCGGGTGGCGTGTCAGTGGGCGATTTCGATGTGGTGAAACAGGTCTTGCAGCGCGATGGACGTATCGATCTCTGGCGGGTGCGCATGAAGCCGGGCAAGCCACTTGCGTTTGGCTTGATGGGTGAGACGCCGTTGCTCGGTCTTCCGGGGAATCCGGCGGCCGCCGCGGTGGCCTTCCGTCAGTTCGGACGGCCGGCGATCCGGAAGATGCTCGGGCTGTCGGATGTGGCGCCGCGCACTGTGCGTGCAACGCTTGCCGCGGACATCGAGAATCGTGGCAACCGGCGTCACTTTGTGCGAGCCGTCATCATGAATGAGCAGGGTGGTCGCATCGTGAGGCCACCCAGTGCTGGACGGGGTGGGGCGTTGACCGGCCTGGCGGCGGCAAACTGCTTCATCGTTCTCTCTGA
>JAICKJ010000182.1 GCA_025928015.1 Thermomicrobiales bacterium
CCATGGATCCTCTGTCCTCCTAGTGGCATCTTCATGCCACACAAGCTGAACTTCCCGCTACCGGCCGGCGCGGATCGCCGGTCCGGCCCTGTGTCCGCCGTTAGGCTAGCACACTCGTTAGCACTCCGCAAGGCGAGAGTGCTAAAAGATGACGAGCCCCGGCCGCGATCGCGGCCGGGGCTCGTCGTGATTGCCCGTCTCGCAAGAGTCGGGACTATTGCTCGCTATTCTCGTCGACCGAGAAGCCCTCGTTCAAGACGTCCTCGACCTCGGCGATCTCATCCTCCGGGTCCTCGGTGCCGGCTTCCGCCACCGCGGTCGCCGGGAGGTCGCCCGCCGCCATTAGCTCGGCGTAGTCCTCCTCACCCGCGGGCTCGAGCACCTCGGCCGCCTCGGCCGCCATCGCCGCCCGGTTCGCCTCCTCCAGCGCATTCTCCTCTTCGAGGCGCGTCCTCGCGCCGAAGCCGGAGCCGGCCGGGATCAGCTTGCCGATGATGACGTTCTCCTTCAGACCGCGGAGCTGGTCGATCTTGCCGTTGATGGCCGCCTCGGTCAGCACCCGTGTGGTCTCCTGGAAGGAGGCCGCCGAGAGGAAGGAGTCGGTCTCCAGCGACGCCTTGGTGATGCCCAGCAGCAGCGGCATCGCCGTCGCCGGCTCACCGCCCTGCGCCATCACCTGCTCGTTCTTCGACTTGAACTCGAAGCGGTCGACCGTGTCGCCCTCGAGCAGGTCGGTGTCGCCCGGGTACTGGACCTGGACCTTGCGCAGCATCTGCCGGCAGATCACCTCGATGTGCTTATCGTTCGTGTTCACGCCCTGCGACCGGTAGACACGCTGGACCTCGCCGATGATGTACTGCTGCACCTCATCGGGACCAAGCGTGTGCAGCAACTGGTGCGGGTCCTTCGGCCCGTACGTGAGCTGCTGCCCCGGCCGCACGACCTCGCCGTCCTCGACCAGCAACTGGTCGCCGACGTTGACCACGTGTTCCTCGCGCTCTTCGCGCGTGTTGCGGACGTAGATCGTCTTGCCGTCGAGGAAGAACTGGCCCTCGATGCCGGCCTTCAGCTCTTCGCCCTCCGGGCCCCTGGCGATCACCGTCTTGTTGCCGACGACGTCGGCCCCCTCCGGGATCACCGTCTCCCAGCCGTCCATCAGCAGGTGCTTCCAGGACGCCTGCTCCTGCGACGTGATCGCCAGCAGGCGACCGGACTCGGTCTGCTCGATCGAGACGACGCCGTGCTTCTCGGCGAGCAACGCGGCGCCCTTCGGCGAGCGAGCTTCGAACAGCTCCTCGACGCGCGGCAGACCGGTCGTGATGTCCGCCCGGGCAACGCCACCGGTGTGGAACGTCCGCATCGTGAGCTGAGTACCCGGCTCACCGATCGACTGGGCCGCAATGATGCCCACCGCCTCACCGAGATCGACCATCTCGCCGCGCGCCAGATTCCGGCCGTAGCACATCCGACAGACGCCGTGATCGGCGTCGCAGGTCATGACCGACCGGACATGCACGCGATCGACGCCGGTCGCAATCACTTCCTCGACCATGTCGCGCGCGTGGCCATCCTCGGTCACGTGATGATCGTTTAGCGTCTCGCCCGTGTCGGCGACGACCTCGCCCGTCTCGGGGTTCACCACTGGCGTGACGAGCACCCGGCCGACGATCCGGTTGCGGAACTCTTCGTCGCTGATCGGCTTGCCATCGGCATCGGTGCGGGTCGCCCAGATGCCGCGATCGGTGCCGCAGTCCTCCATCGTAACGATGACATCCTGCGCGACATCGACCAGGCGGCGGGTCAGGTAGCCCGAATCCGCCGTCCGGATCGCCGTGTCGGCGAGTCCCTTCCGGGCGCCGTGCGTCGAGAGGAAGTACTCCAGGACGGTCAGGCCCTCACGGAAGTTGGACTTGATCGGGATGTCGATGATCTGCCCTTGCGGGTCGAGCACGAGACCGCGCATGCCCGCCATCTGGCTGATCTGGTTCATGTTCCCCTTCGCGCCCGAGTCCGCCATCATGTAGACGGAGTTCTGGCCGCGCAGAAGATTCTCGACGTCCTTCGACAGCAAGTCGCGGGCGTTGTTCCAGATCACCTCCAGCTCGCGGAGGCGCTCCTCCTCGGTCACGAGTCCGCGCCGGTACTGGCGATCGATCTTCGCGGCCTCCTCGTCGGCCTTCGCGACCAGGTTGGCCTTGCTCGGCGACATCGTGACGTCATCGAGCGCGATGCTGATGCCGCCCTTCGTCGAATAGGCAAAGCCGATCTTCTTGATCTCGTTGACGATCCGCGCCGTCTCGGCCGGATCCTCGAATGTGCGATAGCAGTCGGCCACCACCTTCCGCAACTGCTTGCGGTCCATGGTGTCGTTGTAGTACTTGCCGAGCGTCGGCGGCAGGGCGAGGTTGAAGAGCGCGCGGCCGACGGTCGTCGGGATGCGCTTCATCTCGCCACCGTCGCGGTCAGTCCGCACGGTGATGCGCGCCTGCAGGTCGATCGCGCCGGAGTCGTAGGCCAGCTTCACCTCGCCGAGCGAGGAGAAGACCTTGCCGTCGCCACGCGGCAGCGTGCCGGCCGCCCGGTCGGCCTCGAAGTCCCGCTCGCTCGTCATGTAGTAGACGCCGAGCACGATGTCCTGTGTCGGCGAGACGATCGGGTCACCGCTCGACGGCGAGAGCAGGTTGCGGATAGAGAGCATCCGCGTCCGGGCCTCTTCCTGCGCGCTCTTGGAGAGCGGCAGGTGGACGGCCATCTGGTCGCCATCGAAGTCGGCGTTGAACGCTGTCGTCACCATCGGGTGCAACTGGATCGCCGACCCCTCGATCAGCCGCGGCCGGAAGGCCTGGATGCCGAGGCGGTGCAGCGTCGGGGCGCGGTTGAGCAGCACGAGGTGATCCTGGATGACCTCTTCCAGCACTTCCCAGACGCTCGGGTTCACCCGCTCCACCAACCGCTTGGCCGACTTGATGTTGTGCGCCAGGCCGCGATCGACCAACCGCCGCATGACGAACGGCTTGAAGAGCTCCAGCGCCATCTTCTTCGGCAGACCGCACTCATCGAGCGCCAGGTCCGGCCCGACGACGATGACGGAGCGGCCCGAGTAGTCGACGCGCTTGCCGAGCAGGTTCTGGCGGAACCGGCCCTGCTTGCCCTTCAGCATGTCCGACAGGCTCTTCAGCTTGTGCTTGCCCGAGCCGGAGACGACGCGGCCACGCCGGCCGTTGTCGATCAGCGCGTCCACGGCCTCCTGCAGCATGCGCTTCTCGTTGCGCACGATGATGTCCGGGGCGCCGAGCTCCAGGAGCCGCTTGAGGCGGTTGTTCCGGTTGATGACGCGACGGTAGAGATCGTTCAGGTCGGAGGTCGCGAAGCGGCCGCCGTCGAGCTGGACCATCGGCCGCAGTTCCGGCGGAATGACCGGCAACGCGGTGAAGATCATCCAGTGCGGCTTGTTGCCGCTCTTGCGCAGCGCCTCGACGACGCGGAGCCGCTTGGTCGCCTTCTTCCGACGGACATCAGACGGCGCCTGCATCTCATTGCGCAGGTCAAGCGCGAGCTGATCCAGATCGACCTTCTTCGAGACGTACTCGTAGACCGCCTCGGCGCCCATGCCGGCCCGGAAGACTCCGGGCGGCAGCAGCTCGTGGAGATCGCGGTACTGCGTCTCGGTGAGGATCGTCAGCTCTTTCAGGTCGTTGACCTGCTTGACGAGCTCGTCGCGCTGCTTCTCCTCTTCCTTGATCTGTTCGTTCAAATGATCTTCGATCTTGCGGCGCTGCTCGTCGGCCTGCTGCGTGATCTGGTCTCGCTCGGCGCCGGCGACGGCCTCGGTGCCGCTGGCATCGCTGGCCGCGCTCCGCTCGATGCGCTGCGCCTCCTCATCGAAGGCTTCCTGCAACGTCGCGAACCGGTCGTCGTTGACGACGGCCGACTCGTCCACGATCTTTTGGCCGTGGAAGGTGTAATTCTTGTCGGCGCCTTCGCCGCGCTGCGCTTCCAGCGTCTCCTTGAGCGCGTCGAATTCCGCCTGGAGCTGCTGCATCGCGTCGTCGCGGCGGTGCTGGATGTCCTCGGCGGTGCTCTTCTCTCCTTCGTCGAGATTGCCGACATCGGCCGTCACCTGCGCGGTGATGGTGTCGAGCTGTGCCTGCGCCTCCGCGCGCAGCTCCTCCACCGTCGCATCGTGCAGCTCGTTCAGCTCGCCGATCGCCAGCTGCCGCGCCTCCTCATCAACGTTGGTGACGAGGTAGGAGGCGAAGTAGAGCACACGCTCGAGGTTGCGCGGCGAGATGTCGAGCAGCAGACCGAGCCGGCTCGGCGTGCCCTTGACATACCAGATGTGCGCCACCGGCGCGGCGAGCTCGATGTGCCCCATCCGCTCGCGGCGGACCTTGGAGCGCGTGACCTCGACGCCGCACTTGTCGCAGACGGTGCCCGCGAAACGGATTCGCTTGTATTTGCCGCAATAGCACTCCCAATCCCGCGTCGGACCGAAGATCCGCTCGCAGAAGAGGCCGCCGTGCTCGGGCTTCAGCGTCCGGTAGTTGATCGTCTCCGGCTTGGTGACCTCTCCGAAGGACCAGCCGCGGATCGCCTCCGGTGACGCCAGGCGGATGCGGATGGCGTCGAAGTTGTTGACGTCCAGCACGCGGCTGCGCTGCTGGCGCTCGTTACGGGAGAAGCCGCCTCGCGCCGGAAAGCCCCGGTTCCCATCCTCGGAGGCGGGACGCCGCGCGGACCGGTCGGGAGCGACCTCTGGCATCTTGAAATCTGACATTGTTCCTCCAACAGCAACGGAGCGACGGACGAAGAGGGTCGGGACCGGCCGGGATGATGACCGGCCGGTCCGTGATGATCAGTCCGCCGTCCGCTCGAAGCCGCTCAGGTTGATCCGGTCGAGGTTCGACAGGAGGTCGCGCGAGGTGTCCTCGGTGAACTCCACCGTCTGCTCGTCCTCGTTGATGACGTCGATCGAGAGGCCGAGGCTGCGCAGCTCCTTGACGAGCACCTTGAAGGACTCCGGCACGCCGGCTTCGCCGATCTCCTCGCCCTTCACGATCGACTCGTAGGTCTTGACGCGGCCGACGACGTCGTCCGACTTGACGGTCAGCATCTCCTGCAGCGTGTGCGCGGCGCCGTAGGCCTCCAGCGCCCACACTTCCATCTCGCCGAACCGCTGGCCGCCGAACTGGGCCTTGCCGCCCAACGGCTGCTGCGTGACCAGCGAGTATGGGCCCGTGGACCGCGCGTGGATCTTGTCCTCCACGAGGTGCGCGAGCTTGAGCATGTAGATCACGCCAACGGTCACTGGCCGGTCGAACTTCTCGCCGGTCCGGCCGTCGTAGAGATCGACCTTGCCATCTTCCGGCAGGCCCGCCTCCTTCAGCGCCGCCCGAATCTCGTGCTCGTGGGCGCCGTCAAAGACGGGCGTCGCGACCTTGAAGCCGAGCTTCTTGGCCGCCCAGCCGAGGTGCGTCTCCAGCACCTGGCCGAGGTTCATGCGCGACGGCACGCCGATCGGGTTCAGGATGATGTCCACCGGGGTGCCATCCGGCAGGTAGGGCATGTCCTCGACCGGCAGGATCCGGCTGATGACGCCCTTGTTGCCGTGGCGGCCGGCCATCTTGTCGCCCTCGGAGATCTTCCGCTTCTGGGCGATCATGACCCGGACGCTCTGGTTCACCCCCGCCGGCAGCTCGTGATCCGGGCTCTCGTCCCGCTTGAACTGCTTGACGTCGATCACCTTACCCTGGACACCGTGCGGGACGCGCAGCGAGGTGTCCTTCACCTCGCGCGCCTTCTCGCCGAAGATCGCCCGGAGCAGTCGCTCCTCGGCGCTCAGCTCGGTCTCGCCACGCGGCGTGACCTTGCCGACGAGGATGTCGTTCGGGCGGACCTCCGCGCCGATCCGGATGATGCCCGTCTCGTCGAGGTTGGCGAGGCTCTCTTCACCGACGTTCGGGATGTCGCGGGTGATCTCTTCCGGACCCAGCTTGGTGTCCCGCGCCTCGCACTCGTACTTCTCGATGTGGACCGACGTGAAGACGTCATCGCGCACCAGCCGCTCGCTGAGCAGGATGGCGTCCTCGAAGTTGCCACCTTCCCACGGCATGAAGGCGACGACGACATTCTGGCCGAGCGCCAGCTCACCGCCGTCCGTCGAGGACGAGTCGGCGATGATCTGGTTGGCCTCGACGCGGTCGCCCTTCTTCACGTTCGGCCGCTGGTTGATGCACGTGTCCTGGTTCGAGCGGACGAACTTCTGCAGGTGGTAGGTGTGCGTCGTGCCCTCGTCGTCCTCGATGACGATCGTCTTGCCCGACGCCGACTGCACCGTGCCGGCGGTCCGCGAGACGACCACCTGGCCGGAGTCGCGCGCCGCGAGGTACTCGACGCCGGTGCCGATGATCGGCGCGTCCGGCTTGAGCAGCGGCACCGCCTGGCGCTGCATGTTCGCGCCCATCAGCGCCCGGTTCGCGTCGTCGTGCTCCAGGAACGGGATGAGGGCCGTCGCGACCGAGACGACCTGCTTCGGCGAGACGTCCATGTAGTCGACCTGCTCGGATGGCACGACCGGGAAGCGGTGCCCCTCGGCCACGAGCCGGACCGTCACCTCGTCGACGGCGATCCGGTTGTCCTCGTCGAGCGGCGTGTCCGCCTGGGCGATCATCACCTGCTCCTCGCGGTCAGCGGGGAGGTAGTCGATGATTTCCGAAGCGACCGGCTTGATGCGGACGACCTTGACGCCCGAGTGGGCGATGATTTGCGCCAGCTTCTCGTCGATTTGCGTGCCCTTCGTTGCGACGACGTCGCCCGATTCCGGGTCGATCGCGTCATCGCGCAGGATTTGCCCCTCCAGCGGGAGGAGCGGCCGCTCGACGTTCAGGCTTGAGATGACCCGCCGGTACGGCGTTTCGATGAAGCCGTACTGGTTGATCTTGCCGTAGGTCGCCAGATAGCCGATGAGGCCGATGTTCGGACCTTCCGGCGTCTCGATCGGGCAGATGCGGCCGTAGTGCGACGGGTGAACGTCGCGCACATCGAACCCGGCCCGATCGCGGCTGAGACCTCCCGGCCCGAGCGCGGAGAGACGGCGCTTGTGCGTCAGCTCGGCCAGCGGGTTGGTCTGATCCATGAACTGCGAGAGCTGGCTGCCGCCGAAGAACTCCCGCACGGCGGCCATCACTGGCCGGGTCGTGCTGATGAGCCCCTGCGGCGTCACCGTCTCCGGGTCCTGGATCGTCATGCGTTCGCGGATGCCGCGCTCCAGCCGCTGGAAGCCGGTCCGAACGTGCATCTGGATCAGCTCGCCGACGGCGCGGATGCGGCGGTTGCCGAGGTGATCGATGTCATCCGTGTGGCTGAGGCCGTTGTTGAGGCGGATTAGCTCCCGGATGATCTCGACCAGGTCTTCCCGCTCGAGAATGCGGCTCTCGCTCGCCGGCCCTTCGCGGTCGGCATGGAGCCGGTTGTTCAGCTTGTAGCGGCCGACGCGAGCGAGATCGTAGCGACGATCGTTGAAGAAGAGATTCTCCAGCATGTTCGTCGCGTTCTCGCGCGTCGGCGGGTCACCCGGCCGCAGCCGGCGGTAGAGCTCGATCAGCGCGTCTTCGCGCGTCTTGGTCGGCTCCTTCTCCATCGTCGTCTGGATGTAGCGGCGATCGGCGTTGGAATCGACGTCCGCGAAGAGGTCGAGCAATTGATCGTCGCTCTCGAACCCGATGGCGCGGAGCAGGATCGTGACCGGCATCTTGCGCTTGCGGTCGACCTTGACCGAAATCACGTCGCGATTTGACGTTTCGAACTCGAGCCAGGCGCCGCGGTTCGGAATCAGCTTCGCGGTCGAGAGCAACTTGCCGGTCGCCGGATCCGGCGACCGCTCGAAGTAGACGCCCGGCGAGCGAACCAGTTGCGAGACGACGACGCGCTCCGCCCCGTTGATCACGAAGGTGCCGTCGGTGGTCATCATCGGGAAGTCCCCGAGGAAGATGCCGTCCGGCCCCGTCTCCTTGATCTCGCCCGTCTCCTTCATGACAAGGCGGGCGGAAACGCGCAACGGCGCGGCATAGGTGATGTCGCGCTCTCGGCAATAAATCTCGGCGATGCGGGGATCGATCTTGGCTCGTTCCTGCTCCTCGCCCTTGGGCATGCGCGTCCATGGCTCGTCGAAGCGCGGATCGAAGATGGAGAGCTCCATCTTCTTGTGGTGATCCGTGATCGGCGAGATCTCTTCGAGCAGCTCCTTCAGGCCTTCGCGCACAAACCATTTGAACGATTCAATCTGGATCTGAACCAGATTCGGCATTTCCAGAACGGTTGGGATCCGCGAGTAGGTCCGGCGATTGATTCCTGTATTTGAAACGACCTGGCGCGGCAGCGCGCGCGCCTCAACGATTCCCGGCTCCACTTTGCGATCCAACACCATCGGGACTCCCTTCATTCCAGAACCGGCCAGCGGCCCTGAAACCTGTCAATCGCGACCCCGCGCAAAAGGTGAAAACGAGTTCGCCATTCGTTTTCATTGCCGGCGGTCTTGCGAAACTCC
>JAICKJ010000287.1 GCA_025928015.1 Thermomicrobiales bacterium
AACGTCTGTCGGACGAGGTGAGGCGCCTCCTGAGTGAAGGCGAAATCGATGTCGTGACCTTCGCCTCGCCCTCAGCGGTCACGGCCTTCATCGACCTCCTCGGATACGAAGAGGTGTCCATGCCGAGCGCGGCCATAGCCTGCATCGGCCCCACAACCCGGGCTGCCGCGATTGATCACGGCCTGTCCGTCGACGTCGTCGCGCCCGAGCCGTCCGCGAAGGCATTCGTTACGGCCCTGTCTGCCTATTTCGCTGCCCTCAATGGAGATCATGCATGAGTTTCGAATCGAACGGTCAAACGGATGGCACGAGCGCGTTGCCCGCGTTTCGTCGCACGCGGCGGACACGCCGGTCAGCCGGACTGCGCCGGCTCGTGCGGGAGACGGCGCTGAGCTCGGACGATTTCATCTATCCGCTCTTCATCGTACCCGGCGAGGGCGTGAGGCACGAAATCTCATCGATGCCGGGGCAGTTCCAGCTTTCGCTCGATCACCTGCCGGACGAGGTGGATGAGTTGCGCTCGCTCGGCATCGGCTCAGTCCTCCTCTTCGGCATCCCGGCCGAGAAGGACGCGCAGGCGACTGGCGCGTTCGCGCCGGATGGCATCGTCCAGCAGGCCGTGCAGACGATCAAGGCGCACGATCCGGAGATGGTCGTGATCACCGATGTCTGCGCCTGCGAATATACCGATCACGGCCACTGCGGCATCCTCGTCAATGGCGAGGTGGACAACGACCGCACCCTGCCACTGCTCGCCGCAACGGCGGTCAGTCACGCCCGGGCCGGCGCCGACGTGGTGGCGCCGTCAGACATGATGGACGGCCGCGTGGCGGCGATCCGGCAGTCGCTCGACGAGGCGGGGTTTCCATCCGTGCCGGTCCTCTCCTACGCCGCGAAATACGCCTCGGCCTTCTACGGGCCGTTTAGGGAGGCGGCGGAGAGCACGCCGGCCTTCGGCGACCGGCGTTCGCATCAGATGGACCCGGCCAACGCGCGGGAGGCGATGACCGAGATCGCGATCGATCTCGACGAGGGCGCCGATTTCGTCATCGTCAAGCCGGCGCTGGCCTATCTCGACATCATCCGGCAGGCGCGTGACCGGTTCGATGTGCCGATCATCGCCTACAACGTCTCGGGCGAGTACGCGATGATCAAGGCGGCCGCGCGGCTCGGCTGGATCGACGAGCGACGCGTAACGTTAGAGACGTTGACGGCGATCAAGCGCGCCGGCGCGGGCCGGATCATCACCTATCACGCGAAAGAAGCCGCGCGCTGGCTCGCCGCCGAACGCGAGGCGGCAGCCACGCGGGAACCGCAGCCATCAGTATTGGCCCATTCAGGATCGTAAGGACGAGCGGTCGCGGGCACCGCGACTATCACACGCGAGGAGCGGACATGGCGCAGGAAGTTCAGCCGGGTCGCCGGCAGTACGTAAAATTCACCTTCTTCAAGACCGACAAGGACTGGCGGCGGTTGCCGGTTGAGGACCGGGAGGCGCAGAAGGCCGAGCTGGTCGGGGTCGTCGAGCGATGGGCCGAGCGGAATCTCGTCCGCTGCTACTCGACGATGGGCACGCGCGGCGACGTCGATTTCATGGTCTGGCAGGTCAGCTACGAGCTGGACGACATCCAGGCGATGGCCAGCGAGCTGATGGGCACGACGATGGCCGGCTGGCTGGCGACGCCGTTCTCCTACCTGTCGATGACCAAGCATTCGGTCTACGTCGAGAAGTACTCCGGGCCGGGTCAGGACAAGTTCACTCGGCTGACCATCGCGCCGGGCGCGCACAGGTACCTCTTCGTCTACCCGCTGACCAAGGTTCGGGAGTGGTACGGGCTCTCGGCCGAGGAGCGGCAGCAGGCGATGAACGAGCACATAGCAACGGGCCGGACCTACCCGTCGATCAAGCTGAACACCACCTACTCGTTCGGCCTCGATGACCAGGAGTTCGTCCTCTCCTTCGAGGGGGACGATCCGGGCGAGTTCCTCGATCTCGTCCAGGAGTTGCGCCCGTCCGTCTCCAGCGCCTACACGCTGACCGACGTGCCGATCTTCGTCTGCAAGAGCGTCAGCGCTCGCGAGATGCTGGAGATGCTGACCGGCGCCGCGCTGACGGTGCCCGCATGACTCCGGCACAGGCGTTCCCTGCAACGAACGCGCAGATTGCAAAGATGACGGGCCGAGCGCGGCTGCTCGCCGCCGCCAACCGGAGGCCGGTCGACGTGACGCCCGTCTGGTTCATGCGCCAGGCGGGTCGCTGCCTGCCGGAGTACCGGGCGCTGCGCCAGACGCACGACTTCATGGAGATGGCGACCACACCCGAGTTGGCCGTCGAAGCCACGCTGATGCCGGTCGAGCGACTCGGCGTCGACGGCGCCGTGCTCTTCGCGGACATCATGCTGCCCCTGAGCGGGATGGGCGTGCCGTTCAGGATCCAGCCCGGCGTCGGACCGGTGATCGACCGTCCGGTGCGGTCCCTGGAGGCGGTCGAGCGGTTGCGTGTGCTGTCGGTCGAAGAAGCGACGCCCTACGTCCTCGATGCGGTTCGTTTGTTGCGACACGAGCTTGGCGACCGCGCGGCGCTGCTCGGCTTCGCCGGCGCTCCGTTCACGCTGGCCTGCTATCTCGTCGAGGGGCGGCCGACGCGCGAATATCCGCTCACGAAGGCGCTGATGCTCGGCCAGCCCGAGAACTGGGACCGGCTGATGGACGTGCTGACCGAGGTGACGATCCGTTACCTGCGCGGGCAGATCGAGGCGGGCGCGGATGTCGTGCAGCTCTTCGATTCCTGGCTCGGATTGCTGAGCCCGTCCCAGTATGAACGGTGCGTGCTTCCGTACACGAAGCGCATCTTCGCCGCGCTCGGTGGACTGGCGCCGACGATCCACTTCAGCACCGGCACCGGGCACCTCCTGCCGCTGATCGCATCGGCGAATCCATCGATGGTGAGCGTCGACTGGCGCGTGCCGCTCGACGTCGCCTGGGGGCAGATCGGCGACCGCGGCATCCAGGGAAACCTCGATCCGACCACCCTGCTGGCGCCGCCGGAGGTTGTGGCCGCCGAGACGATGGATGTTCTGCGCCGCGCCGGTGGCCGACCCGGGCATATCTTCAACCTCGGTCACGGCATCCTGCCGCAAACCGATCCCGATCAGCTCAAGCGGATCGTCGAGCTCATCCATTCGAGTCCGAACTAGCCGAGCGGATCGGTCACACGGAGTAGACTGATTGCCCGGGTCGCCATGGCGACCCGGGCTTGCCGCGCGATGGAGGACATTGACCAGAGGCATGACGAACCGGGACCGAGCGAAGACGAGCGAACAGCGCACCCGAGTGTCCAGGGCGCGGCCATCCGTGCCGGCCGGCAGGATGATCGCTGGTCGGTATGAGCTCCTGGAGCAGGTGGGAGCCGGCGCCTCCGCGCTGACCTGGCGGGCGCGGGATACCCGACTCGGCCGCATCGTCGCCGTCAAGCTCCTGCGTCCCGCGCTTGCCGCCGAACCCGGCTATGCGCAACGTTTCGAGCGCGAGGCCCAGCTCGCCGCGTCGATCTCGCATCCAAATGTGGTCGACATCTACGACGTCGGGCAGGAGGACGGCCAGCTCTACATCGTCATGCAGTTCATCGACGGCGAGGATTTGAAGCACCGCATCGAACGTGAAGGCCGGCTGGCGCCGGATCGCGCCGTGGCGATGGAGCAACAGATCCTCGACGGCCTCGGCGCCATTCATCGCGCCGGTATCATCCACCGCGACATCAAGCCACAGAATGTGTTGATTGGCGATGATGGCATCGCTCGGGTGACTGACTTTGGCGTGGCGCATGTTGATACCGGAGAAGGGTTGACGTCGACCGGCATGGCGATTGGTACCGCCGCTTACATGGCGCCCGAGCAGGCCGAAGGCGGCCAGATCAGCGAAGCGACGGACATCTACGCCGCCGGCGTTGTGCTTTACGAGCTGCTGACCGGTCGATTGCCCTTTTCCGGCCCGTCGCCAATGGCGATCATGCTGGCGCACATTCGGCAGCCGGCCATGCCGCCGTCGCAGGTCGCTCCGGGCGCGGGGATATCACCGGCGCTCGATGACGTGGTGCTGCAGGCAATGGCGAAGGCGCCGGGCGACCGCTTTCGGTCAGCGAACGCCATGAACCAGGCGCTCGCGAGCCCATTACGTGATAGAGCGGCCGCACGCACCCAGCGGCTCGCGGCTCCGGTCGCCACGCAAACTCGGGCTCCGCAGGCACTGCCGACCCGTTCCAGACCGTTTGCCGCGGCGCCAGTATCGCAACCGGTGGCACCGGCCGCGTCACCTCGCCGTCGTTCGTTCGTGCCGGCCGCGCTGGTCGCGTTCGTGCTGATTGCGCTCCTCGCCGGTGCGGGGTGGTATCTCATCCATGGCACCCCATTCGGGACGTCCGGCGACGGCAACGGCCGGCTCCCGGCAGTTATTGACGCGACCGCGACGCAGCGGCCCGCTGAGACGCCGACCGCCACCACGGAGATCATCGCGCCACCGGCTCCCACGGAGACCCAACCGGTCATTCTGCCGCTCGATCCTACCCAGACGCCGCAAGCGCCGAGCCCGACGCCGACCGAGATACCCTCACCGACGGAGACCCCGGTGCCGACCGAGACGCCTGTGCCCACGATGCCACCGACCCAGCCGATGATCGAGCCACCGACCCAACAGGATGCCGGCGACAACATCATCGTGCCCGCGAGCAGCAGCACGCAGGCGCCCCAGTCGCTGCAGTCAGCGCCGGCGCATGAGGCACG
>JAICKJ010000236.1 GCA_025928015.1 Thermomicrobiales bacterium
GAGGTGAGCGTCTTCGGCAAGCGAGGACGCATCAGTCCGAGCGGATGGAAGCGGGGCGAGAGGCCGAGGACGCGGTACTCGTCGGCCATCTGTTCCCACGAGTTGGTGCGCGGCAGCTCGACGTGGTCCTGGCTGGTCGGCAGGGCGAGCGGGATTTGCTTGCCCAATTCCGTCCGCTTGCGTCGGCTTTGCCCGAATCCGCGGGCGGGGATGAAGAGGCCGAGCTGCCAGAGCAGCTCGCGGCGACGCATGCCGAAGCCGTCGAAGGCGCCGGCGGAGATCAGGTTCTGCGCCGCGCCGGACGGCATCGAGACGCGCCGGACCGTGTCGGCCAGCGAGCGGAAGGGGCCGCGCACGCGCCGCTCCTGGACGATCGCCCGGGCGACGTCGTCGCTGAGCCCCTTGACGAACGAGAGACCAATGCGGACCGTGCGGTCGCCCTCGACGGTGCAGGCGGCCTCGCTGAGATTGATATCCGGCCGGTGGACGCGCAGCCCGTGGCGCTTGGCGTCGTTGATCAGCACGTGCGGGGCGTAGAAGCCCATCGGCTGGTTGTTGAGCAGCGCGCAGAGGAACTCGGCCGGGTAGTAGTGGCGCAGCCAGCAGGACTGGTAGGCGAGCAGGCCGAAGGCGGCGGCGTGGCTCTTCGGGAAGCCGTACTGAGCAAAGCCGGCGAGTTTGTCGAAGATCGCCTGCGCCTCCTCTTCTGTGATTCCATGCAGCGATATCGCGCCGTCAATGAACTGGCTGCGCATCCGCTCCATCGCCTCCTGCGAGCGCTTGCGGGTCATCGCCCGGCGGAGCTGGTCGGCCTGTCCGGCGCTGAAGCCGCCCATCGCCTGGGCGACCTGGATCACCTGCTCCTGATAGAGGATGACGCCGAGCGTCTCGGCGAGGATCGGTTCGAGGCAGGGGTGATCGTATTCCGGCACGTAGTCCGGCTGCTCACGCCGGGCGACGTAGGGCGTGACCGCGCCGCCGACGATCGGGCCGGGGCGGACGATCGCGACCTGGACGACGATATCCGCCAGCGTGCTCGGTTTGGTGCGGCGCAGCATCTGGATTTGCGCCCGGCTCTCGATCTGGAAGACGCCAATGGTGTCGCCGGCCTGGATCATCTCGTAGACGGCCGGGTCGTTGAAATCGATCCGGCTCAAATCGAGCGGCGGGCCGCCGCGGGTGTCGATGAGATCGAGGCATTCCTCGATGAGCGAGAGCATGCCGAGCGCGAGGAAGTCGATCTTGATGAAGTGGGCGTCCTCGCAGGAGTCCTTGTCCCACTGACAGATGTAGCGGCCGGCCATCGCCGCCGGCTGGACCGGCACCAGGTCGGTCAGTGCCGAGGCGGAGACGATCATGCCGCCGACGTGCTGGGTGATGTGCCGGGGGAAGTGCGCAAGCTGCTGGGCCAGCTCGATCAGGTGGCTCCAGGGCGGGACATGCTTGCGTGCCCGGTATTCCGGGATGCGGTCGAGCTCCTGCGCCAGATCGGCGGCCGAGCGCGGCTCGCTCAGCTTGGCGATGCGGTCGAGGTCGGGCAGCGGCAGTCCGAGCGCCTTGCCGACATCGCGGACGGCGCTACGCAGCTTGTAGGTCGAGAAGGCGCAGACGAGCGCCGCCTGGCTCGGACCGTAGGCATCGTAGACGCGCTCGATCAGCTTTTCGCGGATCTCGCGCGGGAAGTCGAGGTCGATGTCGGGGATCGACGGCAGCTCGTCGTTCAGGAAGCGGCCGACGTAGAGGTCGTGCTTGAGTGGATCGACCGGCGAGAGGCCGATCAGGTAGCAGACGACCGAGCTGACCGAGGAGCCGCGGCCGCGGCCGGGCGGCAGGAAGCGGCGGGAGGCCGTTTCGCTCGTGCCGCGTAGCTCGGCGGCGACCTCCCGCGCCAGCTCCAGCAGGTCGCGATAGATGAGGAAGAAACCCGCCAGGCGGTGGTGAGCGATCAGGCGGAGCTCCTCGGCCACGCGCGACCGTGCCTCGTCGTCCTTCGCGTCGTAGCGGCCCTCGAACGCCTCCCAGCAGATGCGCGCCAGCGTTTCGTCGGGCGACTCACCGGTGCCCGTGTCGTAGTCGGGAAAGGCGTAGTGGAGATCGCGGGTGATGTCGAAGCTGGCGCAGCGCGCGGCGATCAACCCGGTCGTGCGGATCGCCTCCGGATAGCGAGCGAAGATGCGGGTCATCGCCTCCGGGGAGCGGAGGTAGAACTCGCTGTTGGGCCGGCGCTCGCGGTGGCAGCCGTCGAGCGTCGTGCGGTGCTTGATCGCGACGAGGACATCCTGCAGGCGGTGACGGTCGCGCCGGTGGTAGTGGACGTCTCCGGTCGCGGCGTAGCGCAGCCCGCGCTCCTCGGCGAGGCGGACGAGCCGTTCGATCCGCCGCGTGTCGCCGTGGACATAATGATGCTGCAATTCGATGACGACCTGATCCTGTCCGAACCAGGCGACGTACTGGTCGAGCAGCGCCCGCGCCTCGTCGAGCCGGTCCGCATCGACCAGTTGCGCCAGCTGCCCCTGCCGGCAGCCGGTGAGCAGGATGAGGCCAGGGGCATAGTCGCCGAGGTGTGGGCCGGAAACGCCCTCACCCCCAACCCCTCTCCCAATCCTGGGAGAGGGGAGTTCTTCGCCGAAACGCGGGGCAAGGTCCGCCCCTACATGGTCACGGTTGTGGCATTGGAGGTGAGGGCCGTTCACCGGCAGGCCGTGATGAAAGTGCGTCAACAGGCGGCAGAGGTTGGCGTAGCCCTCGGCCGACTCGGCGAGGAGGGTGAGGTGCGAGCCATCGGCGAGGGTGATCTCGGCGCCGGTAATCGGGGTGATGCCGGCGGCGTGGGCGAGCTGGGCAAACTCCAGCGCGCCGTAGACGCCGTCGTGGTCGGTGATGGCGAGCGATGTGTAGCCGAGCTCCGCCGCGCGCGCGACCATCTCCTCCGGCAGGGAGGCCCCGTCGAGGAAGGAGAAGGCGGTGTGCAGATGCAGCTCGGCATACATGCCGTCGATCCCACCGATCCGGGGATGCGCGGAGACGTGGGCACATTGAGACGGTGTGCCCGATGCGTTCTGTTGTCCCCACCGATGACATCCCCACATGACCATCGGTGGATGAGTGCGCTGAGCCGTTGAGTCTTTGCCGGCGAGACGCCAGATTGAAATCAGGCGCTCAACGTACGAAGTCTCTCCGAGACTGAGCACGATGAATTTCTGGCTCGCGTAGTACACACACAGGGCCTCGCGTTGTTGCGTCACCCCAGATCCTGTGTTTCGTCTCCGGCCGGGCAGAGAGCCGGGCGCTATGCCAAGCGTTTTTCTCTCCCATCTCGATTTTGGGAGTCGGTCTCAACCTCGAAGAGGTTTCGTCGGTTGGGCCCCTGAATTCATTCAGGGGGCGTCCAAACGGCCGCTAATACCCCTGCGCGTACCAGGTGTCGGTCGTGCGGTCGTGGAAGACGGTGCGGATGATGCCGCCGTCGAGCAGGAGGCAGAAGTAGCGGCGGTTGATCGGCTGCCGCCACCATTCGTCCTCGATCGTCCAGATATCCTGGATCTCCACGACGGCTAGTTGCCGCACCCCCTCGATGAGGACGACCGGCACCCCGTGATCGATCACCACCCGCAAGGCGCGTGGCTGGTTCAGGGATCGTAGGTGAGGAGCGCGTGCCGGCGTTCCGGAATTCTGGACCATGGCTCGATCTCCACGATGTGATAGACGGGTGACATCCCGTAGCGCTGCTTGAGCTGGCGGACCGCGGCGATCAGTGGCGGCGCCCGGCGTGGACGCAGGGCGGGAAGCGACTCCTGGCGAGCGTTCTCGTTGACCAGCCCGCTCAGCTCGATCGTCATCTCCTCGACCGCGCCGGGCACCTCCAATGCCTGCAAGCGCAGATCGAGCGCGGCGATCAGCCGTTGAGCGCCGCACGGCTCTTTCAGCACGAGGGGCCGTTCCCACGAGCGCCCCCGTTCGAGCAGGAGCCGCAGGGTGATCTGGCGGACATGGCGGTGACGCAGGGCCGGGCGGCTGAAGGCGCGGGTGACCAGTTGCCGGAGGCCGATGAGGATCATCTCGCGGCTGGTCGCCGACGCGGGCAGAGCGATGGACTCGACGACCGTCTCCGGCCGGATGTGCGGCGCGATGCGGCTGGTGTCGTGTCCGCAGGCGAGCTCCCAGGCGTGCCGGCCGGCGGGACCGAAGCGGGCGGCGACCTTCGCGCCGGGCAGCGCGGCCAGATCGCCGAGCGTCTCCAATCCCAGCCGCTGGAGCTGGTGGATGGTCTCCGCCGGCAGCGGCAGCCAGGTGACCGGCGCGGCCGCCAGCGCCGCGCTCACCTCGGCTGGGGCGATGACCCGGACCCCACCGGGCGGAGCGCCGCCGGCGGCCAGCCGGGACGCGAACTTGCCGGGCGCGACGCCGGCGCGCGGTCGCAGGATGGGCGGCACGAGCTGGACCAGCCGCCGCGCCGCCTGCATGGGCGTGCCATAGTGCCGTTCCAGTCCGCGAAGGTCGATGTACCAGCAGCCCGCCTCGCTGGCGTCGGCCTCGACGAGCGGGCTGAATCCCTCCAGCCGGTCGAGGATTTCGCACTGGAGTGTCGATGCGCGAGCCGGGTTGGGCAGCACCACGACGGCCTCCGGGCAGAGCGCGGTCGCCTCGCGCAGGCTGAGCCCGGGACGCAGCCCCTGCGCACGCGCCTCCGGTGTGGCGTCGATGACGACCGCGCGGCCGCTCTGGGGATTGCTGAGGACGAGCGGGGCGCCATCCAGCTCGGGTTGGTCGAGCAGGGCGACGCGGATGGCGAAATGAGGGACGCGCAAACAGGCGACGGACATGGCGAGCCTCCAGGCGATCACGAACCGGTGCGCCGGTGGCGACTCAGGCGGGGACAGGCGATGGAGAAGGGCTGTCTGAGCGCCGTGAACTGCACTCAGATTAGAACATATGTTCTAATCCTGCAAGCGGCAGGGGAGCGCCGTTCACCGTACACTTAGCGTGTCTCGGCCCGGTGGCAAGCGCGGCGCGCAGCCGCGAGCGCGCCGCCCCGGAACCGGAGACCGGACCCGCGCGTTGTGCACAGCGAGATGGACAGGAGCGGACATATCACCATGGTGCGGGAAGGCAGCCAGGCGCACGCGGAGAGGATGACGGCTGACGGAGAGGTCTTGCTGACCGAGGCGCGCGCCGGCGGCGTCGCCCGGATTCTCATCTCGCCGGACGAGATCCAGCACGAGGTGCGGACGATCGCGGCCGAGCTCGACCGCGACTACGCGGACGACCGGCCGTTGCTCGTTGGCGTCCTGCGCGGCGCCGTCAATTTCCTCGCCGACCTGATGCAGACCATGACGATCCCGCTGGAGATCGACTTCATGGCCGTCTCCAGCTATGGCGCGGCCACCAAATCCTCCGGCGTCGTCCGCATCCTCAAGGACCTGGACGAGGAGATCGAAGGACGGCGGGTCATCGTCGTCGAGGACATCGTCGACAGCGGCTTGACGCTACAATATCTGCTCGACGTGCTGAACCGGCGCAACCCGCGTGACCTGCGCGTGGTCGCGCTCCTGAAGAAGGACAAGCCCGACGCGATCGACGTGCAGGTGGACCGCATCGGCTTTCACATCCCTGACGAATTCGTCGTCGGTTACGGGCTGGACTACGCTGGCTTGTATCGCAATCTTCCCTATGTCGCGGTGCTCGACTCCGCCGCCATCCACACGACGTAATACGTGCATGCGCCTTGCTATACTGATAGCGAGAACCCTCGCCCGGCGACATAACGATGCGTCGGCCGGGCACAGAGATCCTCGGAGGATCCCCGCATGACTGACCGCAAGTGGCTCCGGAGCGGAGTGGTCTGGTTGATCCTGATCATTGCCGTTGCCGCCCTCTGGTTCACCTACGTCAACGCCGACCGCAGTCTTCGGACGGTGGACTTCAACACCCAGGTCGTCGCCGACATCAAGGACGGTCACGTCGCCAAGCTCGTTACCAAGGAAGGTAGCAGCACGGTGACCGTCAACTACACGAGCGAGAGTGGGCTCAGCGATGCCACTTCCCGCCTGCCACCCGACACCAACATCATCGATGTGTTGCAGGCGTCGGGCATCAAGGCCAACGCCGTGCCGATCGAGGTCCAGGCGGCCTCGAAGTGGGGCATGGTCGTCGGCGCGCTCTCCTTCCTGCTGCCGACGCTCTTCCTCGTCGGCATCCTGATCCTGATGCTGCGTCAGGCGCAGGGCAGCAACAATCAGGCGATGTCCTTCGGCAAGAGCCGCGCCCGGCTCTTCACCGGCAACCGGCCGACGGTGACCTTCACTGACGTTGCCGGCGTCGAGGAGGCGAAGGAGGAGCTGGCCGAGGTCGTCGAATTCCTGAAATACCCGGACAAGTTCGCCGCCCTGGGCGCCCGCATTCCGCGTGGCGTTCTCCTCGTTGGC
>JAICKJ010000375.1 GCA_025928015.1 Thermomicrobiales bacterium
ACGTCGACCCGTCAGATCGCGGCTGAGGCGGGCTGCAACCTTGCCCTCATCAACCACTACTTCGGTTCGAAGGAGGGCCTGCTGGTCGCTGTCTTGGAGTCTGAAATGCGCGGCGAAGGGCCGCGTTTGGCCGCGGCGCTCCAAGGCTCCGGGACCGCCGCAGAGCAGCTTGCTGCATTCATCGCTCAAGCCGTCGACCACTTCGCGGAAGACGCGGAGTTTCTTCGGATCGCGCACCGAGAGATCATCCAGCACGGAAGCCGCCTGCTGCCGAAGCTGATCCCCCCAATCGAGAGGGTGATCGGCGTGGTCGCGGAACGGTTTCGCAATGCGCGCAAGGGGACGCCTGAAGCGGAGCTGGATCCGCGAATGTCGGCTCTGCTCCTGGTCGGAGCGATGCAGTTCTATTTCATCGCTTACCCGCTGACCTCGAAGTTGGTGGGCGCCGAGTCACCGGGGCTGCGAACGGAGCTCAAACGTCAGATCACCGCCCTGTTCGTCGGCGCCCCGCCCCAAAGGAGGCGGCGCTCGATCCCGCGAGCCTCGCAAAAGGAGGCCCCATGACTCTTCCTGGCTCGCTGACGGTCCTGGCGGCAGCCGCCAACGGGCTCTTGGCGGGGCTCAGTCTGGAAGTGGCGCTCGTTAAACTTCCAGCTCGGCGCCGGATTGGCTCGGTCGCATACGCGGCGTTCGCGCGCGGAGCGGATCTCGGAAACGGGAGGGTGGTCTATCCCGCGGTCGCGATCGGCGCCGCTGTTCTCACCTTCGCGGCGACGCTGGCCACCTACGTCGGCACATCGTCGGCGAGCGCGACGCTGCCGCTCTCGGTCGCGTCTCTTGCGAGCGTGCTCCACTTCATCGCCACGGCGAAGGCGGCGCCGATCATGCTCGACATCGGTCGCGCGCCTGACGACGCTGGCGTCCTGGAGCAGATGCTGGACACATTCGCGCGATGGCACGCCGCCCGCGCCGCGCTGCAGTGCCTGACGTTCTTCGTGCTGCTATGGACGCTGGCGTCGACCTGACTCACTCGCCGGCGCAGACTGAGAGCGCCGTCGAAGTCCTGATCGTAGGCGCGGGGTGATTGGGCAGAGTCACACGACCGGTTACGGGAGCGCGCCGGAGATCGAGAGGCCGCCGCCCGCGGTCATGGCCAGCGGCGCGACCTCGAGCCGCGCGGGCGCCCTGTGCAGGGCAGGCACGAGCAGCCCGAACGCGACGCCCACCGCTGCGCCGGCCAGGACATCCGTGGGGAAGTGTTGGCCGGCGAGGATCCGGGTCGCGCCTACGAAGCCGGCCGCGACGCTGCCCCCGGCCAGGACGAACCAGGGCCACCGATCGTCGGGGTGCAGGCGATGCAACGTGACGAAGGTGCTGGTCATGAGGCCGAACGCCGTCGCGGTGTGGCTGCTGAAGTAGGAGAGGCCCCCGTCGCCGCTTTCACGCACGGCGAGCGGTGCTTCGGTGCCGTACATGTACGGCCGAGGGCGTCCCGTCGAGGCGGTCGAGATGCCCGCGGCGGCATTCGACGTGAGGGTCGCCTCGGCGACGACCACCAGATCGTTCAGACCGGCGCGAACGCCCTCGTCGATCACGATCCCGGCCGCCGCCAGGGCTTCGAGGCTGTAAACACCGATGTCGGACCAGGTCGACCAGCCCGGGTGATAGCGCCCGGCCACCTGGCGATCGAGCCAGTTCAACGTCGCGGGATCGCACTCCGTGCTCTGCTCCATGACGCTGCCCTTGACCGGCGCGCAGAAGGCCGGCGCGAGCCCCCCCCGGATGGAGCGGCCGATGGCGAACACCGCGGAGATGGTGAGCAGCGGTCCATCGACTTCGAAGTAGAGTTGGTAGGCGGGGCGCGCGGGCTTCGGTGACTCGGTCTGCGTGGGGACGGGGGTGAGCTGATCGATCGGCACGCCCTCCTTGTTGGTGGTCTTCCCCGCGGCATTCTGCGGCGGGGTCTCGGGCTCGGCCGCGCGCGCGGCGTGGA
The DNA here is from genome assembly GCA_025928015.1 of Thermomicrobiales bacterium. Classification (GTDB taxonomy): domain Bacteria; phylum Chloroflexota; class Chloroflexia; order Thermomicrobiales; family UBA6265; genus JAICKJ01. The sequence goes on from JAICKJ010000375.1 coordinate 1,994, forward strand.
GAGGCAGCGCCACCGCCAGGGCGATCACGCCCGCTCGCACGGTGCCGGCGCGCATGTCAGAGGTTCGCCTGGACCGCGACGGTGAAGCGGTGCTCGCGATAGATGAAGGGGATGCCGGTCGTCTGCGGGATCTCCACGGCGATCTCCCCGGGATCGACGAGGAGCCGCAGGTGACCGCCCATCCGGATGCCGACCCCCAGCGGTGAGATCGCGAAGTACGGCCCGACAGAGCCGCTCTGCGCCGCCCAGGTGTCGAAGTCCAGCACGCTCACGCCGGCGGCCAGGGTCAGGCGGAGCTCGAGATAGTCGCGCACGTCCCAGCGGTAGATGCCGACGGCGTACGCGTTCGTGGTGCCGCGGGTCGTGCGTCCGGTGTCGATCGAGATCCACGGGCTGTACTCGGCGCTGGCGCCGACGGTGATGGTGCGGGTGAGGTCGTAGCGCAGCCCGACGATGAGCTGATAGCCGGCGTTGTCGATGGAGATGCCGGCG
>JAICKJ010000224.1 GCA_025928015.1 Thermomicrobiales bacterium
GGGCACGCGCATGGCAACCTCGTGCGTCAGGTCGCGGTGGCGGAGCAGCAGCGCGAAGAGATGGTCCTCGGTCGATTGGCGCGCCGGTTTGACCGGTTGCTGCGAGGCGGGGCCTTTAGGCGTCGTCTTCAGTCGGGCTCGGCGGATCTCGGAGAGCACGAGCCGCTCGTCGAGATCGAGCCGCTTCGCGAGCTGGTTGATGTAGTGGCCCTGGACGATGCGATCCGGGATCTGCTGGAAGAGCGGTGCGATGCGTTGCACCGCGGCCGATTTGGCCCGCGCGTCGCTGCGGTCGATGTCTCGCGTCAGCACGTCGATCGTGAAGTCGAGCACTGGCCGGGCGCTCTTGACGATCTCCGGCCACCGCTCGGGCGATTTGCGGATCAGCTCGTCCGGATCCTTGCCCTCGGGCAATGTGACGATCGCAATCTCCGCGCTCAGCTTCCGCTCGAACCGGACCATGCCGAACGCGTCGGGCACCGGCACCTCGTCGGCGTCGAGCGTCTCCCGGAGCGTGTCGAGGCTGCGCAGCGTCGCCATCTGGCCGGCGGCGTCGGCGTCGAGCGCGAGGACGAGCCGCTTGCTCGCCCGCTTGAGCAGGCTCACCTGCGGCTCGGTGATCGCGGTGCCCATCGCCGCGACGACGTTCTCGTAGCCAAATTGATGGGCGGCGATGACGTCCATGTAGCCTTCCACGATGACGACCTCGTCGGCGTTGCGGATCGCGTCGCGGGCGAGATCGTAGGCGAAGACGAGCGAGCTCTTGTCGAAGACCGGTGTCTGCGGCGTGTTGAGGTACTTCGGTACGCCGTCGCCGATGACCCGGCCACCGAAGCCGACGGTGTTGCCGTCGCGGTCGTGGATCGGGAACATGAGCCGCTCGCGGAATCGGTCGTAATAGCCGCCGTTGTCGCGCTCCTGCAGCAGACCGGCCTCGTGCGCCTGGGCGAGATCGATTTGCTTGTCACTGAAGTAGCGAGCGAGATTGTCCCAGCCGGACGGCGCGTAGCCGAGCCCAAAGCGCTGGATCATCTCGTCGGAGACGCCGCGCCGGGTCAGCTCCTGCCGCGCGACCTCGCCGGCCCTCGACTTCGTCAGGACGTGGGCGAAGAAGGTCTGCGCCTGCCCATTGAGCTCGATCAGCTTGAGTCGGTGTTCGTCGTGCTTCGGCGCCGTGGCGGGCATCGATTCCAGCTCGATACCGGCGCGCTGGGCCAGCTCCCGCAGTGCCTCGCGGAACTCGACATGCTCGGCGAGCATGTAGAAGGTGAAGATGTCGCCGCCCTTGCCGCAGCCGAAGCAATGGAAATTCTCGGAATCCGGGAAGACGACGAACGACGGCGTCTTCTCTTGATGGAAAGGACAGAGCCCCTTGTAGCTGCGGCCGGCCCGTTTGAGGCTGGGCACATAGGGCTGGACGAGATCGACGATGCCGATCCGGTCGCGCACCTCCGACACCGCATCACGCGCCATCTCAGTCTCCCACCATGGCCGTCATCGCGATCACTTCGCGGAACTCGTCCTCATCCGCGATCGTTGCGACCAGATTCAGCGCGTAGCGATCGGTCATCGAGGCCACGATATCCGCCGCGCGCCGTTCCGGCGAGTCATCGGGCCGCGCCTCCTGTAATTCAGGCGGCACGCGATCCGGCGAGGAAGCGAAGAAGCGGAAGAGGAGCTTGACCGCCTCTTGTGCCTGGTGCGTTTCCGGCGTCTCGTTGAGCGGCTCATAGACACGCTCGTAGAGAAACGAGCGGAGGTCGTTTGCCGCTGGACCAATTTCCGATGAGAGCGCGATCGTACCCGGCGCCGTTGTTACCTGTGAGCTGGCGATGATATCGGTGACCAGCGTATCGATCCGTTGCGCGTGCGAATGGCCGAGCGCGTCGAGGAGATCGGCGGGCACGTCGGATTGGGTGAGGACGCCGGCACGGAGGGCGTCATCGAGGTCGTGGTTGATGTAGGCGATGCTGTCCGCGATCTTCACGACCTTTCCTTCCAGCGTCGATGGCTCGCCGGCCATGTTTCCGGTCATGCTTCCCTTTGGCTTCGAGTGTCGCAGGATACCATCGAGCACCGGCGCGGTCAGGTTGAGCCCCCGACCGTCCTTCTCCAGCTTCTCGGCGACGCGCAGACTCTGCTCATTGTGCCGGAAGCCGGGAAAGACCTCGGCCAACGCGACCTCGCCGGCGTGGCCGAAGGGCGGATGCCCGAGATCGTGGCCGAGGCCGATCGCCTCGATCAGGTCCTCGTTCAGGTCCAGCGCCCGGCCGATCGTGCGCGCGATCTGCGTCACTTCCAGGGTGTGGGTCAACCGCGTGCGGAAGTGATCGCCGCGCGGCGCGATGAAGACCTGCGTCTTGTGCATGAGGCGGCGGAAAGACTTGGTGTGCAGAACGCGATCACGGTCGCGCTGGAACTCGGTCCGCACCGAGGATGGCTCCTCGCTCACGGCGCGCACTGCCTCTTCGCTGCGGGCCGCCAGTGGCGCGAGCCAATGATCTTCGCGTGCTTCGAGCCGGTCGCGAATCGTGGGCATCGACAGAAAACCTTGGCGCTGGTTCAGGACTCGCCCAATACGTCGAGCCGGGCGAGGCTGGCCATCAGGCGTTTCTTGCCGTGTCGGGTGAACGTGACCGCCAGCTCCTGATCGTCGTTGCGGGCGATGACCTCATCGATCGTGCCTTCACCGAACTTGGGGTGGAAGACATGCTGGCCCACCGCATAGTCCGGCAATGGAAGCGACGGCGGTGGCGGCACGGTGACGACCCGCTCCGACGAGGCGATCCAGTCGCCGGTGACCCGCGACGCCAGCGAGCCCGATTTCTTGCCGGCCATGCGGTCCGCCCCGCCGCCCCGGAAGCCATGCCGCGTCACGCTGCGCACGGCGTCGGCGGGGATGCTCTCCAGGAAGCGCGAGCGGACTCCCATCTGGTAGCGGCCGTAGCTGAGCCGGTTGCCGGCGAAGGTCAGGTAGAGGAGCTTTTTGGCCCGGGTGATGCCGACGTAGAAGAGCCGGCGCTCTTCCTCCATCGGCGCGGGGTCGAACGGCTCCGCCTCGACCGCGCGGCTGATCGGCAGCAGGCCGTCCTCGACGCCAGCGATGAAGACGACGGGGAACTCCAGTCCCTTGGCCGAGTGCAGGGTGATGAGTGTGACCTGGCCGCGCGCGTCCTCGGCCATGTTGTCGACGTCCGCAACAAGCGCGACCTGCTCCAACCAGGCTCCCAGCGCTTTGCCGGGCTCCATGAAGTCGTACTGCTCCAGGTCGGAGCGCAGCTCCTGGATGTTCGCCCAGCGCTGCAGGTCTTCTTCGGTCCCATCGGCGAAGAGATCGCGGTAGCCCGTCTGTTCGATGATGTCGTCGAACAGCTCGGCGAGCGTCGATGTTTCGGCGCTAACGCGGAGCCGGGCGAAGACAGCGCCGATCTTTTCGGCGGCGCGTCGCGCCGGGGCAGAGAGCGACGGCTTGGATTGATCCGGATCGGCGTTGATCGATGGAACGGTGGCGATGCAGGCGTCGATGGCCGTCGAGTGCTGCTCCTGGGCCCAATCCTGCACGGCCTCCATCGCCTTCGGCCCGAAGCCGTGGCCGAGCGGCAGGTTGTCGATCACCCGCTCGAAGGCCATGCGGTCGTATGAGTTATGGAGCAGCCGCAGGACCGCCAGCAGATCCTTGACCTCCTTACGTTCGTAGAAGCGCAGGCCGCCGACGATCCGGTAGGGGACGTCGCTGACCCGGAACGACTCCTCCAGCACGCGGCTCTGGGCGGTCGTGCGATACATGATCGCGATGTCGTCGCCGCGATAGCCCTGGCTGGTCATCAGCCGTCGGATCTCGTTGACGATGAAGCTCGCCTCGGCGTTCTGGTCGGGCAGCTCGCGCAGCGAGATCAGCTCGCCTTCCTCGTTCTCGGTCCGGATCGTCCGTTCGATTCGCTGCTCGTTCTCGCGGATGACCCGGTCGGCCGCCTGGACGATCCGTTTCGTCGAGCGGTAGTTCAGCTCCAGGTGGATTTGCTTTGCGTCCGGATAGTCCTTCTCGAAGTCGAGGATGTTGCGGATGTCGGCGTGACGCCAGGCGTAGATCGACTGGTCGGGATCGCCGACGACGAAGAGGTTGCGATAATAGGCGGCGAGGGCGCTGACGATGACGTACTGGACGCGGTTCGTGTCCTGGTACTCATCGACCATGATGTAGCGGAAGCGTTGCTGGTAGCGCTCGAGCAGCGTGGGCACCATGTCGAAGAGCCGGATCGGCAGGCCGAGCAGATCATCGAAGTCAACCGCGTTCGCGTTGCGCAGGCCGCGCTCGTATTCGCGGTAGATGCGCAGGACCAGCTCGTCGTCGTAGGTCTCGACGGTCGAGGCGAACTCGTCCGGCGTTTGCAGGACGCTCTTCGCGGCCGATATGCGCGCCTGCATACGGCGCGGCTGGAGCTGCTTCGGATCGAGGTTGGCGGCGATGATCGCGCGCTTGACCAGCTCCTGCTGGTCGCCGCTGTCGTAGATGACGAAGTTGGGCAGCAGGTTGAGGTGCTCGGAGACGAGGCCGGGGTTCTGCCGCAGGATGCGGACGCCGAGGGAGTGGAAGGTGCCCATCACGAGGCCATTGGCGGCGCTGTGGGGCACGAGGTTGTCGACGCGGTCGCGCATCTCCCGCGCGGCCTTGTTGGTGAAGGTGACGGCGAGGATTTGGTCGGGGCTGACGCCCTGCTCGCGGATCAGGTAGGCGATGCGGTGGGTGAGCACGCGGGTCTTGCCGGAGCCGGGTCCGGCGACGACGAGGACCGGACCCTCGGTCGTCGTGACGGCGTCTTGCTGGGCCTGATTGAGGCCGATGAGCAGTTCGGTTGCCTGTTCAGTCATGGCGCATCGCGTGTGGTTCCTGCCGGGGTTGCCGCTGGTAAGCAGAGCGGTTGTTCTACACTTCGAGTCTAGCATTCCGGGAGGTTGGCGGGGTGGACCGGGATTTGACCTCAGCGGGTCGCTTTGGTAGGATTTTGCCGTTGCCGGGCCGACGTAGCTCAGAGGCAGAGCAAGGGACTCATAAGCCCTTGGCCGGTGGTTCGAGTCCACCCGTCGGCACCATCCTCTCTCACCCCGCATTGCGATGAAACCCTCGTCTGATCCTCTCGGTGGGTGGAATATGCTCCTCCGGGAGTTGGGCATCGTTCAGCGAGTCCGCGCTCGGCTTCGTGACGTGCTGCGCGCCGCGCCGGTGCGGATCGTGGCTGGCTATTCGGCCGGCGCCGATTCGCTGGTGTTGCTGGCCGTGCTCGCGGCGCTGGAGCGGACCGGCGAAGTCGATGTTCTTGTCGCGGTCCACGTCAATCACGGATTGCGTCCTGAAGCCGATGATGAGGTCGCGATGGCCCACCGAGTCGCGGAAGCGCTCGGTGTGCCGATCGTGATCTCGGAGATCGCGCAAGAGCGACTCAAGCGTCATCGTGGCCTGGGCCTGGAAGAGGCGGCGCGCCGGGAACGGTACCTGTTGCTGGCACACGCGGCGAAGGGGATTGGGGCGACGGTGCTTGCCTTGGGCCACCATGAGCGCGACCAGGCGGAGACCGTGCTGATGCATCTGGCGCGGGGTGCCGGGCTGCGCGGCGCGGCCGGGATGCGGGAGGTCAGCTCCATCGAGGTGCCCTGGTGGACCGATGAGTCGTCGCCGGTCCCGCTCACCCTTTGGCGGCCGCTGCTGCGAGAGCCTTATGCCGAGATTCAACGTGTGGTCGAACTGCTGAGGCTGCCGTTTGTGACCGACAGCAGCAACGATGATCGCCGCTTCCGGCGCAATGCGGTGCGGCACGATGTGCTGCCCATGCTGGAGTCCGCGATGCCGGGCGCGACCGCCGGGCTGGCGCGGTTCGGAGCACTCGCCGCCGATGACGACGATCTGCTGGCATCCCTGGCGGACGAGGCGCTGGCAAACGTACGGGACGGAGAAGAGTTGCGGCGCGACGCATTGCGGGCGGTCCCAGTCGCGTTGCAACGACGGGTGGTGATCCGATGGCTCGCGGAGGTCTGCCCGCAGGTCGAATTGACCGCTGACCGGGTCGAGGCGGTGCTGGACGCGCTCGATGGCCGAAGTGGGGCGGCGATCGAGATCGGCGCCGGCTGGTATGTTGTTGGGCGGGAATCGCTGATACTTCAGCGCACGTGAACGAGCCGGCCGTGCCGGTCAACGGTAGTTGTGGGCGGTGGGCTGGAGGGCGCGGATGTCCTCGCGGCGCGCCGGGCCGGGCGTCGAGCGGTCGAGGTGGACGAGCTGGATCGTGCGCGGATCGACCTCCTCGCTGACCGGGTCTTCCTTCTGGTCGTGGTTCCCATGGGGATAGCTGAACGACGCGTCCTCCAGCGGATAGAGCCGGCTGGCGAGGATGTTGATGTTGTTGTTCAGCTTCTGCAGCCGGCCCTCGACGATCAGCAGCGGCGTCGAGCGGACATGCATCCGCTGCTCCTCGTAGAGCGACGGGTAGACGATGATGTTGGCCAGCCCGAACTCGTCCTCCAGCAGCAGGAACGTGATCCCCTTGGCCGTCGCCGGCCGCTGACGACAGACGATCAGGCCGGGGATGCGGATCAGCCGTCCGTGCGGCAGGCGCTCCAGATCTCGACTGGAGATGAGCGTCTTCGGCAGGCGTGGTCGCATCAACCCGAGTGGGTGGAACCGGGGCGAGAGGCCGAGGACGCGGTACTCGTCGGCCATCTGCTCCCACGAGCTGGTGCGCGGCAGCTCGACGTGGTCCTGGCTCGTCGGCAGGGCGAGCGGGATTTGCTTGCCCAATTCCGTCCGCTTGCGCCGGCTTTGCCCGAATCCGCGAGCGGGGATGAAGAGGCCGAGCTGCCAGAGCAGCTCGCGGCGACGCATGCCGAAGCCGTCGAAGGCGCCGGCGGAGATCAGGTTCTGCGCCGCGCCGGAC
>JAICKJ010000012.1 GCA_025928015.1 Thermomicrobiales bacterium
ACCGGCGACTGCTCACGGATCGTCACTGGCTGGTGCGGCCGCGCCTCAGGCAGGTTCGGGACGACCGGATGGCTCGTCGTCGGCAGACCGGGATCGGCCGGCTGGTGCGGCGTGACCGGGACGACCGGATCGACGGGCTGCGATGGCTGGTGTGGGGCCGTCGGGCCGCCCGGATTCTCGACCGGAGTCGTCGGGTGATCCGGCGTCTGCGGCGCATCGATGGGCGGAACCGGATGGTCCGGCAGCTCCGGCAGGTCGATGACCGGCGGAACCACGATCGGCATCAGCGGCACGTCGATCTCGACGGTCGGGACCACGACCTTGTCGACGACCTGGTCGAGCGGCGGCTGCACGACGTCGTGGATGGCGCCGCCGGCGACCGGGGCGAGCACGTCCTGGCCGACCGGGCGGACGACCGGCACGACCACGTTGCCGATGACCGCGTCATTGACGACGGTATCGACCACGCTACCGATCGGGGTGAGGATCGGGTCCGTGACCGGCTTGACAGGCGCCAGGACCGTGTCGACCGTCCCATGCACCGGGGCGATCGCGGGCGCGACCACATCGTTGAGGACGGGCGCAACGACGGCGCCAGTGGTTTCGATGACCGGCGCAAGGACCTGGTCGGTGATGGGAGCGAGTGGCGCGATGACCTCGTTCACCGGTTCGATCACCGTGCTCACGACCGGCTGGATCGAGTGCGTCACCGGCTGGACGACTCCGGCAACCACCGTGCCCACCGGCGCGGTAACGGTGTCGACCGTCTCCGCGGCGGGCAGCAACACCGGCGCGGCGGCGATGACGACCGGATCGATGACCGGCGTCACGGCGGTCGCGGCCGGCGCGACAACTGGCGGCACGATCCCGGCGACCGGGCTCGCGACGGAGGAGACGATGGCAGAGATGGGCTGGGCCAGCGGGCCAAGCGTGTCATTCGTGACTGTCGCCACCGGCGCTTCAACGGTGGCGACCACGCCGGGGATCGGTGCGACGACGGTCGCCGCGCCGCTCGTGACGGGCGCTGCAACGGTGGCGCCCGTGTTCGTTACCGGCGCCGCAGCGCTGGCGACCTGGGTGGCGACCGGCTGGACGACCGCCTGCACCGGCGCGGCGGAACTGACGATCCCCGCAGCCGGCGTCAGCAGCGTTCCGCCGATCAGATTGGTGACGACGTTGTCGTTTCCGGCCGGGGCCGGAACCGTGGTCTGGACCGGCGCGTCAGCCGGCTCGCTGGTCGTCGCGGACACTTCGTTGCCGTTGGTAACCGGTGCGGGCGCCACCGCAGCGGGCGCGGATGTGACCGGTGCGGATGTGACCGTCTCAGGCGCGGCAGGTTGCGACGCCGGCTCGGACTGATCCGGCGCGGCCGGCTCGGATTGCACGGGAACGGCTTGTTCGACCTGCTGGACCGGCTCGGATTGCGTCACCGGAGCGGCGACGGCGTCCACGGTATCGGTGACAGCCGGCGCATCGCTCGGGGGTGCTGGCGCATCCGTTGTTTCGGCCGGCGCGGCTGCGGCGGGCGCCGCTTGCTGCTGCTCTGGTTCAGGGGCGGGCGCCGCCGCGGCGTCGGGAGCCGGAGCGGGATCGCTGGCGACCGGTTCCTGCTGAACTGGCGCAGCCTCCGGCGTTGGCGCGTCGGCCGTCCCGGAGCCGTTCGTGCCGAGCAGATTGGAGATGAGCCCGTCACCCGCGGCCAGCGCGCCGGACACGGGAAAGGCGATGGCCGCGAAGAAAGCCACCGCGATCACGAGTCCGCGGATTGTGCTGATCCTCAGGCGATGCATGGTCCCAACTCGCCCCGACGCGTAACGGCGATGCCACCATAAGACGAAATGATGACGATATGGCGGCTAAGGGGGTTTTCGCACGTCACGTGCCAAAGAGCGAGATGACCCGGGGTGTCCCAGTGCTCCCACTCGCCGACGCGCGAACTATGGCCCCTGCGATCCGTTCACGTATTACTATCATCTTATGACATGGTTGCCGACCGGTCAAGCCCCGAAACGCCCGCCCGCCGGCCTGTTTTGGCCATCGCCCGGTCCAGGCGCGCTGGGTATATGGTTCTATAACGCATATGATTACCGTCATCCATTGTCGGGGGTAGTTGCGCCGGTGCCCCCGGCCCACTGCATCGGCTGCCAATCGGCGCGGTCGGCCGTGTATCATGAGCGAAGCAATGCCGCGCGACCGGGCAAAGACGCCTGTAGTGGACAATAGAGAACACCGCTCGCGGGGTCGCCACCAACAATCGCCGGTGGCGCGGCATGCCGCGTGGCAATGCGCCGGTCTGGAACGGAGACGGATCACGGATGACAGGGAACGCACACGGGACGGGACCGCTCGTCTGCCGCGGGATTCGCGGCGCGACGACCGCGGCCGAGAACACCGCTGAGGACATCCTCGAAGCGACACAGGAGCTGGTCACCGCGCTGATCCGGCTCAACGGCATCACCACCGAGGACATCGCCAGCGCGATCTTTACCACCACCCCGGACCTGACCGCGACCTTTCCCGCCCTCGGCGCCCGCCACTTCGGCTGGACCGAGGTGCCGATGATCTGCTCCCACGAGATGTCCGTGCCCGGCGCGCTCACCAGGGCCGTCCGCGTGCTGGTCCACGTCAACACGACCAAATCGGCCAGCGAGATGCGGCACGTCTATCTGAAGGGCGCGCGTCAGCTCCGGCCCGAGTGGGGCATCTCGGACGATGAGCTGGCGGCGCTGACCGGTGAGCCGGTGGCGGCGATCGACACCTCCGCGGCGATCACCGAGCCGGAGGTCGCCCGCGCCGGCGCCAGCCAGCCGGCCTGAGCCGCCATGCCCGCGACGCCACATCCATTATTCAACCCGCCAACCCGCTTCCAGCCGCAAGGAGACCACCGGTGATCGTCATCATGCAGCCGGGCACGCCCCGCGAGAACATCAATACCGTCGTCCAGCGCGTCGAGGAGCTCGGGCTGAGCGCCCACCTGATCGACGGCGAGGAGCGGACCATCGTCGGCATCGTCGGCCTGCCCTTGCCGCCGACGCTGGACGAGATGTTCGAGGTCTTCCCGGGCGTCGAGCGGGTCGTGCGCATCACCAAGAAGTTCAAGCTCGCCGGGTGGGATTTCCACCCGCAGAAGACGGTCTTCGACGTCAGGGGCGTGACGATCGGCGGCGAGGACGTCGTCGTCATCGCCGGCCCCTGCTCGGTCGAGAGCGAGGAGCAGACGGTCGCGACGGCGAAGGCGGTCAAGGCGGCCGGCGCGACGCTGCTGCGCGGGGGAGCCTACAAGCCGCGCACGTCGCCCTACGAGTTCCGGGGGCTCGGCGAGCGCGGGCTGGAGATCCTGGCGACCGCCCGCGAGAAGACCGGGCTGGGCATCATCACCGAGGTGATGACACCGAGCGACGTCGAGCTGGTCGGCACGTACACCGACATCTTCCAGATCGGCGCCCGCAACTGCCAGAACTACCTGCTGCTGGAGGAGGTCGGCAAGGCCGGCAAGCCGGTGATGCTGAAGCGCGGCCTCTCGATGCTGATCGAGGAGTGGCTGCTGGCGGCCGAGTACGTGATGGCGCAGGGCGAGTCACGCGTCATCCTCTGCGAGCGCGGCATCCGCACCTTCGAGACAATGACCCGCAACACGCTCGACGTCAGCGCCGTGCCGGTCGTGCAGAGCCAGTCGCACCTGCCGGTCTTCGTCGACCCGAGCCACGCGGCGGGCAAGCGGGCCTTCGTTGGCGCGCTCGCGCTGGCGGGCATCGCCGCCGGCGCCGACGGGTTGATCATGGAGGTCCACCCGAACCCGGACACCGCGCTCTCCGACGGCGCCCAATCGCTGACTTTCGACGAGTTCCGCGCGTTGACGCCGCGCATCGCGGCCGTCGCCCAGGCCGTCGGTCGCGGCCTGCCAGTGCCGGCGGCCATGCCGGAGCCGGTCGGCGCGACGGCGTAGCGAGCTGGTCTGGACCGAGACAGTCGCGCCGCGCCACGCGGGGATCAATCCTCGCGCTCAACCCACAAAGCCGGCTGAAGCCGGCTGGCAGTGATGTGCATGCTGCCAGCCATCCCGTTTTCCTCTTCCCAATCATCTAAAGGCGCCATTCCGAGCGAATCGAGAGCCTGTCCTGAGCTTGCCGAAGGAAATCTCTTTGTGAGCGCAGCGAACGCCTGCCACACCGGCGAACCTTCCCGAGTTGGCACAAGCGCTCAACAGATTTCAGCATCTCCGTCATGAATGCGAGCGACCGCGAACTCCTGGGAACCCTCCTCGCGGACGCCAATCTGCCCACGGCCATCGCTGTCACACCATTGACCGGGCGCGGTTTCGACAGCGCGGTCTACCGCGCGAGGCTGGCGGACGGACGAGATGTGGTGCTGCGTCGCTGGCGAGAACCGCGGGAGCCGGAACACGCCCGGGCGCGGTTCCTGGCTGATCATGGCGTGCCCGCGCCGGCGTTTCTGGCCGGGAACCGGGCTGGTTCATTGCACGCCTTCGTCCCCGGCGCGTTGCTCGGCGACCTGATCGAGTCCGGCCGCTGCACCGATGCGCACTGGCGCGCGGTCGGCCGCGCCTACGGATGCGTCCGCGCGGTGACATTCCCACCCAGGCTGACCGGCGAGGTGCTGCCAGACCGGCTGATTCTGCGCCCGGTCGATCCGGTGGCGGCAATGCACGCGCAGATCGATCAGGCGATGCCGGGCGTGCGGGCGCGCCTGCCGGAGGCGGAGCAGCATCTGCCGGCGTTGCACGCGCTCGTCGCTCGCGCGGCGCGGCCGCTACGCGAAGCGCGGACGACGCTCGGACACGGTGACATCAACATGTGGAACATCTTCGTCGATGGCGATAAGGCGACGCCGCAGGCGATGCTGATCGACTGGGATTACCCACGCGTCGGCGACCCGGCGATGGAGGTCGCGCTGCTCGAGAAGCATGCGTCCCTTTTCAACGGAATTGGCGTGCCGCCAGCGTTCTTCGCCGGCTATGGTCACGGTCCGGCCGAGCCGAACACCGCCATTCACCGCGTCGTCCAGACACTCGCCTGGGCGGCCAGCGACGACTGGGCCGAATTCGCGACGATGCCGCCCGACCTCAGCGCCCGCGCCGCCCAGTGGCTCCAGACGCTTCTTGCCTACCTGGTTCGCCTGCCGGAGCACCTCGACCGCCTGTCGGCCGTCATCGATCAGGCAGCCAGCGGTGATACCGACGAAGATCAGCCGCCCGACATGATCCGCTCCCACCAGGCGCGGAGCGGATGGGAGCGCGGTGGCGTGTAGCCGCGCTCGTCAATCGCGAGCAGCAGTGGCCGCAGCGTCGCATCCGGCAAGCCTTCGCCATCTGCCCAGCTCTTAACGAGGTCGAGAGTTGACCGGAGCGGGACACGACCGGCGAGAATGCGCTCGGCCTTCCGGTCGTCGGTCACAACGGCGCAACCGCGGTGGATCGCCAGCGCGCCGGTCATCGCCTCGCCGTCGTCCAGATCGACCGCGAGGTCGATGAACGTCAGCAACTCGTCCTCGGTCTCAGCGTGAAGTGTGGAGAGCACGCCCCCGCGATTGAGCGGCGTGAGATCAACCGGCACCTCTTCCCAAACGCCCTCGGTCGTCTTGCGGACGAAGAGCGCCTCCACGGCAACCGTATCCACCACCGCCACAGGTCCACTGACCGCGCGAACGATTTCCTGCATGCGACCAGTGGCGAAGAGACTGAGCAGCGCGCAGGCGTCAAGGAGCGTGATTGGACTCCGGGTAGCGGTCCCCATCGCGCCGCTTACGAGGTGCCGACGAGGGCGGCGTTCAAATCGAACGGCACCTGACGCCACTTGCCATCTGGAGACAGCTCGCGCTCCTCCGACAGGTCGCGCACCCGCCGCTGGGCATCAACCCGATCGGTCGCCAGGCGCTGGGCGAGCTGGCCCTTGGTCAGCAATCCGCGCTCGTAGGCTTGCGCCGCCAGCATCTCGTACCGTCGTGGCAGCAGCGTGAGGCCGCATTCGGCCCGTGGGATGCCGACGATCCGCTGCGCCTCCGCTGGTTTGAATCCGCGGGCCTGCAGGCGTTCCCAAGTACCGGCCGGCAGCATCTTAAGCTCTTCGAGCCGCCATATCATCGCCTGCAACGAGACGCGATAGAGCGCGCTGAGCGTCAGGATGTCAGCGGGCGTCAGCGGCGCATTCTTGGTCCTGCGCACCGCCTGGAATCGCCGGATCAGACCCGCACCCGGCACGAGGAAGTGGCGGGCGAAGGCATCCGCGAACCGTTGGCTCTCCGGTACACGACGGTAGCCTTCCAACACAGTGATCTCGGCGCGAAATCTGGTCGTGAGGAAGTGCGCATACTCGTGTGCCATCGACCAGCGGCGCCGCTCCTCCGGGTGATTGGCATTGACGGCGACGCACCCCCCGTAATCTTCCGAGAAGAGGAACATCCCGGCGACCCTGGAATTCGCCAGCGGCAGGGCGAAGATGCGCAGGCCGACGTCCGTCTCCAAAATGCCCTGGAGGTCGCCAATGGGTCCATCGCCAAGGCCGAGGCGGTTGTGCTCGCTCTCCGCGACCTCTTCGGCCGCGCGCTCCGGATTGGTGTCGGAGATGTCGTACGGATCGGGATAACGGCGCGGCAGCGGCGCGCCGAGCATCTCCTCCAGCTCGACGTACCAACGACAGAAGTCCTCGAACCGCTGAATATCAGCGGCATCGGCTACGGCTCGCGCGCCGCTCGCGGGTTGGAGCTGGGCGGCAAAACCGGGTTCGCGCGATGATCGCGCGGGTTGCACGAGATCGCCCACCTGCCGGCCGTAGAGCCGGGCAAGGGCGACGAGCTCGGCCGCTCGCGGCCGCCGCGCCCCCTTCTCTATCGCCGTGATCGTTGTCCGTGCGACACCCAACTCGCCGGCGACCATCTGCTGGGTGAGTCCACGCGCCCGCCGCGCCTCCATCAGCCGCTCGCCCAGGATGTCCGATGCGATGGTATCGAGGATGTGTGGGGTCATGTCGTGTTCTCTCGCCGCGACGTCACGATCTGACAATTTGTTCTCTCTTTGGTATTGTATCAGCTAGAATGTCAGAATAGTCAACACGTCACTGCGACCAGGAAGCCGCTCTCTACTTCTCCCCCGACCGTCCCGGACGGTCCACCGATTGTTGCCCGACCGCGCCTAATCTGGCTCCCGCAGATTTGGCTGGTTCGTCGATGCACGCAGAGACAACCTGGAAGTCCCCATGTGCTTATTCTTCGCAGCAGAGGGCTTCATCGTGGCTCCAGACGCTTCTCGCCTACCTGGGCCGCCTGCGCCGGAGCACGTTGCCCGCGCGGTGAGGATCATGCAGCAGGAAGACGGGGCCGCCCGAGTCAGCGCCGGACGATCAGATCGCGGCGCAGCGCGAGGATCCAGCCACCGACGATGACCAGCTCCGCCAGCGCATCGAGCAGATAGACGGGCGAGATGCGGCGGCGCGTCACATACACGACGTCGACGGTTGCCAGCGCGACGCCGGAGCCGCCGGCGATGAGCGCGACCTCCGGCGTGACTCGCCGGCGAACGCCGGCGAGCGCCAGACCGGCCCCGACGACCGTGATCAGCGCGCCGACCGTCTTGACCAGCCACAGGTCGGCTTTCGGACCGGTCACCGCCTGGAAGGAACGGATGCCAACGAGTGGCCAGATGCCGCTGACCAGGTAGTAGATCGCCTGTGCGAGCCAGAGGCGTTCGAGCCACTTCGCGAATCCGCCACGTCGCATCGGTCAACCCTCCCTTGATACAGAACGCGGGGCCTCCCCCCGCTCGCTCGGACCGTCATCGCACGACGCGCGCCGACCCTCGCAAGGGCTACCTCTTTGCCGCGACCGGCGTGGACCGGATAATGACAGGCGGTTGGCCGTCGTGGCCCCATCTGACCGTATGTTTCACACGCCTCGCTAGGGATACGTTCGAATGTCTTCTCCCCTCCCGATCTCTTTACTCGATCTCGCGCTCGTCGATGCCGGATCGACGGCGTCGCACGCGCTGCACAACGCTGTGGAGACGGCGCAGGCAGTCGAAGGGCTGGGGTATCGGCGGGTCTGGTACGCCGAGCACCACAGCACGCCGAGCATCGCCAGCTCCTGCCCCGATCTGCTCATCTCCCGGGCCAGCGCGGCGACCACGCGCATCCGGGTCGGCTCGGGTGGGGTGATGCTGCCGAACCACGCGCCGCTGGCCGTGGCGGAACGGTTCAAGACGCTCGCCGCCTTCGCGCCGGGACGCATCGATCTCGGCATCGGCCGCGCGCCTGGCACCACCCAGATCGCCGCGCTCGCGTTGCGCCGCTCGGCGGAGGCGCTCGCCGCCGAGGATTTCCCGGAACAGCTCGCGGAGCTGCTCGCCTACGAGGATCACGCCTTTCCGGCCGGGCACCCCTTCGCCTCCATCTCCGTGACGCCGAACGACGCGCCGCTGCCGCCAATCTGGCTGCTCGGCTCCAGCGGGTTCAGCTCGGCGCTGGCCGCGCGAGTCGGGCTCGGCTTCGCCTTCGCCGCGCACATCAATCTCGACGCGGCGGTGCCGGCGATGCTCGCCTACCGGCAGCAGTTCATGCCCTCGGCCCGCTTCCCCGCGCCGCACGCGATCCTCGCCGTCTCGGTCGTCTGTGGCGAGGACGACGAGCACGCGCGCTACCTGGCGTCGTCACTCGATGTCTCCTTCGTGCGGCTCCGCACCGGCAATCCGCAGCCGGTCGTCAGCCCGGAGGAAGCCCGCGCCCACCAGTTCACCCCGGCCGAGCAGGCGATCCTGGCCGACGCTCGCCGCCGCGTGATCGTCGGCGGGCCGGAGACGGTCATGGCCGGCATCGAGCGGCTGGCGGAGGCGACGCGGGCCGACGAGGTGATGGTGCTGACGATGGTCTATGGGCACGAGCAGCGGCTGGCGTCGCTTGAGCGAGTCGCGCGGGTCTTCGCGCTGGAGCCCGCACCGGTTGGGTCGTAGTGCGGTCCACCTCGCTCGGGTGTACGATGGCCTCC
Source organism: Thermomicrobiales bacterium (assembly GCA_025928015.1). Taxonomy (GTDB): domain Bacteria; phylum Chloroflexota; class Chloroflexia; order Thermomicrobiales; family UBA6265; genus JAICKJ01. The sequence continues at coordinate 8,992 of JAICKJ010000012.1, forward strand.
GGACGCGCAATCATATGATCCAGGGAGACGCAGCATGAGCGACCAGCAGGCAGCGGGGAATCGGGCCGGCACGGCGGGCGACGACGCGATCCGGGCCTCGGATAGCGAGCGCGCGGTGACGGTTGACCGGCTGAAGACGGCGCACGACGAGGGCCGGTTGACGCTGGACGAGTTCACCGACCGGATCGCGAAAACGCGGCAGGCGCAGACCCGCGGTGAGTTGCAGGCGCTGGTCGCCGATCTGCCGGCGCCCTCCGCAACGCCCAGCGGGAGCCGGGCCGGAGGTCAGGCCGCCAGTGGCCAGTCGCCGGAAACGCGCATCCTGCCGATCGGTGGCTGGAAGCAACGCGGACGCATCCGGCTGGATCACGACATCGACATCTTCTCCCTGATCGGCGGGGTGGATCTCGATCTGACCGACGCCGAGTTCGCGGCCGATGAGGTGACGGTGACGAGCATCTCGCTCCTCGGCGGCGCGGACGTCACGGCGCCCGCCAACGTCCGGGTCGAGGTCGAGGGAATGAGTCTGCTCGGCGGGCGCGAGATCAAGACCCGGCAACCGAGCGACCCGGCCGCGCCGGTGCTCCGGCTCCGCATCTGGCGGCTGATCGGCGGCGTCGAGGTACAGAACTCCTGAGAAGGGCTCAACGAGCGTTCCGGGGCTCGGGGATGGTACCTAGCTGGCCGGCGTCGCGCCGGGGATCGGCACGCCGTTCGGCGGAACGGGGCCGACCGGGGTGCCGGGCGCCTCGGCCATGATGCGGGTGCCGGTGGCGGTCACCGGGCCGAGCTGCCCGGTGCTTTTGCCGTCCGGACTGGTGAATTCGAGCGTGTACGGCGCGGTGAAGCTGTTGCCGCTGGCGTCGAGCGTGACGGTGGCGCGGACCTTGATCTGCGCGACGTAGTTCCCCTTCTCGTCCGTGCCGTGGAAGATGATCGTCAGGATCGCGGTGTTCGGGCCAGTCATCTGCCAGGTGCCGGCGCCGTCGCTGCCATCGGCATCGGACTCGTAGTAGGTGCCGTCGGGATGGAAGACGGCGACCGAGGGCGGATTGGACGGGTTCCCCGCTTGCGTCTGCAGCTCCCAGGCGCCGACGAGCGGCGAAGTCGCCATCGTTGGCGTGGCCTGGGCGGCCGTGGCCTCACGCAGCGGCACGACGAGGAGGGCGGCGGTCAGGAGCAGTCCCACGAGGAGCGCGACGAGGGAAAGGACACGAGGTCGCATGATTCCTCCCTACGGTGCTGAAGGGACCCTCTCGAACGAGATGATGTGGACCCAGCCGAGACCCCGGAACGCATTTCCGGTCTATACACCCGCGCCAACCCAAAGGCAAGCGCTGGACAGCCATCGTCTCAACCGGCCGACGTGCCCCAGACCTGCACGGCGAAGCCATTGAAATCGTAGCGGACCATGTCGTCCTCCCGGCTGGACGGCGCCCGGCCGGCGATGATCGCCGCCACGCCGTCACGCATCGCGGACAGCAGGGCGGGGTCGATCGGGCTGGCGTTGTGCGACGGGTAGACGGCGCGGAGGTCCGGCAGGGCCGCGAGGCGCGCCAGCGACCGCTCGTAGACGGGCAAATCCGCCGGGCGGTAGACGTAGAGGGCGCCGGCGTAGGCGACGTCGGTGCTGAAGAGCATGCCATTGGCGGCGTCGAGCAGGACGATGCCGCCGGGCGAGTGGCCGGGGCAGTGCAGCGTCTCCAGGACGCGGCCCCCGAGATCGAACCGCTGGCCGTCGGTGACGAGCCCGGTCGGCCGGACCGGCGGGAAGGTCGCGGTGCGGGGATCGAAGCCGTCAGGCAGCGAACCGGCGAGATGCTCCGGCGCGAAGGCGCGGCGCAACGGCTCGTTCGGCACGCCGCGCGCCACATCCTCCGCCTCGGCGGAGTGAATCCAGATCTCGTCGAACTGGCGGTCGCCGCCGATATGATCCCAGTGGGCGTGGCTGTTGACGACGAAGACCGGCCGGTCGGTGAGTCCATCGACGAGCCGCCGCAGGTCGCCAACGCCCATGCCGGTGTCGAGCAGCAACGCGCGGTTCCGCCCTTCGATCAGGTAGCACTTCACCCGTTCGTCGTGATGGGGCTCTTCAATAATGAAGGTGTCCGGCTCCACGCGGCGAACGGCGAACCAGGGCTGGTCGGTCGGGATGGTGTTGTCGGTTTGGTCGTGCAAAGGTCAGCGCTCCTCGGTGGCCATTCGCCTCGCCGTCATGCAGAGCAGATCATGACGGAGGCGGTGGAAAATCCGTCATGCTGAGCGGCGAAGCCCGAAGCATCCCCGCGCGAAGCGCTTTTCCTTGGTCGTCATCCTGAGCGTGTCGAAGGATCTCCCCGGCAGGGCGTTGTCCGCTGGGGCGGGCCGGCTGCGCCGGGGGATGCTTCCCGTTGGTCAGCATGACGGGCAGCGGGAGTGGCAAAGGCGGACGGGTGTGGTCCGCAACGAGGACGCCGCGACGGCGGGAGATGGCTCGACTCCGCTCACCATGACGGGACGCTCCCCATGATGGGACATTCACCATGACGGCGAGGTCAGCCCTTGATGGCGCCGGTCAGGACGCCCTTGGTGAAGTACTTCTGCAGGAACGGGTAGACGATCAGGATCGGGACGGTCGCGACGACGACGATCGCCATCTGGGTGGTCGCCGCCGGCGGCGGCGGCTGGTTGGAGGTGAGCGCCGAGGCGTTGGTCAGCGCGCTGCCCTGCAACACGTATTGACGCAGGACGAGCTGGATCGGCCACTTGGTCGTGTCGTTGATGTAGAGGACGGCGTTGAACCAGGCGTTCCAGATGCCGACCGCGTAGAAGAGCGCGACCACCGCCAGCACCGCCTTCGAGAGCGGCATCACGATGTTCCAGAAGAGGTGCCACTCGTTGGCGCCGTCGATCCGGGCCGAGTCGATCAGCTCCTGGGGGATGTTCATGAAGAACTGGCGGACGATGATCAGGTTGAAGGCGCTGATCAGTCCCGGCGCGACCAACGACGGAAAGGTGTTGATCATGCCGAGCTCCTTGACCAGCAGGTACATCGGGATCATGCCCGGCGGGAAGAGCATCGAGCCAAAGATCAGGAGCAGGACAAATCGCGTGCCCGGCACGCCGCGCCGGGAGAGTCCGAAGGCGAGCGTCGTCGTGAAGAGCATCTGGAAGAAGGTGCCGAAGATGGTCAGCCCGGCGCTGACCTGGAGCGCCCGGACGACGATGCCGCCTTTGAAGATCGCCTGATACGCCTCCAGCGTCGGGTGGCGCGGGAAGAGGATGAAATCGCCCGAGAGCACGTCGCGATAGGACGAGAAGCTGGTCGCGAAGACGTTGATCATCGGGAAGAGCATGATGATGACGATCAGGATCAGGACGATCGCCTTCAGCGCCGTCATGAACGGGTTCGGCTGCTCCATCCAGGGTGGACGGTCCGGGCCGCGCTGCCGCCGCCGGCGGTTGGGCAGGGCGAGCGTCTCGTTGCCGAGGCCGGCGGTGTCCGGCGTGGCGGGGGTAGCGTCGGTCGTCACCATCAGAAAAGCCCTTCCTCGCCGAAGCGGTTCGCGACCCAGTTCGCGCCGAAGATGAGCATCGCCCCCACGACGCCCCGAACCAGGCCGACCGCGGTGGCGAAGCTGAAGTCGCCGCTCTGGATGCCGCGGAAGTAAATGAACGTGTCGAGCACCTGCGCGGCCTGGGCGCCGACGGCATCCTGTTGCAGGAAGTACTGCTCGAAGCCGACCGAGAGCGCGGTGCCCAGGCGGAGGATGAGGAGCAGGATGACGATGCCCCGGATGCCGGGCAGCGTGACGTCGATCAGCCGGCGCCAGCCGCCGGCACCGTCGATCACGGCGGCCTCGTAGAGCTGGAGATCGATGTTGGTCAGCGCGGCGAGGAAGATGATCGTGCCCCAGCCGATGTCCTTCCAGATCGTCTGCGTCACCACGAGCCCCTTGAAGATGGACGGGTTGCTCATGATGTCGATGGTGTGGAAGCCCTGATTGACGAGCAAGCCGTTGAGGAACCCGGCGCCGCCGAAGACCTGCTGCCACATGGCGATGACGATCACCCAGGAGAGGAAGTGCGGCAGGTAGACGATGCTCTGGACGGCCCGCTTCACCCGCTCGCTGATGATGCTGTTGAGCAGCAGCGCGAGCAGCAGCGGCGCGGGGAAGGCGAAGATGAGCTGCAGCAACTCGATCTCGATCGTGTTGCGCAGCGACATGATGAAATCGGGGTCGTGGATCATCTCCCGGAAGTTGTCCAGCCCGACGAAGGGGCTGGCCCGGAAGCCGATGAAGGGCGAGTAGTGCTGGAAGGCGACGATGTTGCCGATCAACGGCACGTAGGCGAAGAGGATCAGCCAGAGGACGCCGGGCAGCATGAAGAGATACATGCCTCGGTTCGCCCACATGCGGCTCCAGACACTGCGCTGGCTGACACGGCCGGGTTTTACTCGGGCTCCTTGCTCCAGCGTGGCCGGACCTGTCGCCATCGCGTCCCCTCTCTCACTCGTGAGCATCTGACCCTGCGGCGATTGCTGGGAGCTAGCCTAGCAGACCCGGGACGCGCGTTCTCCTCATCGCGGCCAGGTCTCCGCGCGTCATCCCGTGACCGACAGCGACTGGAGGCCATGGAGGATGATGCCGGGGCGCCAGATGGGGTCGCCGGCGAGGGTCAGACCGGGCAGGCGGTGGGTGAGTGTCTCGAAGGCGATCGCGCCCTCCAGCCGGGCCAGCGGCGAGCCGAGGCAGAAGTGGATGCCCTGGCCGAAGGTCATGATGCGGCCGACCGCGCGCCTGATGTCGAGCCGGTCGGGGTCATCGAAGGCGGCCTGGTCGCGGTTGGCCGAGCCGAGCACGGCGAAGACCTCGGTGCCGCGCGCGAAACTGACGCCGCCGATCTCCAGCTCCTCGAAGACGCGCCGGCTGGTCATCTGCACCGGGCTGTCGTAGCGCAGCAGCTCCTCGGTCGCGTTGACGGCCAGCTCCGGCTGGGCGACGAGCGTCCGCCACTGATCCGGGTGGCGCAGCAACGCCAGCGTGCCGTTGCCGATCAGGTTGACGGTCGTCTCGTGGCCGGCGAAGAGCAGCAGGACGATGGTGGCGATCAGCTCCTGCTCGGTGAAGTGGTCGCCCTCGTTCGTCGCCGCGATCATGGCCGAGATGAGATCGTCCCTCGGGTCGGCCCGGCGCTTGGCGATGATCGACCGGAGATAGTCGGAGACCTCGGCGGCCATGGCGTCCTGCCCGGACTGGAGCGCGGCGAGGCCGCCGACCGGCAGGTCGATCGCCGCGGCGAGGATCGCGGACCACTGGCGGAACTTGCCGCGGTCCTCCTCCGGCACGCCGAGGATGTCGGCGATGACCAGGACCGGCAGCGGGAAGGCGAACTGCTTGATCAGGTCGAACGGCGCGCCAGGATCGATGGCATCGAGCAATGCGCTGGCGAGCTGCGCGATCGCCGGCCGGCGACCGGCGATCCGCTTCGGCGTGAAGGCGGTGTTGGCAAGCGCTCGCAGCCGGGTGTGATCGGGCGGATCGCGGAAGAGCATCCAGTCCCGCGCGAGGGCGGCGAAGGTGTTGGCGGGGGCTTCCGGCGGTTGGGGATGCTCACCGGGCGCCGCGTCGAGCTTCCACCATTCGTGCCCGGCCCGGTTGTCGCGCAGGAACGCCTGCGCGTCGGCCAGGCGGAAGAGATACCAGGGCACGTCGCCGCCCCAGATGTCGGCGCCGCGGTGGATCGGGTCGGTCGCGCGAAAGCGCGCGTACGCTCGATACGGGTCCGCGCGCAGCGTCTCGTCGAGCGGGGAGAAGCGCGGTGCGGCGGTTTCCGTTGCGGGGTGCGCGGACGACGCGTTCATGGACATGCTCCTGGGCAAGCGGCGGGTCGATGACGTCCCGGTGTCCATGGTAGCGCAGGCGATGGCACAGGCCATGCGCGGCCACGGTATCTCGGGATCAATGGAGCGCGGGATGTTTGAGCGCTGGAGGCATAGCAACGAGAGCATGTTCGCCGACCGGCGGGACGCGGGCCGGCGGCTCGCGACGCGGCTGGAGGACTACCAGCGGACGCGCTGCCCGGCGGTGATCGTCGTCGGATTGCCGCGCGGCGGTGTCCCGGTCGCGTACGAGATTGCGCAGGCGCTCGATTGTCCGCTGGAGATGGTGGTCGTGCGCAAGCTCGGCGCGCCGGGGCAGCCGGAGCTGGCGATCGGCGCGCTGGCCAGCGGCAACGTCCGGGTGCTGAACAAGCGCCTCATCGCCCACCTCGGGCTGCCGCCGGAGGCGGTCGATGAGGCGACGGAGCGGGAGCAGCAGCGGCTGACCGCGCAGGAGCAGGAGCTGCGCGGCGATCTGCCGCCGATCCCGCTCGCCAACCGGGTCGTGATCCTCGTCGACGACGGGCTGGCGACGGGCGCGACGATGCGCGTGGCGATCGCCCGCGTGCGCGACGACCGGCCGGCGCGGATCGTCCTCGCCACGCCGCTCGCCGCGCCGGAGATCCTCGACGCCTTCTGGCCGCTCGTCGATGACATCGTCGCGGTGCTCGAGCCGGCGAGGCTGCAGGCGGTCGGTAACTGGTACGAGGACTTCGCGCCGACGCCGGACGCCCAGGTGCGCGACCTGCTCCGCCGTCGGCGGGAGGAGGAGCCGGGCGAGGTGGAAGTATGACGCGAACCCGCCGGGTCTTCTTTTGCCGTGTCTTCTATTATTGAGGACGACGTTCTGCATGCGTCGCAGTTGACAGGCAAAGGACCAGCGCGTGACTTCCAGATCGCCACTGAGCACAATCACCCCGCCGGGCACGGCCGCCACCCTCGGACCATGGAAGATGACGTTGACGGAGGCGATCACCGGCGACGATGCCGCGGCCAAGATCAAGGCGACCAACGACGCCAATGCCGATCCCGCGCCCGGCCTCGCCTATCTGCTCGTCCATATCACCGCGACAAACACGAGCGATGTGCCATTGATCCTGACGACGGCGGACTTCACCGCCGGGGTCGAGGGCGATCTCTTCCGCCCGGCCGCCAGCGTCGTGACGCCGGACCCGATGCTGGAGGTGACCGTCGCGCCCGGCAAGACGGCCGATGGCTGGGTCGGGCTGGAGACGCTGACCGGCAACGCCGATGGCGCCGGGGTGGTCGTCCGCTACAACAGCACGACGGTCACCGGCGACTGGGGCGACGCGCTCTTCGCCGTCAGCGGCACGCCCAAGCTCACCGCGAAGGGCGGCAAGGCGACGGCGGATGACAAGACGGGCGCGTCGCCGGATGCGCCGGCCACGCTGAACCAGGCGATGCGCGTCGGCGACTGGCAGGTGACCGTGCTCAACACCGCCGGCGGCCAGCAGGTCTTCAACATGTCCGATTACCGGCTCCAGGCATTGCAGAGCTCCGACAATGGCGGCTCGGAGGACGACAATTGGCTGGGCGTGCAGGTCGAAGTGACGAATCTGAGCGATCGCACGTCGTTCTTCTCGCCGAGTGCGGTGATGATGGCCGACGCGGACGGCACGGCCCGGGACACGGCCAACCCGCCGCCCGAGGAGCTGGCCGGGATCAACCTGACCGCCCCCGCGCCGGACGCCAGCGGCGAATACCTGCCGGGGACGACGCGACAGGGCTGGTTCGTGCTGCGGACGGGATCAACCCCGCCGCCGCTGCTCCGCATCCAGCCGACCTGGCTGATCGACGACAAGCGGTTCGTGACACTCAGCGGCGGCGCGCCGGCCGCGGTCCCTACCGGCGATTCGGCGGGCGCCGACCCACTCGGCGTGCAGACCGGCGGCACGGTGACGGTGACCGAGGACGGGGTGAACCTGCGCGACGCGCCGGCCACGAACGGCAAGGTGGTCGTGGCATTGCCGAAGGGCGAGAAGCTGGAGGTCACCGGTGCGCCGCAGACGGCGGACGGCTACCGCTGGTACCCGGTGAAGGTCGTCAAGACCGGCAAGACCGGCTACATCGTCCAGGACTTCATTGCGCCGACGTAGTGTGCCATCGTTCGGCCGCCCGAAATGCGGCCCTGAAGGGACCGCGCTCAACTTGGGGAGCCGGTTGTGAGGCGACCACATGGAGATCGCCCCTACAGAGATTCGCCGATTCGCCACTTTCCGATGACCGAAAAACGAATGTGCCGCGGTCGCCAGCCGGCTGGAGCCGGCTTTGTCGTCCTGGCCCGGTCCCTTCAGGGCCGGGCAACGCGGACGCGCGCCGTTCGTCCCTGCACCGTCGGATGGCGAGCTGAGGCTGTACCTGTGGCAGCCCTTAAGGAAGCGCTGTTCCATGTTGTTGCGTCCAGGCCGTACAATGGGGGCGTACGTTGGGAGTGAATGACAGCGTACCCGGACGTACCCGTACCGTCCTTCGCCGACAGGAATGCGATGTCGATCCAGACCTTTCTGCTCGCGGTCGTTGTTGTCGTCTACGGCGCCGCGCAATATATCCTCGCCGCGCAGGCCATTCGCGACCTCCTGCGCCGGCCGAGCGTGCGCGGCGGCAACAAGACCGTCTGGGGCATCGTCATCCTCACCCTGCCGATCGCCGGGGCCCTCCTCTATAACTGGATGGGGCCGACCAGCTTCCTGCGGCGAACGACCCGCGCCGCTACGTCGATCCCGCCACGAGTCGCGGTGAGCCGGCGCAGCGTGATCGCCGCGCCCCGCAAGGTGACGCCGATCACCGCGCTCCGCGACGAACGGACCGACAGGACGTCGACCACTCCATCTCCATCTCGCCAGCCCCGCCCGGTCGCCGCGCGTAGTCAGGCCACCGGCTCTGCCGCCGGCCGCCGGACACGTCCGCGGACGCCCGACCGGCTGCGCCGCACCGGCTCCTGAGCCGGGCAGGTGAGCCGAAATGTCCCAACCCCGTACCGCGCTCTGTCACTCGCTCGCCTTCACTGGGCATGACACGGGCGGCCATCCGGAGAACCCATCGCGCATCCGCGCTATCGACCGGGAGTTGCATGACCGCGAGTTGCTGACCGGCCGGCCGGAGATCGCCTGGGAGTCGGCGACCGACGAGATGGTCACCCGCGTCCATGATCCCGGCTATCTGGCGTCGCTGCGCCAGATCACGCGGGCCGGCGGCGGCATGCTCGATCCCGATACGATCGTCCGGCCCGATTCGCTGGAGGTCGCGTTGTCCGCGGCCGGCGCGGCCGTCGCCGCGGTCGACGCGGTGCTCGATGGGCGGGTGATCCGTGCCTTTGTCCTGAGCCGGCCACCCGGTCACCACGCGCTGCCGGGCCGCGGCATGGGATTCTGCCTGCTGAACAACGTCGCGATCGCCGCCGCCCACGCCCGCGCGCGCGGCGTGGAACGGGTCGCGATCGTCGATTGGGACGTCCATCACGGCAACGGGACCGAGGCCACGTTCCTGGACGATCCAGCCGTCTTCTACGCCTCGACCCATCAGGCGCCGTTCTACCCGTTCACCGGCTTCGCCAGCGAGCGGGGTCGCGCCGCCGGGATGGGTGCGACGCTCAACATCCCGCTCGAGGCCGGGTCCGGTGATGCCGCGCTGCTGCGGGCGATGACCGGGCAGATCGCGCCGGCGCTGGAGGAGTTCGGGCCGGAATTGATCTTCGTCTCGGCCGGCTACGACGCGCACCGGAACGACCCGCTGGCGATGCTGGAGGCGACCGACGAGGGATTCCGGATCCTGACGCAGGCGGTCATCGATCTGGCCGACGACCTGTGCGACGGCCGGCTGATCTTCGTCCTCGAAGGCGGCTATGATCCGCCGGCGCTCGCCCGCTGCGTCGCCGACGCGATCGAATTACTGGATATGGCTGAGTAGCCCCCACCCCCAGCCCCTCCCCCAATTCTGGGAGAGGGGAGCGTTCCCTGAGACGTTCGTCGGGATGTGCAACGCCGTGTAGGGGCAGACCCGCATGTCCGTCCGGCCACCCAACCATAATGGGACGGGTTGCCAGCGCCGGGCCGATACAAGATCGGCCCCTACACGATCATCGGCCTATGGCGAGACCGTAGCGTCATTCTCCCCTCTCCCGGCATCGGGGGAGGGGCCGGGGGGAGGGGGCTTTACGGTAGCAGATCCTTGACCAGCTCACGCTCGTGGAGGAGCTCGTCGGTCGTCGCCTTGATCCGGCGCTGGCCCTCGGCGTTGTGGGTGATGCCCTCGACGACCGACCAGCTTCCGTCCTGGCACTGGACCGGGAAGCTGAAGAAGAGCCCTTCGGGGATGCCATATTCACCGTTGCTGGCAACGGCGAGGGAGGTCCAGTCACCCGCCGGCGTGCCGAGGTGGATCGAATTGACCGAGTCGACGATCGCGTTGGCGGCCGACCCGGCGGAGGAGAGCTTGCGGGCGGCGATGATCGCGGCGCCGCGCTTCTGCACGGTCGGGATAAAGTCGTCGCGCAGCCAGGCGTCGTCGTCGATCACCACCGGTGCGGGCTTGCCGCCGATCTTCGCGTTCTGGGCGTCCGGGTACTGGGTCGCCGAGTGGTTGCCCCAGATCGCGAGGTTCGTCACCTCGGCGACCGGCACGCCTGCCTTGTGCGCGAGCTGGTACTTGGCCCGGTTCTCGTCCAGCCGGGTCATGGCGAACCAGCGGTCCCGCGGCAGGTCGGGCGCGTTGGCGCTGGCGATGAGCGCGTTGGTGTTGCAGGGGTTGCCGACGACCAGCACGCGGACGTCGGAGGCGGCGCGGGCGGCGATCGCCTGGCCCTGCGGGCCGAAGATGCCGCCGTTGGCCGCGAGCAGGTCGCCGCGCTCCATCCCCTCCTTGCGGGGCATCGCGCCGACGAGCAGCGCCCAGGAGGCGTTGTCGAACCCCTCGTTCGCGTCGGCCGTCACGACCAGGTCCTGGAGCAGGGGGAAGGCGCAGTCCTGCAGCTCCATCGCCACGCCCTCGAGCGCGCCGAGCGCCGGCTCGATGTCGAGCATCCGCAGCACGATCGGCTGGTCGGAGCCGAGCAACTGACCGGATGCGATCCGGAAGACCAGCGCGTAGCCGACCTGACCGGCGGCGCCCGTGACCGTCACATGCACCGGCTGCGGTCGCGACCCTCGTTCCTGACTCATCGTCTCCCTCCGCATCCTGTCGCTGGCCAGGCTCGCCTGGCGCATTCCGTTGATCTGCCAATGCGTGCATCTTACCAGCCCAGAACATCGTGGCCCGTCCCACCGGCGCGGGCTCTGACGAATGGAGCGAGTCTCCCGTATCCTAGACGCGAACATCGGCCCGCAAGGGCTGCTTCGCGACACCACCTGCCGTGGTTCCGTCATCACGCACACGCCGAGGAATCGATGAGCAACTCCCTCCCTGTCAACTCCGCGCCCGCGGCGCCCGCGAATTCTCCGACCTATCGCCAGGACGACGACCGCCGCCGGGACGAGGCGCGGGTCGCCGCGTTGCAGAGCCAGGTCGACGAGCTGCGCGCCGCGCTGCGCGAGCTGACGAGTCGCCAGTCGCGCGGCGAGGAGATCGCCAAGCACACCGAGGGCGTGGCGGCGCAGACGCGCCTCGCGGTCGAGCAGCTCCGCCAGGAGGCGGGGCAGACGGCGCAGGCCCGCGCGCTGGACGAGAACCGGACCCGGCAGATGCTGGCCGAGCTCGACGCCCGGCTGGACGATCAGACGCGCCCGGTGCGGACGCTCCAGGCCCATGTCAACCAGCTCATCGAGGCCTCGCGCCAGAAAGTCGACGACACCAGCCAGTACCAGCAGCGGTTCGACGACCTCGTGACGATGATCGAGCACCTCTCGGCGCTCGGCGACCGCTCAAGCGCGGTCAGCCACGGGCTGCGGGACGACATCGAGGGCCTCAGGACCGAGATCGAGGGGTTGCGGCGCGACATCATCCGGGCGGAAGACGCGATCAAGATCACCGATCAGGAGGCGCGGCGCCGCACGGCCGAGGTGAAGGAGATCGCCGAGAGCTACAGCGCCCGCATCGACGAGCTGCGCGCCGACCTCGCCCACCTCTACGACTCATTGGAAGACACGCGGCGCGGGCTGGTGCACGTCGATCCGAGCCTCGAGGAGCTGCGGGCCGGGGAGATCACGCTGCGCGAGGAGCTCACCCGCCTGCAGAACCAGTATTCCGAGCGGCACAGCCTGGTCATCGACATGCACGACGACGCGCGGCAGGAAACTGACGCGCGCTTCGAGGAGATCCGGCAGGCGGTCGAGCAGCGGGCGGAACGGCTGAACGAGCGGATCGAGGAGGCGAGCGAGTTGCAGCGGTCGCTCTCCTATCAAATCTCCGACCTGAACACCCAGCTTGAAGAGCTGCGGCAGACCGACGCGGCGCTTCACCGCGACGTCTGGTATCTGCATGAGCAGCGGGTGCGGGTGCGGCTGGAGCAAATCCAGGAGGAGCTGGACATGGCGGCCGCGCAACGACGTGACGCCGAGGCCAGCACCCAGGCCGGGCTCGGCAACCGGGTCCGCCGCCGCCGTGGCCAGTCCCAGACCGATCACGCCGACCACTGAACGCGCCCCTTCGGCAACCGTGCATTCATGCACTATCCCGCCTGTTGTCTCTTGACAGACCGACAAGCTTCCTATCGCGCGGCGATGAAACGTGTCCGGAATGCATGTCGCCGACCGGCTGTTGCCGTGCCATCGAGTCACCGTTGGCGACGAGGCTTTTGGCGGCGCATGCCCATTCTCCGGCCTTTTTGCACGACCACGAGGCAGCGGACACCTATTCTGGACTTCCTGACACATTCCTCCGCTGGGGCATCCAGGCGCCCCCGTTCGGGCTGGGACTTTCTGGCGCAGTTTCGCGTAATGCGCGTCATTTTCGGCGTTCGCGGGCGTTGGTACGCGCTTGACACCCCTCCGTGAGTTTGCTACGGTCGCCTCGTCCCGGGGATTCGACGTTCTCGGGCGCACCGCGAATGGCTGGCGAATGCGCCCGGACTTTGGGGCAGGGTCTACTCGGCTTGGCGACTGCGATAGGCGTCTGGACTGGGCGTCATCATCACACGACACCACTCGGCCTGCCCTTGGCAGGCATGGCTCTGTGATGGCGCCGGTTTGCTGCGTTGTCTTGACCGGGTGTCCTCAATAACGATCACGTACCAGACGCGGTAACGCGCGCATGCGCGTGAATTGCAGAAGATCAACGGCGATGTTCCGCTGACCGTCTGGCATGTGTTCGTGGCTCCGCTGGTTCGAATCCACTCGGCTCCAGGGCCGGGGATAGCGCGGTGGGGATGGCCACCGCACTCTTCACGGAACGCACGGCGCGTGGCACGCGCTGACGACGCACCTGATTCCCGGTCCGTGCGGGACGGCTGAGGGGCTGCTCAGCCGATTGAACCTATGAGGAGGGAAGGGGTTGACTGCACTCCTTTTGCGTGCCCGCAACGGGCTTTTTGTGACCGCGATCGGGCTGATGCTCGTCTCGCTCCTGGCCCCGGCGGTCACCCTGGCCGACACGAGCCTCGCCCCCGGCAGCGCCGCGGTGGTGGCCGGCACGAACGGCGACGGGGTCTCACTCCGCAGCGACATGAGCACGAACGCTCCGGCGCTGCAAACGGTTCCGGAAGGAACCCCCCTGCAAATTCTGGATGGCCCGCTGACCGCGGCCGACGGGAGCGTCTGGTATTCCGTGTCCGTCAACGGCACGACCGGCTACGTCGCCGCGGAATTTGTTGCCGGCGCGTCGGACAACGGCGGCGCCCAGGGCAATGACAACGCGCAGGGTGACGCGGCGGCCAACACCGAGCCGACCGCGGCCGCGACCGAAGCGCCCCAGGAGCCGGTGACCGGCCCCGCCGCCTCGACGATCCCCTGGAAGCAGGCGATCGCCTATGGCGTCGTCAACGACAACATAGGCCAGGGCGTGCCGGATGCCGGCATCGTTTGCCGGGCCGACGTGAGCGCCAGCGCCGCCGAGATCACCCAGGTCAACCCCGGCGACACGGTCGAGATCACCGGCGAGCAAATCCAGAGTGAGGGGCTCACCTGGTATCCGGTCAACTGCGCGGGCGTCGGCGGCTTCATCGATGCCAACTGGGTCCAGGTGACCTCGCAGGACCAGAGCGGCGATGCCGCGCCGCAGGACCAGACGGACCCGAACGCCCAGGCTCAGCAGACCGAGGCCCCGACCGAAGTTGCAACGGAGGCGCCGACCGAAGTTGCGACGGTCGCCCCGACCGAGGCGCCGGCCCAGGTCGAGACGGTTGCGCCCACCGAGGCGCCGAACGACGTCCAGGATGTCCAGAACGGCGACCAGCAAACCGGCGACCAGCAGGCCCAGGCACCCGAGCAGACGGCCCCGCCGACCGAGGCACCGGTCGAGAACACGCCGGAGGTTGCTGTCACGGAGGCCCCGACTGACTCCACCGATGTTCCGGCCACCGACGCACCCGCAACGGACGCTCCCGCAACGGAAGCAGCGACGACCGCCGCGCCGGCCGAGACGCAGACCGAGGCGGCCACGGACACGACGGAAACCCAGGCTGCGACCGTCGAAGTGACGGCCCCGGCGACGGAGAACAGCGGCGACCAGCCGGCGACCGAGTCGACCACGGAGGCCGCCGACGGCACACCGGCCGCGACCGTCGCGCCGACCGAGGCGAACGCCACTCCGGCTGCGACGCAGACTTCGGCTGCGACGCAGTCTTCAGACAAGGCGACCCAGCCCGCCGCGGCGACGGATCCGGCCACGGGCCCGGCGGATGCCACGCAAACGGCTGACGCGACCCAACCGGCGACGGAAACGGCTGCGGCGACCAAGACCGCGACGCAGGACGCGACCGCGACGGCTGCGGCTCCGACGAAGGAAGCGGCGGCCTCGACGCCGGCCGCTGACACCACCAGCACGCCGACGACTGTCCCGACGCAGGTGATGACGACCGAGAAGGCGACGCCGGCGGTCGATCTCTCCCAGGCCATCGGCTCGGCCGAGGTCAAGGGCACCAACGGCGACGGCGTCCGCTGCCGCGTCTCCCCGGCCGACGGCGCGGCGACGATCACCGTGCTGGCCGAAGGCACCAAGGTCTCCGTGATGGGCATGCCGTCGAACGGGTGGCTGCCGGTGGCCTGCGGCGAACAGATCGGCTACACGAACCTGCAGTACATGTGGCAGGGCGGCGCCGTCCAGGGCGACTTCAGCTCGGGCGACACCGGCGCGAGCGTCAAGGTGCAGGGCACCGGCAACGGGCTCAACTGCCGCACCGGCGCAAGCACCGATAACGCCGTCATCACGGTCGTCTTCGACGGCACCAACCTCGTCATTCGCGGCATGCCGCGTGGTAGCTGGCTGCCCGTCGTCTGCGGCGGCCAGAACGGCTACGTCTCCATCGACTACGTCTCCGCGCCGCGGGCCGGCACGAGCGGCGGCGGCACCTCGAACGTGGCGGCGACCGCCTCCGGCTCGGCGACCGTCACCGGCACCGGCGGCGATGGCCTCCGCTGCCGCACCGGCGCCTCGACGGGCAGCGCGGTCATCACCGTCCTGGCGGATGGCAGCCGGGTCACGACCCGCGGCGCGGCCTCCAACGGTTGGGTGCCCGTCGTCTGCGGCGGTCAGAACGGCTACATCTACGCCCAGTACGCGAACGTCAGCGGCGGGTCCACCGGCAGCAACGGTGGCAGCAGCGGCGGCAACACGGGCGGCACGGCGACCAGCGGCTCCGTCGTGGTCACCGGCACCGGCAACGGACTCAACTGCCGCACCGGCGCGAGCACGAGCAACGGCGTCATCACGGTCGTCTTCGACGGCACCACGCTGAAGGTCCGCGGCGCGGCCACCAATGGCTGGCTGCCGGTCGTCTGCGGCGGGCAGAATGGCTACGTCTCCAGCGATTGGGTGAAGAGCAGCGGCGGCTCCTCCGGCAGCACGGGCAGCAACGGCGGCAGCTCGGGGTCGACCTCCGGCGGCTCGAAGGTGACCGGCTCGGCGAAGGTGACCGGCACGGGTGGCGACGGCGTGCGCTGCCGCACCGGCGCCTCGACCTCCAACGCGACGATCATGGTCGTCGGCGAGGGCCAGACGGTCTCGCTCCGCGGCGGCGCCTCGAATGGCTGGCAGCCGGTCGTGTGCGGTGGCCAGAACGGCTACATCTCCGCGCAGTACCTCTCGGCCACCGGCTCCAGCTCCGGCGATAGTGGCTCGGGCTCCAATTCCGGCGCGACCGGCGGCCTCGGCAACGGCGCACACGCCCGGGTGACCGACGTGCTCAACCTCCGCTACGAGCCGAGCCTGAGCGCTGGCATCGCGACCGCGGCTCCGGCCGGCACGGTGGTGCTGATCACCGGCGGCGCGACAAACGGCTACTACCCGGTCGACTGGGATGGTCTCAAGGGGTACATGGCCGGCGACTACCTGGCGAAGACGGACGCGGCGCTGAGCAAGCGTGGCGGGTCGGCCGCTGATCCTGACCCTGCTCCCAGCACGGGCGACTCCGGCGGCTCGGCGACGGGCAGCTCCCTCGTCAGTTACGCGATGGGGTACGTCGGGTATCCCTACGTCTGGGCGACGCACGGACCGGCCTCGTTCGACTGCTCCGGCTTCACCTACTGGGTCGTCAAGAACGTGCTCGGCATCAACATCGGCACCGGTCTCTGGACGCAGGTGGCCGCCGGCACGCCGGTCAGCCGCAGCGCGCTCCAGCCAGGCGACCTGGTCTTCTTCCAGAACACATACGAGCCGGGGCTTTCACACGTCGGCATCTACATCGGCGGTGGCAAGTTCGTCCACGCCGAAAACGAGACCACCGGCGTGAAGATCAGCGACCTCGGGTCGGACTACTATTCGTCTCGCTGGTACGGCGCGGTGCGCCTCGGCTAGCCATCACCAACGGGGAGGGACGAGTGGCGTCCCTCCCCGTTGTTCATTCCAAGGGAGCGCCGGAGCGGTCGTGCGACCAGCCGGCGAGGATGAGGGAGAGGTAATACGGGGATCGGCTAACCGCCGATCCCCGTATTACATTGTTGTCTCTGATGTCTCTGGAGGTTCGATGCGACCGATCCGGCTCGATGGCAACCCACCACTCATGCTCGCCGCGCTCGATCTGCCCGGCACCGGGCGCGAGGCGACGCCGAAGGTCTACGTGCATGGGCTCGGTTCGTCATCGTTTGCCGACTACCCGGCGGTCGTCGCGCAACAACCGCTGGCCGGTGTCCACTCGCTGTTGGTCGATCTGCCCGGCTTCGGCTTCAGCGACCGGCCGGAGGGCTTCTCCTACGCCATCGAGGATCTGGCCGAAGTGCTGGGCCGGGCGATCGACGCGGCCGGGTTCCGGCAGGTCGATCTGATCGGGCACAGCTTCGGCGGCTCGACGAGCATCGTGCTGGCGACCAGGCGGCCGGACCTCGTGCGGCGGCTGGTCGTCGCCGAGCCGACGCTCGATCCCGCCACGCGGACGCTGAGCACGCACATCGCCCGGCAGAGCGAAGTGGGGTTCGTGGCGCGCGGCTACGAGCGAATGGTGCATGGCATCGCGCGGCAGGCCGCGCGCGGCGACGCCGGCTCGGCCGCCTTTCTCGCCACGCTGCGCACCGCCTCGCCACTCGCCCTGCATCGGAGCGCGATCTCGTTGCTCGCCCCACGCGCGCCCAGCTTCCGGGCCCAGCTCGAAGCGCTCGCGGACCGCGCCACCTTCATCGCCGGCGCGGCCTCCGTCATCGATCCCGCGCCGCTGGAAAACGCCGGCATCCGTGTTCTCACCCTCCCGGATGCCGGCCACACGATGATGCGCGACAACCCGGTCGCGTTCGCCGAGGCGGTGGCGTCGGCGTTGAGGTGAGCCGGACGGACGGTGGATTCGCGCCCGAACCTCGTCATCCTGAGTGGGCGGAGCCCGAAGCGTCCCCGCGCGAAGCGCTTTTCCCCGTTCGTCATGGTGAGCGCAGTCGAAGCATCTCCTGCCGCCGCAGTCGTCCGCGGCGGCGGACCGGCTTCGCCGGGGGATGCTTCCCGTTGGTCAGCATGACGGCAACGGGAATGGGGAAAAGGCAACATGCGGGTTGGCAGCGGTGGCCGCTGCGGCGGGAGATCCCTCGACCTCGCTCGGGATGACGGCGGTGGGAGTGGCGGAAGGGGATGGGATTGGCAGCGAGACAGGCGGACACGCCAGTCCGCCCCTACAGCGACCTTTCACCGTCCATCAGCCCGGATAACAATGATCACGCGCTCGCCAGCCCGGTTCACCGGGCTTTGTCGTCGTAGCGCGGTCCATTTATGGCATCGCACGCGCTGAGCGCCGGACGTTGCCTCACGCGGCGCGGAAGAAGGAAATCCCCGGAGATATCCGGCGAATCTCCGGGGATTGAACTCCCGAGATAGTGTGCGGACCTGGCAGCGTTACTTGGCCTTGCCATTGAGCGCCACGGGGGCCGGGGCGAGCCCGTCCTTATCCTCTTCGCTCTCGCGGCCGTCGTAGGCCAGGCGGCCCGTCAGCTCCGGCGAGGCGGCGATGATCTTGCCGCGGATGTCATCCATCACGTCCGGGTTGTGCTTGAGGAACTCCTTGGCGTTCTCGCGGCCCTGACCGAGCCGCTCCTCGCCGAGATAGAACCAGGCGCCGCTCTTGCGGACGATGCCGAGGTCCGTGCCGACATCGAGCACGCTGCCGGCGACCGAGATGCCCTCGTTGTACATGATGTCGAACTCGGCCTGGCGGAAGGGAGGGGCGACCTTGTTCTTGATCACCTTGACGCGGCTGCGCATACCGATCGCGTTGGTGCCGTCCTTGAGCGTCTCGATCCGACGGATGTCCATGCGGACCGAGGAGTAGAACTTGAGCGCGTTGCCGCCGGTCGTCGTCTCCGGGTTGCCGAACATGACGCCGATCTTCATGCGAAGCTGGTTGATGAAGATGACGCAGGTCTTGGAGCGGCTGATCGCGCCGGTCAGCTTGCGGAGCGCCTGACTCATCAGCCGGGCCTGGAGACCGACGTGGGCGTCGCCCATGTCGCCCTCGATCTCGGCCTTCGGGACGAGCGCGGCGACCGAGTCGATCACGATCACGTCGAGCGCGCCGGAGCGGACGA
>JAICKJ010000391.1 GCA_025928015.1 Thermomicrobiales bacterium
ATCATCGTCGAGACCGCCGGCACGGGTCAGGCGGACAGCGAGATCGTGGATCTCGCCGACGTGTCGCTCTACGTGATGACGGGCGAGTACGGTGCCGCCAGCCAGCTGGAAAAGATCGACATGCTGGACTTCGCCGATCTGATCGTGCTCAACAAAAGCGACAAGCGCGGCGCGCAGGACAGCCTGCGCGACGTCCGCAAGCAGTGGCGGCGCAATCATCCGGCGCAGGCGCGCCAGCCCGATGCGGATCTGCCCGTTTTCCCGACGATCGCCAGCCGTTTCAACGATCCCGGTGTCAACCGCCTCTTCGCCGCGCTTTGCGCCAGCCTCGCCGCCAAGCGGATCGGCGCCGCGAGCTGGCAGATTTCCGATCCGGGCCCGGTAGAGCTGACGCCACGCGAGCCGTTGATCCCCGGCGCACGGGTGCGCTATCTGGCGGAGATCGCCCAGAGCGGCCGCGGGACGCGTGAGGTCACGGAGCGCCAGGCGGCTGCGGCGTCCCGCGCATTCGGCCTCTATCAAGCTTTGCAGGCGCTCGGGGATGCCGCGCTGCCTGCGCCGCTCGACCGCTACACCGATGCGACGCTGGCCGAGCCCACCGCCGATGCGACACGGCGCGACCTGCGGGCGGCCTACAACCGGGCCCTGGACGAGGTCGGCGCCGACGGCGTCATCGATCTCAAGGCATGGCCTGCGCGCGCGCGTGCTGCGACGGAGGCGACCTATTCCTACAAGGTCCGTGACCGGGAAGTCACCGGCGAGAACTACACCGAGACGCTGTCGCATCAGCGCGTTCCCAAGATCGCCGTGCCGCGCTTCGCCGACTGGGGCGAGCTGCTGCGCTTCATCCGCGCGGAGAATCTCCCCGGCTCCTATCCTTACACGGGTGGCGTGTATCCCTATCGCCGCGAGGAAGAGGACCCGACGCGGATGTTCGCGGGCGAGGGCCCCCCGGAGCGGACCAACCGCCGCTTCCACTATCTCGCGCACGGGGTCAATGCCGTCCGGCTCTCCACGGCCTTCGATTCGACGACGCTCTACGGCGAGGATCCCGACACGCGACCGGACATCTACGGACGCACGGGCAACTCCGGTGTGTCAGTGGCGACCCTCGATGACATGAAGAAGCTCTACTCGGGCTTCGATCTGACGCTGCCGTCGACCTCGGTGTCGATGACCATCAACGGGCCCGCCCCGATGATTCTCGCGATGTTCATGAATACCGCGATCGATCAGCGGGTCGAGCGCTACCTCAGGAGCGAGGGGCGCTGGAGCGCCGCGGAGCGGCGCATCGCGGAGCTGCACCGGGCGGCGGGCGAGCGTGGCATCGGGCCGCCCGCCTACAAGGGCGAGCGCCCGGCAGGTCATGATGGCTCCGGGCTGGCGCTTCTCGGCGTCACCGGCGATCAGCTGGTGGAGCCCGAAGTCTACGAGCGCATCAAGTCGCAGACGCTGCAGGCGGTCCGTGGCACCGTCCAGGCCGACATCCTGAAGGAGGATCAGGCGCAGAACACCTGCATCTTCTCGACGGAATTCGCGCTGCGCATGATGGGCGACGTACAGCAGTACTTCATCGATCGGCGGGTGCGCAATTTTTACTCCGTGTCCGTCTCCGGCTATCACATCGCCGAGGCCGGCGCGAATCCCATCTCGCAGCTCGCCTTCACGCTCGCCAACGGCTTCACCATCGTCGAGTACTATCTCGCCCGCGGCATGGCAATCGATGACTTCGCGCCGAACCTGTCGTTCTTCTTATCGAACGGCATGGATCCGGAGTA
>JAICKJ010000363.1 GCA_025928015.1 Thermomicrobiales bacterium
CTACAAGGATTCACCACGGATGCAGCTGCCCTCACCGTCACGGCGCGGGTCGGAGAGCAAGGTCGGGAGCTACGGAATGGCAGCGAGGGCGCCGAGCTCATAGCGTCGGCGACGCAACTCGGCGACCATCGCGGGGATGCCAAGCCAATTCGGGAATGGCGGCCCGCCCACGCGCTGCAACTCGTATTGTGTCGAGACGCGCAAGGTATCGCGGTCATTTTCCAGGGGGGTGACGGCTTCGTCCGTCGCCGCGCGGGCCGCCCACTGCCGATCGCGCCTTTCGATCACCCACGCGGGAGCCGAGCGCATGCGGTCTTCGGCCGTCGCGGCATCGAGACCGCTCAGCGTATTGAGTGTCTCCGCCAGCGCCGCGTGCCCCTGCGCCGCCGCGAGCCGGTCGAAGCGCGTCCCGAACCGCGCCAGCGAGTTGTCACGCTCGCCCCATCGCTCCAGCCAGCCGGTCCGCAACCACTTCACGCCTTCGAGAAGGGCTTGGTAGCCGGCCGGCAGGTCGCCGGTCGCACAGGCACCATTGAGCCTCTGCATCGCTGCCCGGCATTCGTGACGGTCCCGTTCGAGCCGCGCATCGACGACCACCGCATCGAACCGGTGCGCGGTGAACCACCCGGCCAGCGGTTTCGCCAACCCCTGTGGATCATGGACCGGCCGGCCGCGATACCCCTTGTCGATGCTGTGATACCAACGGTCGTCGGTCAGCAGGGGCACCGGATCGGGATCCGGGCTGTGAAAGACGCGGCGCAGCTCCTCCGCCGTGAAACAGAGCCGGCCGATATCGACGCCGGTCCACCACCCCTCGTCCAGCCACTGGTCGATCAACGCCAGGCGTGCCGCCTCGACCGCTTCCCGCGCGGCCGACTGCTTCTGGTCGCCGTAGATCGGCAGCAGGTCGATGTCGGAGAGCGGCCAGGGCTGTCCCGCGCCGATGCTGCCGGCAAGAATCAGCCCTTCAACGCCGTCGATCGCGCTGATCGCCGCGACCGCCCGCTCCGTCCGCTCGCACAGCCGCGTCCGCCACTCGGCGAGAAAGCCGCCAAACCGCTCCGGATCCGTATGTCCGCCAATGACATCTTCCAAGCCAATCGCTCCCAGGGAGGCCACGCCTCATCATCGCCAGCAGGTCTTCAGCCGGCTGCCCGGGGTGAGCGCGGTCCGTGGACGGCCGCGCGGCGGCGCATCCTACCACGCTCCTGCACTCACGCCGCCCCCACAGCGATCGCCGCCTCATCCCGCGCCAGCCGCCCATCGGTCGTGTGCAGCACGCGGTCACAGAGGTCGATCAACCGCTCGTCGTGGGTGACGAGGATGCCGGCCTTGCCCCGCTCGTGAATCTCGTCGACCAGCAAGGTCACGACCTGGCGGCCGCGGGTCGAGTCGAGACTCGCCGTCGGCTCGTCGGCCAGGACCAGGTCCGGATCGTTCATCAGCGCCCGGCCGATCGCCACCCGCTGCCGCTGCCCGCCGGAGAGCTCCTCCGGGTAGTGCGGCCCACGCTCGGTCAACCCCAGATCGGCCAGCAAGCGGTCGGCCCGCGCCTCCTTGTCCGTCAGCCCGAGCAGTTGGCCAATCAGCAGCAACTGGTCGCGCGCGGTCAGGTAGGGCACCAAATTTGACGATTGGAAGATGAACCCGATCTTCTCCAGCCGCATCTGCGTCAGCTCGGACGGCGTGTGTTCCGTGATGTCCTTGCCCGCGAGCAGCACGCGGCCGCTGTCCGGCTGCAAGAGCGCGCCGGCGATCGAGAGCAGCGTCGATTTGCCGGAGCCGGACGGTCCGATCAGGGCGACCAGATCCCCCGGCGCGATCCGCACCGAGGCATCATCGAGCGCGATCACCTTCGTCGCGCCATCGCCGTAGGTCTTGGTGACATGCTGGAGTTCGAGAGAGGACATGGACTGAAGCTCCTTCAACGGGAAAGCTAGGCGGCGTGGCCGATGGCGGTCAGTGGATCGACCCGGGCGATGCGAATGAGCGAGAGCAACGAGCCGATCAGGGCGACGGTCAGCATGACCGCGCCGAAGAGCGCGATCCGGCCGGAATCGAGTAGGAACGGGACGGTCGCCGGGATGACCGAGGCGACGGCGAACGAGAGCGTGGCGCCAATCCCGATGCCCGCCAACGCGAGCAGGAAGATCTGGCAGACGAGCGTGCAGGTCAGGTAGCTCATGGACGTGCCGATCGCCTTCAGCACCCCGAACTCGGCCGTCTTCTGCAGGGTCATGATGTAGAAGAAGGCGGCGATGATCCCCGCGGCGATGACGAGCAGGAAGACCTGGATCATCAGCAGCGTGCCCGACTCCTGCGTGTACCCCGGCAGCGCCTGGATCACCTCGCCCTTCGTGCCGCTCATCGTGCCCGGCGCGGCCTGCGACAGCCGGGCGAGCGCCGAAGCATCGCCGGTGACCGCGATCGCGCTGACCGGCGCTCTCCCCGGTTTCGGATTGGCGCCGACCTGGATCTGCCGCCACGTCTCAAGCGGCACGTAGACGACCGGCGCGTGCCGATAGGTGCGGTCGCTCGTGATGCCCACGACCTTCATCTGCATCCCGGACGGCTCCGCGGTGATCGTGGCGCCGACACCGATCCCCTTGCGCGCGAGCGATGCGTCGATCACGGCGACTTGCGCGGCCAGCCGGTCCCCTGACGTCACCGGCGGCGCGAGCGGCCCGGCCGGATCGACGCCGAAGACCGCCACGCCGGCGCTGCCGTTGTCCGGGAAGCTGACGTTCGTCATCGAGACGCCGAGCGCGTTCGCCTCCCGCACGCCATCGA
>JAICKJ010000095.1 GCA_025928015.1 Thermomicrobiales bacterium
CCCGGCGGCGAGGCCAAAATGCCCGGTGATCATCGTTTGCCTCTCGTCAAAGTGGGATGCGGCCAAGGCAGCGCGCGATCGAGCAGGCCGATGACGACAATGAACAACAACGATCCGATCACGAATGCCATATGACTCGCTCTCTCCCACGATCATCCATTCGGGGCGATCCCGGCCGATATCATAGCAGCCGAGCGTGGCGGACTGACCCGGAGGGGGTGGAGCACCGATGAGCGAGCACGATGACCAGCGAATGGCGCATTGGACGATGCGGGTGACCGGAGTGGTCCAGGGTGTGAATTACCGGGCCGAGGCCCGGAGAGAAGCCCGCCGCCTGGGCATCGCCGGCTCGGCGACGAACATGCCGGACGGCTCGGTCCGGATCGAGGCGGAGGGGTCCGTCGCCGCCCTGCGCCGGTTCCGTGACTGGTGCGCGACCGGGCCACCCGGCGCCCAGGTCGGGCAGATCGACGTGGCGGAGGGCGAGCTGCGGGGCTACACGCCCGGCGAGTTCGCCCGTCGATAGGGTGAGACGGTGACGGCCGCGCCGTCCTGGGCGAAAATCGCGCGCTGACATGGCCAATGCGTGAGGCGAGCGGGGAGGAAACGACGGATGGCTGAGAACACACGGATGGGGCTCCTGCCACGACGCCCGTTGGGCAAGACCGGCATCATGGTGCCGCCGATCGCGACCGGCTGTGCGCCGCTCGGGGACATGCCCGAGACGTTCGACTACGGCGTCGATGAGGCGCGGGCGCTGGCGACGGTCCGCGCCGCGCTGAACAGCGAGCTGAACTACCTCGACACGGCCGCCTGGTATGGCGACGGCGAGAGCGAGCGCCGCGTCGGCCTCGTCCTGCGCGAATTCGGCGGGTTGCCCGCCGGCGCGATGCTCCAGACGAAGGAAGGCAACGGGCCGGACAGCCCCTACACCGGCGAGGTGGTCAAGCGCCGCTTCGAGCGCAGCCTGACGCTTCTCGGCCTGGACCATGTCCCGGTCGTCTACCTGCACAATGCCGAGCATTGCCCCTTCGAGGAGGCGTTCGCGCCCGGCGGTCCGATGGAGGTGCTGCGCTCGTATCAGGAGCAAGGCGTGATCGGCCACCTCGGCGTCGCGCCCGGACCGATCGAGGCGTCGAAGCGTTATGTCGAGAGTGGCGCCTTCGAGCTGCTCATCACGCATAATCGCTCTACACTGCTCAACCGTCTCGCCGATCCCCTGATCGACCTGGCCGTCGAGCGCGGCCTGGGCGTGCTGAATGCCGCCCCCTACGGCAGCGGGCTGCTGGCGAAGGGGCCATCCGCCTATCCACGCTACGCCTACCGCGCGGCGCCGCCGGTCTACGTCGAGCGCGCCACGCAAATGGCGGCGATCTGCGCCCGTTATGAGGTGCCGCTCGCCGCCGCCGCGCTCCAGTTCTCCCTGCGCGACCCGCGGATCACCGCCACGATCGTCGGCATGTCCCGCCCGGAACGCATCGCCGAGACGATCGCCCTCGCCACCACCGCGATCCCCGACGCCTGCTGGGACGAGCTCCTGCGCATCCCCTATGACATGACGGAACCCGAGTAGGCGGCAGCGATGACGACATGCACAGGGGAAGAGCGCCTCGCATGTCGCCAAATCAACCTGCTGTCATGCTGACGAAGGAAGCATGTCCTGAGGAACGAAGGAAAGCTCCTGCCGCGGCAGCCTCCGCAGTCAACACGAATATCCGCGTAAGCAGAAACGAGAGAGATTCTTCGCTCTGTGGAGCTCAGAATGACAGGGAAGTCAGAGGCTCATGGGTTCCGGACTTTCCCGCCGTTCGCATTGCCAAATCTAGGTAAATCTGGGTATCGTAGGGCCGGATTGCATGCGCCGGGCGCCACGCCGGCGCGCGGCTTCGATTCCCCGGTCTCGACCAGGACGGGAAGGTTTCAGCGCACCGCGCTGGAGGAGGTTTCGACGTGAAGAGAACGATGTTCCGCGCAGGGCCGGTGATCGCGCTCGCGGCGATCGTCGGGCTCGTCGCCCAGTTGCTCGTCGCGGTCAGTCTGCCGGCACTCGCCGCCCAGTCCACGCCCGCGGCACCAGCCATCGCGACGCCGGCCACGCCGCCGACGCCGCAACTGCCGGCGACGGTCACCGACGCCAGCGGCAAGCAGGTGACGGTCAAGGACGTCAGCCGGATCGTGCCGCTGAGCGGCGATGTCGCGGAGATCATCTGGGACCTCGGCCTCGGCAGTCACATCGTCGCCGCTGATTTGAGCGCGGTCTATCCGCCCAGTCTCCAGCAGCTGCCGTCGGTTGGCGTTGAGCGGAACCTGAACGCGGAAGCGATCCTCGCCGCCAAGCCGACCGTGGTGATCGGCAAGCAGCAGGCCGGACCACAGTCGGTGATCGAGCAGGTTGCGGCGGCCGGCGTGCCGGTCGTGATCGTGAAATCGCCGCAGACGATCGAAGAGCCGGCGCTGAAGGTCCGTGAGGTCGCGGCCGCGCTCGGCGTTTCCGCTGCCGGCGAGCAGCTCGCCACACGGACGCAGAACGAGATCGACCAGGCGGCGGCGCTCGCCAAGACCGCCAAGACGCATCCGACCGTGATGCTCCTTTATGTTCGCTCCGGCGACATTCAGCTCATCGGCGGCCGGGGCTCGGTCGCCGACGCGATGATCGCCGCGGCCGGCGGGGTTGACGCCGGCACCGCCGCCGGGATCAACGGCTTCCAGCCGGTGACCGCCGAGGCAGTGGTCGCCGCCGCGCCGGACTACATCATCGTGCCCGCCTCGGGGGTCCAGTCGATCGGCGGTGTGGACGCGGTCCTGAAGATCCCGGGCGTCGCCGAGACGCCGGCCGGGAAGGCGAAGCGGATCCTCGTCTTTGACGATCTCGAGCTGCTCGATCTCACGCCGCGTACCGGCCAGGCACTGATGCAGCTCACGCGCGCGATCCATCCGGAGCTGGCGGCGGCCTCGCCGGTCGCCAGCCCGGCGGCGACGCCCGCCGCGTAAGTCGAGATGTCGCTGGCGATGACCACCGCGCGACGCTGGACGACCACCCTGCGGGCCAGGGCGGCGACGCCGCGCCTCACCGGCGCAATCCTTCTGCCCGCGCTGGCGGTCCTGCTGGTGGTCGCCTTCCTGCTGACCGTCGGCACCGGCGTGATCGCGATCGCGCCGGACCAGGTCGTCGCGATCATCGCCAGCCACCTCGGTATCCACCTCGATATCGCCTACACGCAGCAGCAGGACGCGGTGGTGTGGGCGATCCGGCTGCCCCGCGCGCTCCTGGCCGTCCTGACCGGGAGCGCGCTCGCCGTCTCCGGCGCGGCGTTGCAGGGGCTCTTCCGCAACCCGCTCGCCGATCCCGGGCTGGTCGGCATCTCCAGCGGCGCGGCGCTGGGCGCGGTGATCGCCATCGCGCTGGGCGCATCGTTCTTCAGCGGCGTGGCCGTGCCGGTCGCGGCCGCGCTCGGCGCGGTCGTGCCCGCGGCGGCGGTCTATTTCCTCGCCCGGCGTGACGGCCGCACGGAGATCGTCACCCTGATCCTGATCGGCATCGCGCTGATGGCCTTTCTCGGCGCCTGCTCGGCGCTGCTCAGCTACATGACCGGCGGCCAGCGGACCGATGTCTCCTTCTGGACCTTCGGCAGCCTCGGCGGCGCGACCTGGCACAACGTCAAGCTGACCGCGCCCTTCGTCATCGCCGGGCTCCTCATCGCGCCCCGCTGGCGGACCGGACTCGATCTCTTCGCCCTCGGTGAGCGGGAGGCGGGACACCTCGGGGTCCGCACGGAACGCTTCCGGTTCGAGCTGCTGGTCGTGACCGCGCTCATGACCGGCGTCACCGTTGCCGCGGCGGGCGTCGTGAGCTTCGTCGGGCTCGTCGTGCCCCACCTCATCCGGTTGGTCGCCGGGCCGGGCCACAGGACGCTGCTGCCGGCGAGCGCGCTCGCCGGCGCGGCGCTGGTGCTCGTCGCCGATCTCGCCGCCCGCACGCTCGCCGCGCCGATCGAGATCCCGCTCGGCGTCGTCACCTCGATCATCGGCGGGCCGTTCCTGCTCGTCCTCCTGCTCAGGACGCGGAAGATGCAGGGAGGCTGGGGATGAGCCTGTCGTTGATAGCGGACCGTGTTGGCGTCAGCATTGGCGGCCGTGTCCTCCTGGCCGATGTCAGCCTGCGCGTCGGGCCGGGCGAGGTCGTCGCGCTGGTCGGGCCCAACGGCGCCGGCAAATCGACCTTGCTGAAGGTGCTGGCCGGCGACCTCGCGCCCAACGTGGGGCGCGTGCTGCTGGATGAGCGACCGCTGTCCGCGTTCCGGCCGCGCGAGCTGGCGCTCCGCCGGGCGGTGCTGCCGCAGCAGACCGTGATCCAGTTCGCGTTCACCGCCCGGGAGATCGTGACGATGGGTCGCGGCCCCCGGCGCGGACACGACGACGAGGTGGTCGTGGCGCGAACGCTCGCGCAGACCGAGTCGTTGCCGATCGCCGAGCGTCACTACCCATCGCTCTCCGGCGGTGAGCAGGCGCGGGTCTCGCTGGCCCGGGTGCTCGCGCAGGAGGCGCCGCTGCTGCTGCTCGACGAGCCGACCTCGGCGCTCGACCCCCGTCATCAACAGATGGTGACGGACCTGGCCCGGGACGTCGCGGCCAGCGGCGGCGCCGTGGTCGTCATCCTCCACGACCTCAATCTGGCCGCGAGCGCCGCCGATCGGATCGTGTTGTTGCATGAGGGACGCGTGGTGGCCGATGGCGCGCCGTGGGCCACGCTCACGGAAACGTTGCTCAGCGACGTCTTCGCCTGCCCGATCGCCGTCACGGCCCACCCGCTCCGGGACTGTCCGCTCATCCTGCCGTTGCTTCGAAGCGTTGCTGCGGAAGCACAGTATTGAGTACTGAAATCAAACCGCCCTCCATCCCGTGTTATTCGAATTGCCGCTTTCCTTGATGTAGAGCGTCTTGCCGGCGCCGCCGGCGATGTTGACGTAGATATCGCCCGGGTTGCCCCGGACACGCCCCTCGGGGCTCCCGGTTCCCTTGAAGTGCTGCCCCGGAGCGTCTTTTGTCCGGCCGAGCGAGCTCGTGTACAACGCCAGCCGGCCAAATGCCACGCTTTGGCCGCGAGCAAGCGGGAACGCGAGCGTCACGCGGACGTACGAGCCGTCCGTGTAGCCCACCGGGAAGGTGAAGCCCTCGGTCGAACCCGGGTCGAGCAGCAGTGGGAAGTGCGCGGTGGCGGCGACGCTGGTCAGGTCGGCGCCCAGCAGCTCAACGGTACATTGGATCGTCCCGTGCGGTGACCCGGCATTCGCCCAGAACCGGCAGAGCAACAGAGGCCAATCCCGGTCACCGGTCGTGCCGATCAGGAAGCGACAGGTCTTGTGCGCCTCGTCGATGACGAGGACATCGGTGTTCGGATAGCTGATATTCGCGAGCGCTGCCGGCGCCCACGGTTTCCAGACTTTTCCATCGAGGAACTCGGCCTTCACCGTGTTCCCCGCGACCCCGACGTCGATGAGCTCGTACCCCAGTGACCATCCGCCCCGCGAGAGAGGATTGGGCATCGAGGCGACCTCCATGCCCAGCAGGCCCTCGGGCGAGAAGCCGGACCGTGGACTGGTGCCGGCGGGCAGGTGGATGTTGGGGCTGTTGCTGTAGTTCTGGCCGGCCGCGGTGAGGGTGGGTGCGAGCACGATATTGGCGCCGTGATCATCGTCAACGAGCCGGCTGGTCGAAGCGGGCGCCAGATAGCCGGTCGGCGCAAAGAGGCAGCCACTACAGCTCATCGCTTTCAGGAAGGTGCTCGGGACCGTACATTCTCCCGAATCACCGATGAACGTGCCCCGGCCGACATGGTCGAGATACAACGCGTAGACTTTGTGGCCCGCGTTTCCCGGTTCGAGGTTGTTGCTGAGCGTGGTCGGCCGGTCATTGCCGATCAAGCTGATGCAGGCGTGGACCTGATTCCCCGGGAAGCAGACATTCCAGCCCATGAACCACTGATTGAGTCCGCCGGATCGTCCCGCTGTGCCGTTCGTGACCAACCCCACCTGGTTCGCGTGGCAATTGGTGATTCGCCACCAGGAACAATCCTCGCCGGAAAAGCCGGGAGCATCCGTGATGCGGCCACATGCTAGCCATTGCGGGAGAGATGTCGATGTGGCGCTGAACGCCGAGCAATCGTCAATGTGGATGAACGACGTGTTTTCGGCATAGACGCCGTACTGCGTGCCGGCCATCATGTCGAGCAGCAGGCCGCGGAATTGAAAGCCGTACCCATTATTGGGCGAGCCGCGTTTGTTGGTGATCTTGAAGATACAAGTCTTTGGGCCGTGATCGAGACCAATGATCACGGCATCAGCGACATTGTTGAGACTGGACGACCCGTTCTGCGTTCTTCCATGGCTGGAGGTAAAGATCGCAGGCTTCAGTCGGTCGAGCTGCAGGGCGTGGACCTTGTACCTGCCCGGTGGGAAGACGAGCGTGCCGCCGCCGATCGTGTCGCCGGTGTAGTTCGGGAGCGAGTCGTAGGCGGCCTGGATGGCCCTGGTATCGTCCGCGACGCCGTCGCCCTTGGCACCAAAATCCGGATGACGGACATCGACGAACAAGGGACCGAGCTCGACGGGGCGCTTGGCGCCGCCGACGATGCTGGCGCCCCGCTGGCGGGGAGTAATCGTATTGACGCCGGCTTGCAGCTTGGCGGCGCCGGTCTTGAGCTGATCGATCTCCGGTCCGCGCTTGAGGGAGCCGTCGCTGGCGTGCGCGACCGAGAGGAATTCATTGAGCACGTCGCCCCAGGCGCCGTCATCGTCTCCCGGTTGGGGCAAACGCGGCATCTACTGGCCTCCTCCATAGACACCCGCGCCATAGCTGCCCGTCCCGTAGGCGCTGGCGGCGGGTGGTTCGCTCGATTGCTGCGCGAGGGTCACGGATGGACTGTCCCGCCTGCGCGGCCATCCGGGGACACCAGCAACGGCCAGCACGGTCGCACCGAAAAGGACCAGGAACTCCCGCCGGCTCATGCCTGGGCTGATCAGACCATGGAATAGGACAAGGATCATCATAATGGGTTGATCCTAGTAACGCTGTGCTAGAGAGTCAACCCCGGCAATGGCCAATCGCGCACGGCGTGATGCGGCGTGTCACGCGCCCATCGTCGCCGTATCGAGGTTCTTCTGGTGATCCGAGCAGGGGTATTGACAAATCGGCACCGCGTCCGTACAGTAGACGTACGCTCGACGCCGACGGAGACATCCAACGAGATCGAGCGAGTGAACGCCGAAGAGGTAAGTGCGCAAGCATCCAACTCGTCGGCGTTCACGTTTGTGTCCGCGGCCACATGCCACGGGCTATACCGCGCGTGCCCAGGCGCCGACCAGCTCCGGCAGCTTGATGATGGCGCCCGCCGGGACTGCTTCGGCCTGGAGCCGCTCCTCCAGCGTGTCGATGTCGACCTCGTCCTCGGTCGCGATGCCGCACCTGACGACGAGCGGCAGGACGCTCCGGATTACCTCCGCGAGGATGAACGCCGGCATGCCGTTGCTGGCGGGCATGAGCGGGCTCTCCAGGCTCAGACGCACGTCGGTCAGGCCGGCGGCCGCGAGGGTCGCACGCAGCTTCCAGCCCATCGCGAGCTCGATGCCGGTGCCCTCCGGAAGCCGCTTGAAGATGTTCCACATCCGTCCCCAGAGGGGCAGGCTGGGCCAGGTGGCGAATGAATCGCCGACGAGATTGAACTCCGCGAAGGCGACGACCCCGCCGGGTTTGAGGTGGTGGAGCAACGCCCGCACCGCCTCGACCGGATCGGCGACATACATCAGGGTGAGCCGTCCGATCACCGCGTCGAACGGCCCCAGCGGCGGCAAATCCCGCATATCGCTCGCGAAGAACTCGACGTTGTCGAGTCCGGCCTGGGTCACCCGCTTCCGCGCCAGCTCCAGGATCGTTGCGTTGCGGTCGATGCCGACCACGGCGCCCGTCGGACCGACCATCCCGGCCGCCAGCATGGCGACGTCGCCGGCGCCGCTGCCGATATCCAGCACCCGCATGCCGGGCTGGATGCCGGCCCGTTCGAGGATGCGCCGGGTGGCCGGCTCATAGGCGTGTGCCTGCACCGTCAGTCGTCGCGACTCCCGCGCGGTGCGCCCCATGATGTAGACCGGATCGCCTTTGAGAACGGCCGCCATCAGCGCACCTCCCCGGCGTTGGGGGCGCACCCACGCGTGTTGTCGTCGACCGCAGATTCGCAGAACCGGACGTCGTCCATCGGCATTACCTCGGTAGCTCTTCGGGAGCCATTGCTCCCCGTGCTCGTTCCGAACCCTGCCCCGCAGCCTAGTGACGGACCGTCAAGCAATCGTCAATTCGCGGCGTGATGTCAAGGTGCCGCGTCGGGAACGCTTGCGCATTGGTAGCGGGGGCGGTATAGTGCATTCCATGAACGGATTTGTGCGAAACGTCACGACCGGCATGACTACCAAGATCTGCGCGATCTCGATTATCGGGACCGCGATGATTACCATGCCCGCCGGCCGTGAAGTGAGCGAGGATCCGCGATAGAGCGAGACTCACGAAACGGGAACGGCGGGCGAGGGCGAACAGGCTCTCGCCTTTTTGTTTGTCCCTAAGGCGTCTCGCGAGCCGCCACACGCGGCGCTCGCACCCGGACGGGGAGCAACGGCGCTTCTCCTGACAGGACAGTCACCCGGCGGCCGCCCACGCGGCGCCACCAAGCCCGGACCGGCGTGATCCGGCCGGCATTGTCAAGGAGAAGCGGCATGATCGTTCTCAAGTTCGGAGGCACCTCGGTCGGCAACGCGGCCCGCGTCCGGGAGGCGGCAGGTATCGCCCTGGCGCAATCCGCGCCGCGGGTCGTCGTCGTCTCCGCCGCCGGCGGGGTCACCAACTTGCTGCTCGATGCCGGCCGCGCCGCCGCGCAGGGACAGCCGGAGCGGGTGCAAGCCGCCGTCGAGACGATCCACGACAAGCACGATGAGATTCTGGACGGCGTGCCGAACGAGCTGGAACGGGCACGCGCCAGCGCGGTGGTCGAGCAGCTCCACGCCGAGCTGGATGCGCGGCTGGCCGCGGTCGCCCGGGCCGGCGCGTTCGACGCCGCCGCCTCGGACGCCGTCGTCTCCACCGGCGAGCGCTGTCTCAGCACCCTGATGGCCGCGACGCTCCGCGCGCTCGGCCACGATGCCGTCGCCGTCTTCGCCAACGAGGTGATCGCCACCGACGATCGCCACGGTCACGCCCGGCCCGATCTCGCGCGCACGACGACGCAGGCCGAGCAGGTCGTCCGCCCGTTGCTGGAGGCCGGCCAGACGGTCGTCATGACCGGGTTCATCGGCGGCGCCCCGGACGGCTCGATCACGACGCTCGGCCGGGGCGGCTCCGATTACAGCGCGACGATCCTGGGAGCCGCGCTGCAGGCGGACGAGGTGCAAATCTGGACCGATGTGCCGGGCGTCCTGACGGCCGATCCGCGCCAGGTCACCGGCGCCCGCGTCGTCGCCGAGATCAACTATGAGGAGGCGCAGGAGCTGGCCCATTTCGGCGCCAAGGTGCTCCACCCGCGCACGATCCGACCGGCGGTCGCCCGCGACATCCCGGTCCGCATCCTCTCGACCTTCGAGCCACAGGCCGCCGGCACGACCGTCACCAACCGCGACACCAGCAAGCATGTCAAAGCGGTCACCGCGCTGCGCGGTCTGATCGTCCTCACGCTCGGCGTGCCGGAGATGGAAGATCTGGCTCGGGCGGCGGCGGTCGTGTTCCGCCGGCTGCATGAGCACGGGGTGGAAATCCTCACCGTGAATCAGGCGTCCTCCCGGCGGCAGATGACCTTCCTGGTCGACGCGGTCACCGGCGGTTGTTCGCTGCTGAAGGCGCGGCTGGCGGAGGAACTGGACGCGCTGGGGGCCGACGTGGAGTGCCGGGAGCATGTCGCCGTGCTCGCCGCGGTCGGACAGGGCGCGGCCGGGCAGGCGCGGACGCTGGCGCGGATGCTCGACGTCCTCGCCCGCGCCGGCGTGCCGGTGCTGGCGGCCAATCAGCAGGCGTCGAATGTCGCGCTGCTGGCGGTCGTGCCGGAGGCCGACGCCCCGCGCGGAGTTGCCGCCGTGCACGACGCGATGGTGCACCGGCCGCACGCGACCACCCACCGGCGCCGGCCGCGCCGCACGACGCTGCTCGCCGAGCCGCTGCGGGTCGGGTAACGGCGACGACGAGAACCGGCGCGGGAGCGCCGTGAGGAAAGGAACTGGACGTGAGCGATGGACGGATCCCGGTCGCGGTGCTGGGCGCGACGGGCAATGTGGGGCAGCGCTTCGTGCAGCTTCTGGAGTGCCACCCCTGGTTCCGGGTAGCCGAGCTGGTCGCCTCCGAGCGGTCGGCGGGCAAGACCTACCGCGAGGCGACCGACTGGCGGCTGAGCGCGACGATGCCGGAGAGCGCCGCCGGCCTGATGGTGCAGGGCTACGACGCCGACCTGCAGAGCCCGGTCGTCTTCTCCGGGCTGCCGGGCGAGGTCGCCGGCGAGATCGAGCAGCGGCTCGCCGCCCGCGGGCACGCCGTGCTCAGCAACACCTCGACCCACCGGATGGAGCCGGATGTGCCGTTGCTCATCCCGGAGGTCAATGCCGACCACGCCCGGGCGATCGAGACGCAGCGCAAGAATCGAGGTTGGAGTGGCTACATCGTCACCAACCCGAACTGCTCGACGATCCACCTCGTGCTCGCGCTCAAGCCGCTGCACGACGCCTACGGGCTCGAAGGCGTGCTGGCGACGACGCTCCAGGCGGTCTCGGGCGCCGGTTATCCGGGCGTGCCCTCGCTCGACATGATCGACAACGTCGTGCCCTACATCGGTGGCGAAGAGGAGAAGATCGAGGTCGAGGCGCAGAAGCTCCTCGGCGGCTATGACCCCGCCCAAGGCTTCCAGCCGGCCGCCGTCGTTTTCAGCGCCCATTGCAACCGGGTACCGGTGCGCGATGGGCACACCGAATGCGTCTCGGTCAAGCTGGCGAACCCGGCGACGCCGGAGGAGATCATCGAGACGTTCGAGTCGTTCCGGGGACGTCCGCAGGAGCTGGGACTGCCGAGCGCGCCGCCGCAGCCGGTCATCGTCCGGCGGGAGCCGAACCGGCCGCAGCCGGTCTTCGACCGCGACGACGCGAAGGGCATGGCCTCGATCGTCGGCCGCGTGCGTCCGTGCCCGCTGCTCGGGTCGAAGTTCGTCGTGCTGGGCCACAACACGGTCCGCGGCGCGGCCGGCGCCTCGGTCCTCAACGCCGAGCTGTTCAAGGTCGACGGCCTGCTGCCGGTGTAGGGTCCCGGCCCTCCCCCCGCCCCTCTCCCGGACTTGGGAGAGGGGCGTTCTTTGTCTTCGGCGTCTTCGGCATGCTGCGCTCATCGACCGGACTGCACGCCGTGCGCTCACGTTGCCGACCAGCCCGTTTCGCCCTTCCCGGTCGCCTAACGCTGTCATTTCGAGCGCACGAGAAATCTCTCTCTTGCGAGCGGATGCGAACGCCTGCCGCCCAGGTGGCGCGTGACGGGATGGCGAGCACGCCACGGGATCGGCCGTCAACGAGGACGCTGCTGCGACAGGAGATTTCTCCTGCGTCGAAATGACAGCGTGGGGAGTGGCGAGAGGCCGCGCTTGTGGTGTCGGTGCTGGCCGCCGCGTCGAGATGACAGAAGGGGCGGCTCGACCGCCGGGCTCTATCGCCATAAAAGGGGTTGGGGCCCGGCGGTTGCGCCGGGCCCCAGGTGGGTGGAGGGAAGGAGGAGGTTGTAACAGTGCGTTACGATGGCCGGATCGCTGTGGGGGCGATCGCTCCTCGGCCATCCACGCAGGGCCTGCAAGCTCGAGGTCCGGCACCACACAGAACCTAGAGCGATTGACGATCCGGCCACGCGCAGACGAGATATGCATTCGGGAGGGCTGGTCCCATCCTGCGGTCTGTCGCGGCCGTGTCAACCGGCCACTCACATAATCGCAGATGCAACCCCCCGGAACATCCGTAAGATTGCGTATTTGGCAATCGGGTTACCTAGGCATGCCCTACGTAGTCACGGGTGGCGGGAAGGAGTACGTACGGGTAACCCGGTCGTCATGGGCCGAAAGCGGTGCATAGCGCTGCATCTTGTATACAGTTCGTCACGGTGCCCCTGCCCGCCGGTCACGCCGCCGGCTGTGCCATCCCGGCCACGCGCCGGTCCGTCAGCCGTGCCGGCTCGCGCGGCCGGCCAGCGCCGGTGCCTGCACCGCGGCCAGCGCCTGCTCCAGATCGGCCAGCAGGTCGTCGATGTGCTCGATGCCGACCGAGAGCCGGACCAGCGAATCCTCGACCTCCGCCCCGGTCCCCGCCACGCTGGCGTGGGTCATCTTGCCCGGGTGCTCGATCAGCGACTCGACCCCGCCCAGACTCTCGGCGAGCTGGAAGAGCCTCGTGCTGCTCACGATCCTGGCCGCCGCCTCATAGCCGCCCTTCACGGTGAACGAGACCATGCCCGAGTAGCCGCCGGGCATCTGCCGCGCCGCCACCTCGTGGCCCGCGTGGCTTTCCAGCCCCGGGTAGAAGACGCGCTCCACGGCCGGATTGCTCAGGAGGAACTCGGCCACCGCCTGCGCGTTGGCGCTGTGCCGCTCCATCCGCACCGCCAGCGTCTTGATGCCGCGCAGCGTCAGCCAACAGTCCATTGGCCCCGGCACCGCGCCGGCCGCGTTCTGGTGGAACTTCAGCGTCTCGTAGACCGATTCGTCGTTGCCGATCAGCGCGCCGCCGACGACATCCGAGTGGCCGCCAAGGTACTTGGTCGTGCTGTGGAGGACGAAGTCGGCGCCGAGCGCGAGCGGATGCTGGCAGTAGGGCGAGGCGAAGGTGTTGTCGACGACCATCCGCGCCCCGTGCCCCTGCAGCACCGACGCGACGCCGGCGATGTCGACGATCTTCAGGTAGGGATTGGTCGGCGTCTCGGCCCAGACCAGCCTGGTCTCCGGCCGGAGCGCGGCGCGGACGGCGTCGAGGTCGGTCATGTCGACGAGCGAGAAGCCGATCCCGTAGTTGGCGACGACCTTCGCGATCAGGCGGTAGGTGCCGCCGTAGGCGTCATCGGAGAGGAGGACGTGATCGCCCGGACAGAGCAGATAGGTCAGGTTCTGGCTGGCGGCGAGCCCGCTGGCGTAGCTGAGCGCCCAGGCGCCCTCTTCGAGCGAGGCGAGCGCGGTCTGGAGCGCGGTGCGGGTGGGATTGTCCGTGCGGGAGTACTCGTACCCCTTGTGAACCCCGACCGCCTCCTGGACGTAGGTGCTGGTCTGGTAGATCGGCGTGATGACCGCGCCGGTGGCGCTGTCGGCCGCCTGGCCGACGTGGATCGCGCGGGTCTCGAAGTGGGCGTCGGGCTCGTCGTGCGGCATGGTGTGCTCCTGTATAAGCCCCCTCCCCCGGCCCCTCCCCCAATCCTGGGAGAGGGGAGCACGAACGAGGGGCGTTCGGTTCTGGCGTCAGTCTAGCCGGTCTGTCAGGTGTGCGGGATATTTGCGGCGGCGATGACGCCAGATTGAAATCAGGCGCTCAACGTACGAAACCTCTCCGAGGTTGAGGACGACCGTTCTCTC
>JAICKJ010000334.1 GCA_025928015.1 Thermomicrobiales bacterium
CGATCCCCGCGTGGTCGCCCCGATCCCCGCGTGGTCGCCCCCGGCGGCCTACATGCCGCCCGTCGCCTCGGCCGAGACCGCCGCCCGCACCGGCGCCTCGATCGCGCCCGGCGCCGCGCCCTGGATGCGCTCGCCGTCGGTGAGCGCGTAGTTCGGCGTCGCGCTCAGCGGCTGCCGCAACGCCGGGAACGCCTTCCGCAGCTCCTCGTAGCTCTGCGGCCCCAGCTCGAACCGCTGCGGGTCGTCCTTGTTGTCGCCCCGCACCGCATGGATGCCCATGATCCGCTGCGCCGTGCCATATTCCGTCTCGGGTCGCCGGACGCTCGTCGCCGGCGGCACCGGGAGCTGGCCGTGTCCCGGCACAGTCGAGCGCCAGGGCGTCTCGCCCGGCTCCTGCGGCGAATGCACCGCCGCCGGCGCCAGCGGCGCGTTGACGCGATTCGGATCGATCGGCGCGCCCGGCCGGGCGCCCTTGCGCAGCACAAACCCCATGATGCCCATCTCCCCCGCCCACCGGCGGCCAGTGAATCCAGGATGAACGCGCGGTCTCACCGATCCCGCGCCCGCTCCCTCGATAATACCAGCGCACCTCTGTGGTCGCCGTGTGATGGAATGGATCCCGGGAATCCCTGACGTAGCTCCGGGCCCTGTGCCCGGAGCTACGAAACCCGGTTCCAGATGCATAAACCGCGCTACTGCCTCGCCGGCGGTGTCGCGATCACCAGCCGGAAGATGCCGAAGAGGCGCTTGCGCTCGCTGACGATGCCGAAATCGAGCGAGCGGGCCAGGTCGATCGTCTCCCGGTCGAAGTGGCAGCCCAGCCGTCGCACCTGCCCCGGCGTCATCTTCCGCTGCAGCCAGGCGATCGGCCGCACCGGCGAGCGCACGTGCTCCAGCAGCACGACCCGGCCCTCGGGCTTGCAGACCCGCGCGATCTCCCGCAACGCCGCGGCCGGATCGGGCACCGTGCAGAGCGAGAGACTGGTCGCCACCGTGTCGAACGAGGCATCCGCGAACCCCAGGCGCTCGGCGTTCATCACCGCCAGCCGCACCGGCCGCACCAGCTCCTTCGCCTGCGCCGCCGTCATCGCCAGCATCCCGCGCGAGATGTCCACGCCGGTCACCGATGTCACCGCCGGGCCGTAGAAGGGGAGGTTGCGACCGCTGCCGATCGCCACCTCCAGCACGTCGCCGCGCACCGCTTCGCCCAGCGCCGCGCGCAACCGGCGCGTGCCCAGCGCTCGGTCACTGAAGGACTCCAGCCGGTCGTACTCCGGCGCGATCCGGTCGTAGATCGCCGCCACCCGCCGGGGCGCGCTCGACCGCGGATCATCAATGCTCATCATCGTGTCCAGCGCTCCCTCCGTGGATCGTCACTCTATCATGGGGGCTGAATGGAACCGGCTGGCCTCGCGGGAAAGGGAACGCGAATTGGGAACGTCTACTGGACATCAAGGATCGCCACCACCGGCGACTGGCTCGCGCTCCCGTCAGGCGGACCGCGCCGTGCGCCGGCTCAAGGCCCACGCCAGCCGGCCGGCGGAGCAGGTGGCGATGGCCCAGGACCTCGTCGCGACCTCCCGCGATCTCGAAGTCATCCGTCCGGCGCTGGCCGTCCTCGGCGCGGCGAACGACCCTGTCCTGCGCCCCTTCCTGCACGAGAAGTACGCCTGGTGCGAGACGCAACCGGTCCGGCGCGACTCCAGCGGCTTCATTCGCGCCGGCATCGTCAAGGCGCTGACGCCGGTCATCCACGTCGACGACCTGCCGATCCTCCTCCGCGCTCTCACCACCTACCAGATGCAGGGCCTGTACGAGCTCTGCGCCGAGCTGCGCGCCGCCGCCCTGATCGCGCTCAACGACCTCGATCCCGAGCTCGCCGCCTATCACGCCGCCCGGCTGCTGACCGATCCGCAGACCTCCTTCTCCGGCCAGCCCGCGCTCACCGCCGTCAAGGTGCTCGGCGCCCAGCAGAACCTCGCGCCCCTCTTCGCCCTCGCCGCCTGGCGCGACGGCCGGTCCGATGTCATCGCCGAATGCCTGCGCCAGCTCACGACGATGCCCGCCGAGCTGATGCCGCTGCTGGTCGAGCGCTACCGCGAGGAGCAGGAGGACGAGGAAGTCCTGCTCGGCTACTTCGATCTGCTCCTCGGTCGGGCCGACAGTGCCACCTGGGCGGACGAGATCGACGCCTTCCTCCACGCAACGACCCTCATGGACCTCTACGGCCTCGTCGTCACCCAGATCGTCGCCAGCCGCAACGAGCCCCTCATCGCCCGCCTCCAGACCCTCGCCGCCGACGAATCCGACCCGGCCAAACGCCCCCTCCTCGACCACGCTCTCTCGTTGCTGTGAATCCGGTCGATGTGATCCCG
Source organism: Thermomicrobiales bacterium (assembly GCA_025928015.1). Lineage (GTDB taxonomy): Bacteria > Chloroflexota > Chloroflexia > Thermomicrobiales > UBA6265 > JAICKJ01. The sequence goes on from JAICKJ010000334.1 coordinate 2,376, forward strand.
GTCTGCATATGTCCACTGGCGCCCACGCGGGGGTAAAACACCCCACGCTCAACCTACAAAGCCGGCTGAAGACCGGCTGGCGGCACCGGGCAATCTGTACGCCAGGCACAGACAATGGATCGCTGTAGAGGCGACCCGATGTGGTCGCCTTCGCTGCCAGCCAATCCCGCTCTCACCGTCATTTCGAGCCGAGCCGAGAAACCTCTTTCCGAGCGGAGCGTGCCCCTGCCACGCCGGACGAGCGCCACTGCTGGAAATCACCACGCCGAATGACGACCAAGGATTTGAGGAAAGAGTATTGAATGTCCGATATCGGACAACCCGCATATTCTGCTATCCCTGCCGATCTCCCTGACGCGCCGTCCGTAACCGGAACCCGGCGGATCCGATCTCCACCTCCAGCGCCTCGATCGCCCCGCCAGCCGCCACTATTCGCTCCACCAGGCCGATCGCCAGCGCCAGCCCGTCCGGCCCCGCGTCCACGTCCCCGGTTTCCTCGTTCGCGGCAAGGGTCAACGTCCGCGCTTCGTCCACCGACACCTCGCGGAACCGCACCCCGTCGCCCGGCGCCAGTTGCGCCAGCCGGTCGAGATCGGCGCCGATGACGGTGCCGATCCGCGCGTAGCCGCCGATCGTCGCCCGCGCCGGCAACATCACGATCGGCTTCCCCTCGTTCGTGATCTGGATCGTCCCGGTCGTCATCCCCTCGGAGATGATGTCCGTGCCGCCCGCTGCATTCACCGCCGGTCCCTCCAGCCGGATCCCGACCCGGTTGGAGCTGGCCGACACCCGCCATTCGGCGCCAGAGAAGGCGGCGAGCGAAAACCGGTCCGCCTGCGGTCCCGCCACGAAGCGAAACACCCACGATCCGGATCGCCGCATCACGCGGTCCCGCCGCGCCGGTGGGACCGAAGACCCCGCCTTCGCGATGTCGCCGAACGGCAGCACATCGCCTGCCCGCAACGCCCGTCCCTCCAGCCCGCCGAACCCCGCCGTCACATCGGTGCTCCAGCTGCCGAGCACCAGTGGCACGTCGAATCCGCCCTGGACCGCCAGATACGCCCGCGCCCCGGCCCGCCGCGGGCCGAACCACAGCTCGTCGCGGTTCCGGATCGCTATCGCCCGTTCCAGCGGCACCGGTCGCCCGTTCAGCGTCGCCTCCAGATCGGCGCCCGCGACCGCGATCACTCGCTCGCCATCAAATCCCGTGAAACGCAGCCGCGGCCCGACCAGCGCGATCTCCAGCACGGCCGCATCTACATCATTCCCGACCAGCCGGTTCGCCCGCCGGAAGACCC
>JAICKJ010000179.1 GCA_025928015.1 Thermomicrobiales bacterium
CCTCTGAGGGCATGGTCGGCTCGTTCGGCCAGCGCCAGAAAGTAGGCGAGATGACGTGCGGCGACGGCGTCCGCTTCGCCGTTGACCGCGAGCTGCTCCTGCCCGAACTCCCGGATCGTCTCCAACAGACGAAAACGTTGGACGTCATGCTCCGGCGTCAGCGGCTGCACCAGGCTCCTGTCGACGAGCGAGGCGATGCCTTCGAGCGCGGACTCGCCGGCCACGGCCTCGGCGGCCTCGGGCGTGAAACCACCGGCGAAGATGGCGAGCTGGCGAAAGAGCAGTCGCTCGGCGGGCGTCAGGAGGTCGTAACTCCAGGCGATCGCGTCGCGCATCGTCCGGAGCCGGTCGGGGCGATCCCGGCCACCGCCCGTGAGCAGGGGCAATCGGCCATGCAGCCGGTGCAACAAGAGCGCCGGCGCCAGCGCGCGCGCCTGACCGGCCGCCAGCTCGATCGCCAGTGGCAGCCCATCAAGCTGGTGGCAGAGTTCGGCGACCGCCGCGCCATTGGTCTCGGTCAGCGTGAAGTCCGGCCGCGCCGCCTGGGCGCGCGCAATGAAGAGCTGGCCGGCCTCGGAAGCCATGATCTCGTTGAGGCGCGGCGCATCGGTGCGCGGCGGCAGCGACATCGGCGGCACCGGGAAGTCGCGCTCGCCGTAGATCCGCAAGACGGTCCGGCTGCTGACCAGCACGCGCAGCCCGGGACAGCTCACGATCAGGCTGGCGACGACCGGCGCGGCGTCGAGCACGCCCTCGAAGTTGTCGAGAACGAGCAGCAGGGACTGATCGCGTAGCGTAGCCCCGAGCATTTCGGGGAGGGAGCGCCCTTCGCTCTCGTGGAGACCGAACGCCCGCGCGATCGTCGCCGGCACGAGTCCGGGATCCCGGATCGCCGCCAACTCGATGAACCAGGCACCGTCGGTGAACTCCTGCCCCAGCCGGGCCGCCACCTCGATGGCGATCCGGGTCTTCCCTATCCCGCCGGGGCCAATCAGCGTCAGGAGACGACTTGGACCACGGAGCGCCGCGCACACGGACGTGAGGACCGCTTCGCGCCCGATCAGAGGCGTCAGCGGCACCGGCAATGTCCCAGGGTACGGCGAAGGCGAGGAAGCAGCCATGCGCATGGCCTCGACGCACGATCGGATCGACGCCTCTATTGTATGGAAACGGACAAGCGCCGAGGCACCTGAGGAACCTCAGTTCGTCACTCACTCTGAGGCGATCCGCTGCGATCCAGGACTTTGTGAATGTCGCGCGGTCCGAGGATGATCACACCTTCAAACGTGCGCAGCTTCAGGAGCATGCGATCGCCGGTCACCAGATAGTCGACGCGCGCTGACGCGGCCGCAGCAAGGACGAGATCGTCTTCGGGGTGGGACGCGACGCCAACGACGTTGATGGTGATTGGAGCAAACTCTGCCTTCTGTTCGAGGAGTTCGATGGCTCTGTCAACCTGCGATCGTGACATACGTTGGCGGAAGTATGGTGATTCATAGGTATTGCGGAATCCCGCTATCAGATGATGCGAGGTGACAAGGTGGAATCGAAGGCGGCGCCATCGACGTATGATTTCGCCGGGCGCATTTCGCGAGTGCTCTGCACCAAGAAATCCTGACGCCAATACATTGGTGTCGAGCACAGCATGAATCATTGACCCGCAGTGGCCCTCCGCTCCGCCCGCATTCTGGCGCGTGCCTCCTCGACTGCCTTGCCAACCTCACGCTCGACCTCTTCGGGCGTTTGATCGGCAAATGCCGCTCCGATTTGATCCAGTATTTCAAACCCTCGCTCCCACTCGGCGTCCAGCTTGTTCAGACGCTCCAAGTCATCGATGGACACCAACGCGGCGACCGGGATGCCGCTCTTCGTGATGACGACGCGCTGCTCGCGTCGAAAGACGCGATTCAGAAGCCTGCTCAAGTTCGGTCGAACGTCCGTGAACTTCAGCGTTTCGGTCGGGGTGATCGAAGATGACATGGTGCGCCTCGTTTCCTGGTGAGCATCGGTCGCGCAAAAAATAGCAGTAACAGTACATAGCTGTACACATCCGGACACCTAATTCTGGCTCGACGGCCGACCGAAGGTGCGCTACGGTGAGGCATTGATTTGCGCGCCACCTGATGCGGAGGAGAGCAAGCACCGATGGCGAAGACCACCATGACCAGTCGCGAGCGCGTCCAGGCGGCCATCGCTGGGGAGGCGGTCGATCAGGTGCCGGTCAGCATCTGGCACCACTTCCCCAACCAGGACCAGACCGCGGACGACCTCGCCCGCGTCACGGCCGACTGGCAGACCCTGTTCGACTTCGATTTCGTCAAGTTTATGCCGCCGGGCGACTATCCCACCATCGACTGGGGCGGCGTCACTGAATATGAAGGTGCCCCGAGCGGCACCCGCACGACGAAAACCTTCGTCATCAACGATATCGGCGACTGGTCCAGGCTGAAGCCACTGGACGTCCATGAGGGTTTCAACGGTATGGTCCTCGACGCGCTGCGCAAATCACGGCTCGCGATCGACAACGACGTACCGATCCTGCAGACGATCTTCAGCCCGCTCACCATCGCCCAGAAGCTGAGCCGGGAGAACGTCGTCGAGCACTTGCGCGACCAGCCGGAAAGCGTCCACGCCGCGCTGGAGGCCATCACCCAGGTCACCGAGGCGATGGCGCAGGCGTCCTACGAAGCGGGCGCCGATGGCATCTTCTTCGCCTCGCAGTGCGCCGATTTCGACGTCATGGACGATAGCGAATACCGCGCCTTCGGCATGAAGTACGATCTGCGGGTGATCCGGGCCGGCCAGCACGCGAACCCGGACGGCTTCACCATGTTCCACATGCACGGCACGTCGCCGATGTTCGACCTCGGCGCGACGTACCCGGTCGAGGTCCTCAACTGGCACGACCGCCGCGCCGCGCCCCACCTCGCGGACGGCCAGAAGCAGGCCGGCAAGGCCGTCTCCGGCGGGCTGAACGAGGCGACGATCGCCGCGGCCGGCGCGGCCGCCGCGGCGGCCGATGCGACCCAGGCGATCGAATCGACCGGCGGCCGTCACGTCCTCGTCACGCCCGGCTGCGTCGTCCCGATCGCCACGCCGGAAGCGACCGTCGCGGCCGTCATGGACGCCGTGCGCAAGCGTAATTGACAGATAACGACGCCCCACGGCAGACTTGGCGGAACTCGAGCAGCGGAGCATCTCCGGCGAGGCACGCGAGCGCGGTGGGCGCTCGCGTCGATGAACCTTACGTGGGATGGAGAGACAAATCATGACGACGACGCAACGCGCCGCGATCTCCCGGCGCGCGCTGATCGGCGGCGCCGCGGCGGGCGCCGCGTTGGCCGGGACGCGGGCCGCGTTCGGCGCGCCGGCGCTCATCCAGTCAAAGAAGAAGATCCCGCTCTTCACGACCGAGAATGACCCGGCCACGCTCGACTTCTACAAGAACTCGATGAAGGCGTTTCAGGAGCAGGGCGCGGCCGATGTCGAGCTGGAGATCACGGTCTATCAGGACGAAAACCAGCTCCAGTACCTGACGACCGCCTTCGAGACCGGCACCGACCTCGGCATCTTCGCGCCGCCGGCCGCGCACGTCGAAACCTGGATCGCCCAGGATCGGCTGCTCTCGCTCTCCAAGATGGTGCGGGAGATCGGCGAGGAAGACTTCCTGCCGGGCACTCGTATCCTGGTCAAGGGCGAAGACTACGCGATGCCCTTCCAGTCCAACGCCTCCTCCCTCTGGGTCCGCAAGGACCTGCTGGAGAAGGAGGGCTTGCAGCCGCCGAAGACCTATGAGGAGTACAAGGCGGCCGCCGGGGCGCTCCACGGCAAGGACGGCATCATCGGCGTCGCCTCCGGCGTCGGCTCGGTGCCGCAGCTCACGCTGCAGTTCTTCACGCCCTACATCTATCAGTCCGGCTGGAGCTACTTCGACCTCGACGGCACGCTGCGCTTCGACCAGCCCGACGTGCTCGAGGCGGTCAAGCGGTTCGCCGACCTGATGAAGTTCACGTCGCCCAGCCTCTACAACGCGACTTACCCGGACATCATGAACACCTTCATTGCCGGACGCGCCGCCTTCGCGACCTTCCCCGGCCGCCTTGGCGCCAATCTGGCCAGCAAGGCGCCGGATTTGGCCGAGAAGACGACCGTCGTGCCAGTGCCGGCCGGTCCATTCAACACCGCCGGCCTCTTCTTCGGCGGCATCCAGCACTACGCCATCCACAGCAAGACGGCCCACCCGGACGAGGCGCGCGCCTTCCTCAAGTTCATGACGACCGGCGAGCGGGCGCTCGAGTTCTCGATGACCGTCCCCGGCCACCTGCTGCCGCCACTGGAGTCGGTCCGCAAGCTCGTGCCGAGCTACAAGTCGGACTTCATGAGCAAGCACGGCGACTGGGTCACCACCATGAACGACATGGTGCCGAACGCCTTCAGCCCCGACCTGAGCATGGGCGCCGTCCACGACCACCAGTACGACGGGCGGATCAACAACCCCTGCCCGTGGAGCCACGAGATCTGGCTCAGCCCGCCAGTCGACGGCCAGATGTTCCAGGAGATCCTGATCAAGAAGGACGACCCGGAGAAGGCGTGGACCAAGGCCTGCGACCGGATGCGCACCTCCGCCGAGAACTGGCGGTCGGAGAACCCGAACTGGAAGCCGGCCGCGGCCAGCGGCGCCTGACGATAACCGGCGCCCGGCAAGGACATCCTCGCCGGGCGCCCACCACCCTCCAGGAAAGTGACACTGCGCCCGATGAGCTCCGGGAACCTCGCCCAGGTCCAACGGCCGGCCGCGCTGACCGTCAACCGGCCGCGCCGGCCCGGCCGCTGGCTGGGCACCGCCGGCAACTATCTCCTGATGATCGGCTTCGTGCTCATGATGGCGCTGCCGCTCGTCTGGATGCTGCTCTCCGCGTTGAAGACAGATGAGGAATCGGCGGCCTACCCGCCGACGATCCTGCCGAAGACAGTCACCTTCGCCAACTTCACGACGCTCTTCGATATCTCCGCCTTCGGCACCTACCTGCGCAACAGCCTCATCGTCTCCACCATCTCGACCGCCGGCGTCATCGTCATCGGCCTCTGCGCCGCCTACGCGCTCAGCCGCTTCCGCTTCCGGGCGCTGCGCGGGCTCGGTGAGATTTCGCTCTTCGCCTACATGGTCCCGCCGATCCTCCTGCTCGTGCCGATCGCCCGGATCATCACCGGCGTGGGCCTGGCGAACAACCTGCTGGCGCTGATCCTGATCTACACCGCCACCCAGCTCCCGTTCGGCCTCTGGATCCTGCGCTCCTACATCAACGGCATCGCGATCGACCTGGAGCAGGCGGCGATGGTCGATGGCGCGACCCGCTTCGCCGCCTTCCGCCACGTCGTCGTGCCGCAGACGACGCCCGGCATCATCTCGACCGCCGTCTTCACCTTCAACGCCTGCTGGAGCGAGTACCTCTTCGCCTCCTCGCTGATGACCTCGCCAAGCAAGGTGACCCTCAGCCCGGGCCTCGCCCAGCTCATGGACCAGACCGGCGTCTACTCCTGGGGTCTCCTCATGGCCGGCTCCGTCATCGTCGTCCTGCCGGTCATCGCCCTCTTCATCATCGTCCAGCGGCGCCTCGTGGCCGGCCTCGGGGAAGGAGCGATCAAGGGATGATCGGAGCCACCGAACCACGCGTGACGACGCGTCCGGTCGAGCGGCCGGCGTCAGGCGGCCTCAGCGACCGGACGCTCGCCCTGCTGCTCGTCGCGCCCGCCGCGCTCTTGCTGCTCGGCTTCTCCGTCTACCCGTTCATCCAGGCCGCCTGGGACAGCTTCTTCCGTATCCCCTTCCAGACCCGTGAGGCGACCTGGGTCGGGCTGGGCAACTACGAGTCGGTCCTGAAGGACCCGATGGTCCGTGACGCCTTTGGGCGCTCGATCGTCTGGACCATCGCCAACGTCGTCATCCAGACCGTCCTCGGCGTCATCATGGCGCTCGTCCTGAACCAGAAGCTACGCGGCCGCGACATGGCCCGCGGGCTCGTCCTGTTCCCCTACATGGTGCCGGCGATCGTCGTCGCGATGGTCTTCCGCTTCACCTTCAACGACATCACCGGCATCGTCGGCTACCTGCTGGGTCAGGCGGGCGTCGAGCAACCGCCGCTCTTCCTCGCCGACCCGACGATCGCGCTCTGGACCGTCGTGCTCGTCAACTGCTGGAAGTACACGCCCTTCATCACGATCATCGTCCTCGCCCGCCTCCACACCGTGCCGCAGGACCTCTACGAGGCGGCGAAGATCGACGGCGCCTCGCCCTGGCAGATGTTCTGGCACATCACGATGCCGTGGATTCGCCCGGTCCTCCTCGTCGCGCTCCTGCTGCGGACGATCTGGACGGTCAACGACTTCGACGTCATCTACCTTCTCGCCTTCGGCGGCCCGCTCAACGCGACCACCACCCTGCCCATCGAGATTCGCGCGCTCGCCTACGGCCAGCAGGACATGGGCCTCGCCTCCTCCCTCGCCGTCCTGATGGCGATCGGCGTCGCCCTCATTTCCTTCATCTATCTCCGCCTCTACCTCCGCGCCGAGGAAAAATTGAGCTAGAAGCCAAGGCCGGAGATCGACCGGAGGATAAACGCACCACATCCGGCAAACCGCGTCGCTGTCATTCTGAGGAACGAAGAATCTCCCGCCGCAGCGGCTGGCGCAGCCAACACGAGCATTCCGGCAGGGCAAACGACGCAGAGAGATTCTTCGGCCTGCGGGCCTCAGAATGACAGCCTTGGGACCGGCCAAACAAGACGAGCGGACTTGACCGGCGATCAGCATTACGAAGAATGAAAGGACCACATCCAATATGACCAACGCACCCGGCAACCAGCCGCCCATCCCCCGCGCCACGACCGCCGCCGTCTTCAACGACATGATCAATGCGAACCTGCGCAGCGGAAACGCCGCGCACGACGACGCGATCGCCGCGAGCGGCATCATCGACGCCTCCGCCCGGCTCGTCGCCGCGCTGCGCGGGCAGGATGTGCCGATCTACTGGATCCGCGTCGAGCGCCGTGCCGACCGCAAGGACGTCGTCGATTCCCTCACCGACGCCTTCATCGCCGCCGGTTGCCAGCCCAAGCCGCCGATCACCGCCGGGACGGCGAAATCCGCGAACGTCGATGAGCTGCCGGTGCGGCCCGAGGACCAGGTGATCCTCAAACCCCGCTTCGACCCCTTCATCGGCACCGATCTCGACCTGCGCCTGCGCGGCCAGGGCATCGACACCATCCTGCTCGGCGGCTACTCGACCAACATCGGCGTCGAGAGCTGCGCCCGCACCGCCCACGACCTCGGCTACAACGTCGTCCTGCTGGCGGACTGCTGCTTCAACGTCGATCGCGCCTCCCACGAGTGGGCGCTGACGAAGACTATGCCGGCCTTCGCCCGCATCATGGACTCGGCCACCGCACTCGACCTGCTCGCATAGAGGAACGCCCAAAGCACGACCGCAACATCGGAGAAGCGCATATCGGCGCTGCTCAATACCATTGAGCGCAGGCGAAGCAAGGAACGCTCGCCTGACAGGAGCGACCGAATGACCTTCAAGGAGCCCCGGACCGAGCTCGACGCCCGGTTCAGCAGCGACAAAGCGACTCCAGCATCCTGGGCCGACGCCGAGACGATCCTGGAGACGGCGAACGTTTTCTGGCTCTCGACCGTGCGACCGGACGGCCGGCCCCATGTCACCCCGTTGATCGCCGTCTGGCTGGAGGGCGCGTTGCACTTCTGCACCGGCCCCGACGAGCGCAAGGCGAAGAATCTCGCGGAAAACAACCACTGCATCCTCACGACCGGCTGCAACACTCTTGCGGACGGCCTCGATCTGGTGCTCGAAGGCGATGCCGCGCGCGTGCATGACGACCTAACGCTCCAGCGGCTGGCCGACCGGTACGCGGAGAAGTACGAAGGATGGCATTTCACCGTGCAGAACGGCGCCTTCGTCGGCGACGGAGGCGAAGCTGATGTCTACGCGGTCAGGCCGCGGATCGTCTTTGGCTTCGGAAAAGGCGAGGCGTTCAGCCAGACGCGCTGGCAGTTCTCGTAGATCATCAATATCAGACCATTTGGGGAGGGGAGCGTGCATGGCCACGAAGACCATCGCTGACAAGCTGCTGATCAAGCCCGGGACGGCGCTCTGGTCGTCGGATCCGGTTCGTACTGCGATCGTTGGCGCATTTCCGGCCGGCGCGAAGGTCGTCGATGCGCCATCGGACGCCTCGATCGCGCTCGTCTTCGCCGGCAGCGCCGCCTCGCTCCGGGACCAGCTCGACCGGCACGCCGCCGATCTCCGGCAACTCGCCATCATCTGGATCGCCTACCCCAAGGGCAACCGCGCCGACATCAATCGCGACACTCTCTGGCCGATCCTCACCGAGTACGGCCTGCGCCCAAACGGCCAGGTCGCCATCGACGAGACCTGGTCGGCCCTCCGCTTCCGCCCGCTCAAGGCGGGCGAGGCGCCGTTCACCGGCGGCAACAGCTAGTCCGCAGCGACGAGGAAGAATCGCGCGGCGTCACCAGACGGACGCCGCGCGGGGTGATACTCGGCGTCAGGACGGTGGCAGGTGCTTCGCGATTGAGCTCGGGAAGCGCGTCTGGAAGTCGATGA
>JAICKJ010000364.1 GCA_025928015.1 Thermomicrobiales bacterium
GTGCCGCCGGTTGGCTGGGTGCTCGTCTGCGTCTGGGAGGCGATCGTGATCGGCGGCGCGGCCTGGTTCAGCGTCCCGGGCCGCTGGCCGGCCGGCACACGGATGCCATACATCCCGCAGTACGTCAATCCCTGGCAGCTCGGCCCGCCGGATATCCGCGGCGGGCGGCCGTGGATGTTCACGAACCTGCGCGTGCTCGACTGGGTGACGATCGCCTGCGCGGCATCCTCGATCGTGCTGATCGTGACGCTCGCGAGCCGCATCAGGACACCGGCGACACCGGACCGCGCCGGCGCCGGGCTCGTGCTGATGGTCGCGCTCTGGCAGGCGGTTGGCATTTTGCCGCCGTCCTACCACTTCCGCACCTGGGCGGTGGCGATGGACCGCTATCTGCTGCCCCTGCTTCCGTTCGCTGTCTGCCTGGCGCTCTGGGCGGTGCGCGATCTCTGGCTGCCAGTGCCGCTCGCCTGGATCGCGACGGCCGCCATCGCCGTCTTCGCCGTCGCCGGCACGCGGGATTTGCTCGTCTTCCAGAACGCCGACTGGCAGCTCGCGCGGTACGCGAACGCGAACGGCATCCGCGACACGAAGCTCGACGCCGGCGCGGCCTGGGACGGGTATCATCTCTGGGAGTACTCGAACGCGCACCACATCGGACCGCGGACACCGGCGAAGACAATGGCCGGCCGCCCCTGGTGGACGAACATCTTCGCCCCCGCGACCGATTCCAGCTACGTCATCTCGACCGCTCCGCAACCCGGCTACGTCGTCGTCGCGGCAGTCAAATACTCCAGCTGGCTGGTGCGCGCCCCGACGTATCTCTACCTGTCTCGCCGCGCCGGCGTGCCGCCGAAACACCTGTCCCCGCCACCGCGCTCGCTGTGAGGGGCGCTACGTGTGACTTCGCCAACCTCGCGCCTGTCAGGTTGAGAGCGGATTCCAAAAGTGTGGCAGCGCCACGCGGGGCTGAAGGCCCCGCGCGCACTCCACCAGGAAGCCGGCTCAAGCCGGCTGGTGGCCGGAGACGCGGGGTGGATCGGCCGATCGAGGCGGACCCAATTGGAGGCCATTCCAGAGCGTCGCTCCGCGCCTTCCGACATCACGATCACTCTGTATCCCGCCAGGAGTGCTCCGGCGCCCAGCCGATGACCGCTTTGGCGCGGTCGATCGCGAAGCCGCCGGTGTGTCCGGGCAGCGGCTGGCGCAGCTCGGTGTCCGGCGAATGCTGCCGGATCGCCTCCTCGGTCGGCTGGGCGGTGAGCGTGTCGGCGGCGACGATGTTCAGCGGCGCGAAGCCGAAGGGCGCGGCCTCGATCGCGAGGCGGCAGGCGCGGGCGGCGTCGCGCAGATCGACGTAGCCCCAGAGGCCGTTCGCGCCCTGTTCCGGGTGTTGTTCCATGCCGGCCGCCGCGTGCCGTTGTTCCTCGGGTGTCGCGATCCAGTGGAAGCGCAGCGCGGTGATCGACATGCCGTCGCGCCGGCAGAACATCTCCGTCACGCGCTCATCGACCTCCTTGCCGACGCCGTAGACGTCGTGGTTCATCATCGGGTGCGCCTCGTCGATCGGCGCGTACTGGGGGAAGAGCGGCTGGGGCGCCCAGGCCATGCCGTAGGCTGAGCCGCTGGAGGCGATGGCCGCCCGCTTGACGCCGAGCAAGGAGGCGGCCTGAAGCGTGGCGAAGGTCGCGCCGGTGTTGTTGCGGAAGAGCACCTCGTCCGGCAGGCCGTAGGGCGCGGGGATCGCGCCGAGATGGATGACCGCCTCGCACCCCTGCATCGGGTAGGCGACCTGCCCGACATCGAGCAGGTCGGTCTGCACGTACCGCGCCCCCTTCGGCCAGTCGTCCCGCGCCGGCACGTCGCGATCCGCGCCGCGCACCTCATATCCGTGCGCGACCAGGTCCCGCACGACCGCCCTGCCCAACTTCCCGTTCGCCCCGGTGACCAAGACACGCATCGGCTGCTCGACTCCCGCTACCATCTTGATGACTCAAACTTCGCGCATGCTACCCGGCACGTTGCCAGTTGTCAGCGTGACGACCAATCCGTGGGAGAAGATCGCAATGCGAGCGCCGTTTCAGGTCCTCGTGCTTCCATATCGACGAGTGGACGACGACAGGTTCGAGTTCGCCATCTTTCGCCGGTCCGATCTCGACTTTTGGCAGGGAATCGCGGGCGGGGGCGAAGATGAGGAAACGTCAGTTGAAGCGGCCCGGCGGGAGGCACGCGAGGAAGCCGGGCTCGCTGAACAATTGCCACTCGTCGCGCTCGACTCGATTGCGTCGGTTCCCGTCTCAGCCTTCCGGAATGCCGAACACTGGCCGCAGGACCGCTTTGTCATCCCGGAGTACGCCTTTGGCGTCGATGCAAGTGGCCAGACACTCCTCCTGTCACATGAGCACACCGACCTGCGGTGGTTGCCCGCGGAACAAGCACAGCGCTTGTTGCATTTCGATAGCAACAGAGTTGCCTTGGGCGAGTTGCAGCAGCGCCTGGGAGGAGGCGCGGAGATGAGGACGACCATGTCATCGCATGACCCGTCGTCCTACCAGCGGCTCGGCAAACGCGTCGCCGAATTGCGCGGGCGGGGTATCTGCCCGACGTGTCATGATCTGGCGACGGGCGAACTCTTCGGCGATCAATCCGTCATCCTCGACGATGATCGATTTCGGGTGGCGCTCGAACAGCATCCCCGGGCACGCGGTCACACGATCATCATCTACAAGCCGCACCGGGATGACTTCACGGAGTTGACGCCTGACGAGACGAGCGCGCTCTTCGGCCTGGCGA
>JAICKJ010000228.1 GCA_025928015.1 Thermomicrobiales bacterium
CGCGACAGACGCGCCACGCGAACGGCGCCACCGGCATCGCCGGCGTCACGGTGGTCGTCGGCGACCTGAAGGGGGCGACGCAGCAATTCGCGAGTCTGCTCGGCGAGGCCGGCGAGCCGGAACGGAGCGACGCGGTCGAGGTCCACGCGGCGTGCACCTTTCCGGTCGGCGAGCAGTGGATCGAGCTGGTCGAGCCGAACGAGGTCGAGCTGGGGGCGGGGCAGCGGGAGATGATCGACGACGACCCGACCTCGCCGAACAAGGACGTCCTGGCGCGCTCGTTCGAGCTCTTCGGCGCCGGCCCGTTCGAGGTGGAGTTGCGCGCCGGGCATGGCGCGGTGGGACCACGCGACGGCGAGCTGATCGACCCGGCATTGACGCACGGCGCGCGCTTCCGGCTCGCCCGATGAGCGCAAGGAGGGTCCAGCCATGAGCGTTTCCATCCGCCGCGTGTATGAAGAGCGGCCGCCGGACGAGCCGGGAACGCGGATCCTGGTCGACCGGGTCTGGCCGCGTGGGATCAGGAAGGAGAGCGACCGGTTCGACGAGTGGGTACGGGACGTCGCGCCGAGCGACGAGTTGCGCCACTGGTTCGGGCACGACCCGGCCAAATGGGACGAGTTCCAGCGCCGCTACCGGGCGGAGATCGCCGCGCACCCGGATGCGCTGCAGCCGCTGCTCGCCGCGGCGAGGAAGGGAGCGCTGACGCTCGTCTACGGCGCGAAGGACGAGGAGCACAACCAGGCCGTGGTGCTGCGCGACGTGCTCAACGAGCGACTCACCTAGCCGACGCGGGCGCCATGGCACCGTCTGTGCAGATGGACATTCACAGGATGGTAGACATCCGTTTGCATTGAGGAGGAATTTCAGGCATGGCGGCTACCGCAACCGAGACCAAACGCGACCAGCAAACCAGGGTGACGCGCGACGAGCTGATCCAGGGGCTGCAGGAGGATCTGGCGCGCGAGTACAAGGCGATCATCCAGTACATCATTTACAGCCAGAAGCTGGATGGCGCCAAATACATGAACATCGCCGACGAGCTCGCAGTCCACGCACACGAGGAGCTGGACCACGCCCTGGCGGTCGCGAACCAGCTCGACTACTTCGGCGAATATCCGACCGAGAAGCCGAAGGCGGTCGACACCCCGAAGGACAACGACGGGATGCTCTGGGCCGATCTGCACGCGGAGGATGTCACGGTCGAAAACTACCGCGAGCGGATCAAGCAAGCCGAGGCGCTGGGCGAGTACGCGCTGGCGGAGGTCTTGCAGGATCTGATCAAACAGGAGCAGGATCACCAGATCGATCTGGCGACCGCGCTTGGCATCACCGCCGATCCGAGCCAGCGCAAGGGGCAAGGGCCGAAGTCTTCGTCGTAAATCACCTCCAACCTCCACGGGCGCCTGCTGGGCGTCCACACCTCCAAACCGGGCGGCGAGATCTCCAAAGCAATGGAGGTCTCGCCGCTCTTTGTCGCCCGCTCATCGCTGCTATGCTGCCCCTGCCCGGCGACCGAATGCCCGGCACGCTCGTTCAGCAGGGATGTGCCCATGACCGATTCCGGATACCGCGACGCGCTGGCCGCCATCCACGAACGCTCCGGCTACGACCGGGGGTTCATCAGTAATCCCTTCGCCGGCGATGAGGCCGCGCGGCGCGGGCTGCTGCGCACCCGCCGGTTGCTCGACACGCTGGGCGGGCCCGATGGGCGGTATGGGATCGTCCACGTCGCCGGCAGCAAGGGCAAGGGCTCGACCTGCGTCTTCATCGACACGATCCTGCGCGCGGCGGGCCACCGGGTCGGCCGCTCGACCTCCCCGCACCTGCATTCGTTCCGCGAGCGCTACACCGTCGATGGCGAGCCGATCGACGAAGGCGCATTCGCTCGCCTGACCTTTAGCTTGCTTGACGTAGCCCGGCGCATCGAGCGGGATGACCCCGAGCTGGGCGAGATCACGGCCTTCGAGCTGACGACCGCGCTGGGGCTGGCCTGGTTCGCCGAGCGACGGTGCGACCTGGCCGTGGTCGAGGTCGGGCTGGGTGGACTGCTCGACGCGACGAACGTCGTCACGCCGCTCGTCTCCGTCATCGCCCCGCTCGATTACGAGCACACGGCGGTGCTGGGGACGACCCTGACGGAGATCGCCCGCAACAAGGCCGGGATCATCAAGGAGGGACGTCCGGTCGTTGTGTCCCGGCAGGATCCGGAGGCGCTGGCGGTGATCGAGGCGACGGCGGCGGAGAAGCACAGCACGATGCTCCTCGCCGGCCGCGACTGGCGGACCCAGGGCACCTGGCAGCAGTTCCGCGCGACTGGTCCATGGGACGAGCTCGCTGACCTTCGGACCAGCCTGCCCGGCCAGCACCAGGTCGACAACGCCGGGCTCGCGCTCGCCGCCTGCGCGGTGCTCACAGAGGGCGGCTGGCAGATCGGCCAGGACGCAATGCGGACCGGCCTCGCGACCGCTATCTGGCCGGGACGCTTCGAGGAGGTCGATCTGGAGGGACGCGTGGTGATCGACGGCGCGCACACACCGGCCTCAGCGCGAGCGCTGGCGGACGCGCTCGCCGAGCGCTATCCGGGGCAGCGGGCCACGTTCATCGTCGGCCTCTTTCGCGACAAGGACCCGGCCGCGTTCGCCGCGCCGCTGGCGCCGCTGGCCGAACGTTGGCTGGTCACCGCGCCCGCGAATCCCCGCGCGCGGCCGGCCGCCGAGCTGGCCGCCGCGCTGGAGCATCTCACCGCTCCGGTCTGCGTCGCCGACAGCGTCGCGGACGCCATCGCGGCAGCCCGTCGCTCGGGCGCCCCGTTAATCGTCGTCACCGGCTCGCTCTCGATGGTCGCCGCCGCCCGCGTCGCCCTCGGGCTGGCGACCGACGATCCGGCGCCTTCGGGCTGATCCCGCGCGGCTCGCTCGGGAGAGCGCTACCAGATCGTCATCGACTCCATGAACAGGACCCGATAGTCGTCCGGCGTTACCGGACGGGGCGAGAGGCTGGTGATGCGCGTCTGGGGCATGGTGCCTTCGACCAGGATCGGCATGTCGCCCTCGGTGATGCCGACGCCGTTGAGGCCGTTCGGCATGCCGACGGCCTTCATCATCTCGACCAGGGCACCGGCGAGCAGGTCGCCGGCGTCCTCCGGTTTCGCCTGGGATGTATCGACGCCGAGCAGCGCGGCGGCGTGCAGGTGGCGCTCCGGGTTGGCGCAGGCGATCCAGCGGAAGATGGCCGGGGCGGTGAGGATGACCGACATGCCGTGCGGGACGATGGCGTGGTCGTCCGGATAGCCGTCCGGGTGGAAGCCGCGGGCGAGGCCGGAGATCGGGTAGGACATGGCGTGGGGCAGGTGGACGCCGGCGTTGCCGAAGCCGATGCCGGCGACGGTCGAGGCGAGCAGCATGTTGGCCCGCGCCTCGTCGTCGGCCGGGTCCTGCACGGCGCGGACGAGGTATTGGGCGCAGAACTCGATCGCCCGCGCCGCCCAGATGTCGCTGATCGGGTTCGCGCCCTGGTAGACGGTCCGCTTGAGCGGGTCGGCCGCCGCCTCGCGCTGGTCGAACGGGACGGCGGTGTACGACTCCAGCGCGTGAGAGAGGACGTCGAGGCCGGAGCAGGCGGCGACGAGGGATGGCATCGTGCGGGTGTTGTCCGGGTCGATCAGGCCGACGTTCGGACGCAGCACGCGGTTGGCAATGGCCGTCTTGGCGTGGGCGCTGGGCAGGTCGAAGACGGCATTGCCGGTCGTCTCGCTGCCGGTGCCGGCGGTGGTCGGGATGGCGATGTGGGGCTTGAGCGGTCCCGGCGCCTGGCGTCCTTCGCCGAGCGGCGGATAGACGTAGGCCATGAAGTCGGCGGGATACGTCGAGTAGAGGTTGGCGACCTTGGCGGTGTCCATCGTCGAGCCACCGCCGACGGAGACGAAGCCGTCGTAGCCGCCCTCGGTCGCGGCGGCGATCGCCTCCTTCCACGAGGCGTCGGTCGGCTCGACGCGCACCCGGTCGAAGACCTCGTAATCGACGCGGGCGTCCTGGAGCGAGGACGTCGCGGTCGCGACCGGCGGCAGATCGGCGAGGCGCGGATCGGTGACGAGCATCACCCGCTCGCAGCCGAGCGCCTTGATTCGCGGCCCGACCTCGGTGGTCGCGCCCGGTCCGAAGACGACCGCCGACGCATCGGTGGAAAAGATGGTTTCGCGCGCCATGCCTCGTTCCTCTCGTGTCTCCAATCCGTGGTCAATGCCGGCAGGATAGCAAGGAACAACCGGTTGCGGCATCGTCAGACTCGGGATCGCGCGGCCGGACGGTTAAGATAGGGGAAGCAGGCGCCGAACCCGGTGAGGGAAGCACATGATCGGCATCATCGAGGACAAGCGAGCGGAGATCGAGGCGTTGTGCCGGCGCTACGGCATCCGGAAGCTGGAGCTGTTCGGGTCGGCCGCCACCGGGGCGTTTGATCCGGCGACGAGCGATCTGGACTTCATCGTTGATCTCGGGGCGTACGAACAGGGCGTCTCGCACCGGTTTCTCGGCTTCGCGGACGCGCTGGAGGCACTATTCGGACGGCCGGTCGACGTGATCACCGAGCCGTCGATCCGCAATCCGTATTTTCGCGCCGAAGTGGACGAGACGAGGCAGCCAGTCTCTGCAGCGACAGATGGCGAAGCGGTTGTATGACGCCCAGCACCCGATTGCGGGGGCCAGATCTCCCCGGTCTGAATGAGGATGTGAGCGACGAGCGGTGATCCTGTTTTCATTCGATTACCCTCCAAACGATGGTGGCATCGCGCGACTGTGCGGCGAGATCGCGCAGCGTCTTTCGCCGGGTGGGGAGATGACAGTCCTCACGCAGGAGCAGCACGGGTCGGGACGCGCGGTTCCCGACGTGCCAGAGGCACGACTGCCGGCTCGCCGGCCCTGGCGTGAGGTCGCGGCCTGGTGGCAGTTGGTACGGCGATATCGCCACGAAACGGTGATCGCCGGCATCTGGTATCCCGAGGGACTCGTGGCGGTGCTGGCCGGATGCCGGTCGCTGGCGGTGCTCGCGCACGGATCGGAGCTGCTGCCGACCCGGCAACGGTGGCGACGGGCGCTCTGGGCCCGGCTGCAGCGGCTCGTGCTCACCCGCGCCCGGCTCGTGATTGCCAACAGCAGCTACACCGCCGACCTGGTCGCCACCTGTGCGCCGCGCAGTCAGGTGCGCGCCATTCCCCTCGCCGTCGATCATCACCGCTTTCGTCCCGGCGACCGGGCCGCGGCCCGCGCCCGGTTCGGTCTCCACGACCCGGATGCGCGCGTCATCTGCTCCGTCTCGCGCCTCGATGGGTACAAGGGGCACAGCACGGTGCTGCGCGCGCTCGCGTCGCTTCCACCCGGTGCGCGGGAGCGCATCGTCTATCTGATCGCCGGCAAGGGACCCGCAGCTGCCGGGCTGGAACGCGCGGCCGGCGAGCTTGGCGTGGCTGACCGCGTCCGCTTCCTCGGTTTCGTCGCGGAGGACGATTTGCCGGACCTCTATCGCGCCAGCGATCTCTTCGTGCTCTGCACGCGGGAGAGCGAGGCAAACCGCGAAGTGGAAGGCTTTGGGCTGGTCTTTCTCGAAGCCCAGGCCTGCGGCACCCCGGTCGTCGGCACGCGCACCGGCGGCATCCCGGACGCCATCCCTGAGGGCGAGGGCGGCTGGTTGATCGATCAGGACGACCGCGCCGCCGTGGCTGGTATACTTGGAAACCTGGTTGGGGATCCCGCTGCCTTTGCGGCAATGGGCGCTGCCGGCCGCGCGCGTGTCGAACGCTCAGGCACATGGGACCACTACATGGAGCAATTCATGGCGGCGCTGACCGGGGCAGGTTTGGAGAGGTGACGGCGGTCGCCGCGCCGACCCAGGTCGCCCCACGCCGGACGGACGCCGTGCCCGGGATGACCGTGATTGTGCCGACGCTCAATCGCGGCGGCTTTCTGCGTGCCACGCTGCGCGACCTCCTCGCGCAGGACCACCGGCCCCTCGAAATCCTGGTCGTCGATCAGGGGAATGCCACCGATCCGGCGCTCATGGACCTGCGCAGCCAGCATGCCGACGTGATCACTTACCACCACGTCCCCTTCCGTGGTCTGCCGCGGGCCCGAAACTTCGGCTGGCAACAGGCGCGGTACGACTACTTGCTCTACGTCGACGACGACATTCGATGCGGGCCGATGCTTGTGACGGAACACCTGAAAGTGCTGTCCCGCGATGGCGTGGGTATGGTCGGCGGGGGCATCGACGAGGCACATCAATCGCCCGTTTCTGCCAACGCTCCCGCTGTGTACGACCGTTGGTCGGCTACCCCGAAAGGCGGCTTCAGCGCCCGGGAAGAGCACGCAGTCGAACACGTGAAGGGCTGCAACTATTCCATTCGCCGGACGGCCATGATGGACGCGTCAGGTGTGGATGAAGCGCTCTCCGTCGGCGCCGCGCTCTACGAGGAAACCGATCTCGCGCTGCGGGTGGCCGCCTTTGGGCACCGGGTCCGGTTTTGCGGCGCGGCGCGACTCCAGCACCTCGCCGCTCCGAGCGGCGGCTGCCGCACGGACGAGGTTGCCGCGAATGTGTTGGCGCTGGCGCACAACCGGACCATCCTGATCCGGCGCCATTCCCGTCCGTACCAGCGACCGGTCGCCCTCGCCCATCTCGCGGCCACGGCCGTCGCCTTCGCCTGGCACTACCGCCGGCCCAGCTGCCTGTCATCGGCCCTGCGCGGCGCTATCAGCGGCTGGCGGGCCGGCGGTCGCGCACCG
>JAICKJ010000064.1 GCA_025928015.1 Thermomicrobiales bacterium
AGCGGCACGTAGACGACCGGCGCGTGCCGATAGGTGCGGTCGCTCGTGATGCCCACGACCTTCACCTGCACGCCGGACGGCTCCACGGTGATCGTGTCACCGACGCCGATCCCCTTGCGCGCGAGTGATGCGTCGATCACGGCGCCTTGCGCGGCCAGCCGGTCCCCTGACGTCACCGGCGGCGCGAGCGGCCCCGTTGGATCGACGCCGAAGACGGCGACGCCGGCGCTGCCGTTGTCCGGGAAGCTGACGTTCGTCATCGAGACGCCGAGCGCGTTCGCCTCCCGCACGCCATCGATGGCGCGGACCTTTGCCAGATCGCCCTCGTTGAGCAGCGAACGATCGAAGCTGAGGTCGGAGCTGGCCTGGAAGACGATCCGGTCGGCCGGCAGCCGGTCGATGGCGGCGGCGCTGTCGGCGGCGAGGCCGTTGGCCAGCCCGGAGAGGATGAAGACGAGTCCGGCGACCAGCACCATCATCGCGGCGATGAGCGCGAAGCGAGTGCGGGCGTGGCGGATTTCGCGAAGGGCGAGAAACATGAACGCATCCTTGCTGACGAACCAATCCCATGCTCAGGCATGGTTAGTCATCGCTGACTAATCAGGAGTGTAGTTCGCTGGACGTGATTAGTCAAGTCTGACTATAATGGGTGCAAAGGAGAATGCTCGTGGACCACACCTCGTCCTGGGACGATCGCGCCCTGCTCCTGCTCGGCGTGCTCATGAACCAGAGCCAGCATGGCTACCAGATCAACGACTTCATCGAACGCGCCCTCTGCGAGGTCGCAACGATGAAGAAACCGACCGCCTACGCGCTGCTCGACCGCCTCGCCGCCGCCAGGCACATCAGCGTGCACAGTGAGCAGGAAGGCAACCGGCCGCCGCGCAAGGTCTACAGCATCACCGACTCCGGCCGAGAAGTCTTCACGCGGCTGCTGCGCGAGAACCTCGCCACCTTCGATGCTCCCACCTTCGCCGGCGATATCGGCCTCATGTTCCTCACCTATCTGCCCCTGCCCGAAGCAATCGCGGCCCTGAAAGAGCGGCTCGCCCGCATCGAGGCGCTGCTCGACACCACCGTCCGGGTGCCGCCGCACCCGAACCTCTCGATCGATCTCGCCTTCGACCACCTCACCGCGCTCCGCCGCGCCGACCGCGACTGGCTCCGCGACACCATTCGTGAGCTGGAAAAGCGGCAGATGACGACTGGGGCGAACGCGCAAGCCTGATCACGCCACCCCGCCCGACCGTCATCCCCGAGCGCAGCCGGGAGATCACCGGCCACAGCGGCGTCCGTAGCCGAGTCGAATGCTCATGTTGGGCAACGACGAACGAGATGCTTCGCTCTGGGGAGCTCAGCATGACAGGCAAGTACGGGTGATGGTTACATAAAAAGCGCGAAGAGCCAGCCGAGGATCACCCCATAGGCGAGGTGCGCGATCAGGAAGCTGAACGGCGGCATCCGCCGGAACATGATCTGATCGAAAAGCCGCAAGGTGACGACCTCGTTGACTATGAAGACGAAGACTGCGTAGAAGATGCCGACGACGATCAGCGTCGCCATGTTCGACCAGCCGAGCCCGTGCATGATGAGCGCGAAGACCCACCCGGCGAGGATCGACATCGCGAGATGCACCCCCAGCCCGACGACGACGTCGCCGGTGTCGTCCTCGTCGACATCCTCGCCCTCGATCGCGCTCGCCATCAGGCGGATCGGCGCGAGCATGCCCCGGCCGATGGCCACCATCAGCGGCATGGCGACAATCGCCATGACGATGCCGGCGATGATCCCCGCGACAATCCCCGCAAGCCACCAGGACATGCAGCGCCACTCCTCCGTGTGAACCGAGAGGTTCACCGCACGCCATATGCCCTGACTGACGGCGAGCAAGCCGGCCGAATTGCCGCCGTGGTCTTCCATTTGGCACAATGAGATGCCTGCTCGCTCCGTTTTGGTAGCGAGCAGGCAACCCCGAGGGCTCCTCGGGGCCGGGACCCTGCCGTTCGGTCGTTCGCTCGCCAGAAAGTGATCCCCATGTCCGCCGATCAGCCGCGCCCAACCCGCCATGGGTCACCCCACGTGACCTTTACCTCGCATGGGGGAGAGGCCGCCGCTACCACGGCCGGGTCCACGGATGCACTCACCGCGACACTGACCAACGGAGCTGACCCCATGTACGATCTCGGCATCCCCTTCATGTCCGGCGTCGAGGTACGCCGCAAGTTCATCGAGTTCTTCGAGTCCAAGGGACACCTGCACGTGCCCTCGTCCTCGCTCGTGCCGCACAACGATCCGACCGTGCTCCTCACCACCGCCGGCATGCAGCAGATGACCCCCTACTTTCTCGGCCTGGAGACTCCGCCGTCGATCCGGATGTGCTCGGTCCAGAAATGCTTCCGCGCCGTCGATATCGAGGAGGTCGGCGACGAGTCCCACAGCACCTTCTTCTTCATGCTCGGCAACTTCTCGGTCGGCGACTACTTCAAGAAGCAGTCACTCGCCTGGTCGTGGGAGTTCCTGACCGAGTGGATGCAGATCCCGGGTGACAAGCTCTACCCCACCGTCCACCCGACCGATGAGGAGGCGTACGAGATCTGGCGCGACGTCATCGGCGTGCCGGAGGAGCGGATCACGAAGCTGGAGGACAACTGGTGGGGCCCTGTCGGCGCCACCGGCCCGAACGGCCCCGACTCCGAGATTTATGTCGATCGCGGCGAGGCACTCGGCTGCGGCCGGCCCGAGTGCGCGCCGGGCTGCGACTGCCCGCGCTACCTGGAAACGTGGAACAACGTCTTCATGGAATTCTTCCAGAATCCGGACGGCTCCCGCACGCCGCTGCCGCGCAAGAACGTCGACACCGGCATGGGCCTCGAGCGGCTGGTGCTGCTGGTCCAGGGCGTCCGCGGGATGTACGACACCGACCTCTACCAGACGATCATCCAGCGCGCGGCGGCGCTCGCCGGTGTCACCTACGGCGACGACCCGGGGGTGGACAGGTCGCTGCGCATCATCGCCGACCACTCCCGCGGCAGCACCTTCCTGATCGGCGATGGTGTGTTGCCCGGCAACGAGGGGCGCTCGTACGTCCTGCGCCGCATCCTCCGCCGCGCAATCCGCCAGGGCCGCCTCATCGGCCTCGACAGGCCCTTCCTCGGCCAGATGGCGGAGATCGTCATCGACCAGTTCGGCGCCGGCTACCCGGAGCTGACCGAGCGCCGCGGACAGATCCTCAAAGTCATCGCCTATGAGGAGGAGAGCTTCGGCCGCACCCTCACCTCCGGCATGAACCGCCTCCAGGCGCTCACGGCCGAGCTGAAGGAGCAGGGCGAGCACACGATCCCCGGCGAGGAGGTCTTCCGCCTCTACGACACCTACGGCTTCCCCTTCGACCTCACCGTCGAGCTGGCGCGCGAGGAGGAGATGGAGGTCGACGCGGCCGGCTTCGAGGCGGCGATGCAGGCCCAACGCGCGGCCAGCCGCAGCGCTGACCACTTCAAGGATGCGGCCCGCAACCGCGCTGAGCTCTACGCGGGCATCCAGCCGCGCACGACCTTCCTCGGCTACGAGCAGGAACGCGCCGAGGGCACGATCGTCGCGCTCCTCGGCCCCGACGGGCCGCTGGAGCAGGGCGAGGCCGGGCAGAACGTCGAGGTCGTCCTCGACCGCACGCCCTTCTACGGCGAGTCGGGCGGGCAGGTCGGCGATTCCGGCTGGATCAGGACCGACACCGGCGTGATCCGCATCGACGACACCCGCAAGCCGGCGCCAGACCTCTTCGTTCACCAGGGCACGGTCGCCGAGGGCTTCATCCGCGCCGGCGAGACGGCGATGGCGGAGATCGACGCCCAGCGGCGGCAGGAGATTCGCGGCAACCACACCGCGACCCACCTGCTCCACAAAGCGCTCCGCACGGTCCTCGGTCCGGAGACGCACCAGGCCGGCTCGCTCGTCGCGCCCGACCGCCTCCGCTTCGACTTCACCTCGCTCGACCCGGTCACGCCCGATCAGGTCGAGACGATCACCGGGCTGGTCAACCACGAGATCACGGCCGACATCCCGGTCACAACGGAGATCAAGCCGTACAAGGAGGCGGTCGCCGAAGGGGCGATGGCGCTCTTCGGCGAGAAGTACGGCGACACCGTGCGGATGGTGTCGATCGCCGACGTCTCGAAGGAGCTCTGCGGCGGCACCCACGTCACCCACACCGGCCAGATCGGCCCCTTCGTCGTCACGTCCGAGGGCAGCGTCGCCGCCGGCGTCCGCCGCATCGAGGCGCTGACGGGCGCGGCGGCGGTCGAGCGCATCCTCGGCCAGCAACGGCTGCTGGAGGAGCTCGGTCGCGACCTGAAAGTGACCTGGACGGAGCTGCCGGACGTCGTCCAGGCGCTCCAGGAGCGGACGCGGTCGCAGGAGCGGGAGATCGAGAAGCTCCGCGGCCAGCTCGCGGCCGCGCGCTCGGGCGATCTGCTCCAGCAGGCGGTCGAGATCGCCGGCATCAGGGTCGTCGCCGCCCAGGTCGAGGCGGCGACCAAGACGGTCCTCCGGCAGACCGGCGACCGCCTGCGCGATTCGCTCCCGGGCGGTGTCGTCGTCCTCGGCGCGGTCATCGAGGACCGGCCCAGCCTGCTGGCGATGGTGACGCCCGACGTCGTCACCCGCGGCGTTCGCGCCGGCGACATCATCCGCGCGGCGGCGCCGTACATCGACGGCCGTGGCGGCGGCCGGCCGGAGCTGGCCGAGGCCGGCGGCAAGAACCCGGACGGGCTCACCGAGGCGCTCGGCGCGGTGCCGGAAATCGTCGCCAGCCAGATCGCGGTGTAAGATCGACATGTCCGGAGGAGCGGCGGCCGCGCCGCTCCTCCCATCGCGCCCCGCCACCACGACCCAGGCGCGATCGATGAGGGAGAAGGGCACGGCCGGGGAGACACCCAAGCGTGCGCGACCCGGCACAGACTATGGCTGAAACAGGCAACGAAACGCGACTTCGGATCGATCCGCAGGAATCGCTCCCGGATGTGCTGGCGCGGCTGCGGTCGATCCCCGGCGGTCCGGTGGTCCTGCAGATCCCCGACCACTGCCCGCTCCTGCTCACCGCGACGGAGTTCCGGGCGCTGAAGGATGCCGCCGAGCAACAGCATCTCCAGCTCTCCCTCGACACCGAGGACCGCTTGCGCCTGCAGCTCGCCTCGATGTTCGGCCTGGCTGAACCAGCCGCCGCCCCGCCCACGAACGGCGCCGGGCCAGCGCCGCGCTCGCCGGGCGGACGTTCGCTCGGCGGCTGGCGGGCCGCGCGCCAGCGGGCCAGCACGGAGACCGGCGCGGCCACCGCGCCGCCAGCCGGCATGGAGCCGGCCGACCCGATTGCGGTCTCGCGCCGGCGCCGCACGCACCTCTACGAACCCGATTTCGCCGGCCAGGCGCGCGCACTGCCGGGCAACGGCGAGGGTTTGAACGACGGCTCGCTCGACTACCTCGACGAGGACTCCCGTCCCGGCCTCAGCCCGCGGTTGGTCGGCCGGCTCGTCGCCGCCGGCCTCGCCGTCCTGGCGCTGCTCCTCTTCGGTGCCTGGTTCTACATGCCCGCCGTGAGCGTCGACCTGACGCTGCGCCAGCAGCCGCTGAACACCAGCCTGATCTACAGCGTGGCCGCGCCCGGCGCCGTCGTCTCCAACGACTCCGCCTTCTCGGTGCCGGCGACCCGCGCCGAGGCCGGGGTCGATTTCACCGTCACCGCGAAGGCCACCGGCGTCAAGAAGCGGCCGGACAAGACCGCGGCGGGCACCGTCGAGCTGCGCAACACCGGCAAGAAAAGCGTCAAGGTGCCGCAAGGCACCAGGCTGACGACCCTCGCCGCCGGCAGCTACGCCACGCTCAAGGACGTGGATGTACCCGCCGCGAAGGACAAGAAACCCGGCGAAGCCACCGTCCAGGTCACGGCCAGTAATCCAGGCGCGGCCGGCAACCTGGCGCAGGGCTACCTGACCGGCAAGCTCGGCAAGCTGGGCATCTATTACAGCAATCGCAATGCGGCGATCGCCGGCGGCACCGATGTCTCGATCGCTATTGTCTCCGACAAGGACATCAAGACGATCGAGGAGAACGCGCGCACGAACCTCAATACCGTCACCGCCGGCGCCTGGCAGAAGCAGCTCCCCGCCGGCACGTCGCTGGTTGAGTCGTCGGTCAACGCCAGCAATCCGACCATGGTCGTCACCCAGAAGGCCGGCGACCAGAGCGACACGGTGACTCTCAAGGGCACGGTGAAGGCGACCGGTTTGACCTACACCCAGACGGCGGTTGAGCAGCAAGCGCGGGCCGCGGTCGCCAAGCGGATGGGTGCCCAGGTGCCGCAGGGCTTCGAGCTCGATCCGGCGTCGATCCGTCTGGGCGACGCGCAGTTGATCGCCGAGGCGCCGGACAGCACGCAGTATTCGCTCTCGGCCACCGGCACCGCCCGCACGACCTTCAACGCGAACCAGCAGGACGCGCTGCGCGGCCGGCTGGCCGGCAAGTCGATCAAGGATGCCCGGAGCGTGATCAAGAGCGAAGTGGCGATCAAGGACGCCCAGATCGAGGTCCACCCGGGCTGGTGGTCGCGCCGGATGCCGCAATCCGAAAGCCGGATCACCGTCCGCGTCGCCGCCAGCAAGACATCCGCCCCGGGCCCAGCGCCTCAGGCCACGCCGCCGGCAACCCCGGCGACCAAGCCCTGACCCGATGACAGCCCCCACCGGCCGCATGCTCGGCCTCGACATCGGCGAGCGGCGCATCGGCGTCGCCGTCAGCGACGAGCTGGGCATCCTCGCCAGCCCGGTCGGCTTCGTCGCCCGCGGCCCGCGCGAGGAGGGCGAATTGCGCGCCCTGGTCGCGCGCTACCGGCCCGTCCAGCTCGTGGCCGGCCTCCCGGTCGGGCTCTCCGGCCGCGAGGGGCCGCAGGCGACCACCACCCGGCAGCAGGCCGAGCGCCTGGCCGCCGCGCTCGACCTGCCGCTCGCCTACTGGGACGAACGGCTCTCCACGACGATCGCCGAACGGAGCCTGGTCGCCAGCAAGACCCGCCGCGCCAAACGCCGCCAGGAGGTCGACGCCGCGGCCGCCGCCGTCATCCTCCAGGGCTATCTCGACCACGCCAAATACCAGCGCAACCGCGCAGGATAAGCCGCGCGGGCGCGTTTCGTGCCAGGGATTGACGTCGCTTTTCGTTGCTCCGGACCCCGTGTCGAAAACCATCGCGAGAACCACCGTGAGAGGTGCAGAACATGTGGTGGCAGGACTTGCTTTGGGGCATCTGGAACGGGCTGACGGCGTGGATCGTCCTGATCGTCCATGTCTTCGGCGCCTGGGATCAGTTCCCCCTCTACGATCTGACCCGCACAGGCAACTGGTATGACTTCGGCTTCCTGCTCGGCGCGGGCTCACCCTTCCTCGGCATCTTCCGCCGCCGCAACCGCGGCTGAGCGACGACCTGGAGCACGTCCATGATTGCGATCGCGGCGCAGGCGATGAAAGCCGGTGTTGAGCGATGGACCGAGGGCATTGAAGTCCTCCGCGCGGCGGGGAAGACCGTCATCTTCCTGCTCAAGGTCTACCCGATGCTGCCGTCGCGTCCGCTCGACCGGATCACGCCGCGTCCGATGGTCGAGCCGTTCACCTATCTCACATCCCACGGTCTTGCCACCGGTGATCTCTACCGGCCGGCCAGCGCCGGTCCATACCCGGGACTCGTCGTCTGCCTCGGGGTCGTCCCGTTCGGGATCGACCATCCGCAGGTGCCCCGGCTGGGAGAGGCGCTGGCGCGCGCCGGATTCGCCGCGCTGCTCTACTGGTCGCCGGCGATGCGCGATTTTCGCCTGACGCCCGCGGATATCGGCGACATCGACCGCGCGTATGACGCCCTGCTCGCCCGGCCGGACATCGATCCGGCGCGCATCGGCCTGTTTGGCACGTGTGTCGGCGGCGCCTTCGCCCTCATGGCCGCGGCCACTCCAGAGATCCGCGACCGCGTCGCGTTCGTGGGCGCCTATGCTCCCTATTCTTCGATGTGGACGCTGACGCGAGATATCGCCAGCGCCTCACGCCACCGTGGGAACGGCCGCGAGCCCTGGCCGGTCGATCAGCTCACCCGCAGGGTTTTCGTCCACTCCATTACGGCACTCCTGACGCCCGATGAGGCCGGGCGGCTTCGAACTGCCTACCTCGACTCCACCGGTCCGCTCGATAGCGCGACCCTGTCACCCGAAGGGCGCGCCCTCGCACCGTTGCTCGCCGGGCCGACCGCGACCGAGGCGACGGCGATCCTGCGGCGCTTGCCGACGGCACTGCAGACTCGTCTTGAGGCAATGTCACCGGTTCGCTACCTGTCGGCGATTCACGCGCCGTTGGTCGTGCTCCTGCATGACCGCGACGACGACGTGATCCCGGTCAGCGAATCACGACAACTGCGGGCGGCGTTCGGTGATCGGGCCGGCGTCGGCTACACTGAATTCACCGTCTTCCGCCACCTCGATCCCACCAAGGGCCAGCCTGCCCCTTTGGCGTTGACACGTGAGCTGGTTCGATTCGCCCGCGCCATCTACCCCCTGTTTCGCAACGCCACTCAGCGCCGGCCCGCCAGTGAGCCCGAGTTCATCGCGTTTGACACACCCATCTCCTTCCAGTAGGCGCGGTTGACACGCCGCCCACCCTACGCTTCGCATGGAGACAGACTCCCAGGGTCCGCGCCGGGCCCGACGGCACCCACCGCACCGCAGACCACGTCGACGCCGGCGAGGCCTCTGGAACGGGAGGACGGACATGATTCTCATCGACGGCGAGATCACGATTGGCCGGCCGGTCGACGACGTCTTCGACACGGTCGCCGACGAGCGGAATGAGCCGAAGTACAACCCACGTTTCCAATTAGTCGAGCAGGTGACGGACGGACCAATCGGCGCCGCTACGCGCTTCAAGGCCGCGACGACGATGGGCCGGCCGGCGGAGATGACGATCGAGTTCACCGAGTTCGAGCGGCCGCGGCGCCTGAGCTCGGTGACGACGATGCCCGCGATGTCCATCGCGGGCACAATGACGTTCGACCCTGTTCCGGCCGGGACGCGGATGCGGTGGTCGTGGGAGCTGCAACCGCATGGCGCCACCAGGCTCCTGACGCCACTGATCGCGTGGATGGGCCAGCGGCAAGAGACCGAAATCTGGTCCGGCCTCAAGCGCTACCTGGAAGGCACGGCCGCCGCGTCCAGGCGAGTTCCTGCCTGGACGCCGGGCGGTGTGGATGAAGGGTGAGATCAGGACGCTCGATGGTTGGATCGGAGGAATTCCATGAACGATCCTCTCTGGATTCGCGGCTATCGCCTGGCGTTCGCCCTGCTCGCTCTCCTCGCGGTGATCCGCAAGTATTATGTGGACCGCGACACCGTTGCCAATTGGCTGAGCAAGTTCACCATCGAGAGCAACGCCGTGGCCGCCGGCTGGGGCGAGGGCATCTACAGCGCGGACTGGACCGCCGCGACCTACGACCGCCTGAACGCGCTTGGCCGGCGCGCGCTCGGACGCGAGCATGCCGTGATCCTCGACGCGACCTTCCTCAGCGGCGACGAGCGCCAGCGCGCCGCCGACACGGCTCGGGCGGCTGGTGTGCCCTTCGTGCTCGTCGAGACGGTCTGTGACGCGGCGGAGGTCGGCCGGCGGTTGGCCGCGCGGCAGGCGCGCAGCGGTTCCGCCTCCGATGCCTCAATGGAGATCTACAGGGCCCAACGCGCGGCCATGATCGCTTCGCCGCCGGCGATCCCGGCCGGGACGCTCGCGATCACCATCGACACCGGCGCGAAAGGACCTGTCTCGCTCGATCCGGCCCTGACCGCGCTGGCGGACGCCAGGCTCATCACGCCGGCGATCCCATCCGATTCGCCGCTCTTTCCGGCGAAGGGGTGACAGCCCGTGCGGCGAGGAAGCTTTCGAAGTCGGTCGCCGGGTAGATGTCGTACCAGACGGAATCGGGTGTGGAAAGCGCCCGCAGGACTTTCGCCAGCGCCGTCACATACGTTGCGGCATGGTCGGCGCCCGCCCAGCGGTAGATGCCGAGGTAATCCTCCGTAGCAGGATTGACCATCCAGAGCTTGACCCGGAAGCCGCGGAAGCCGCTCCAGAAGGGCGTTGTCAGCAGACAGACGCGCTGGAAGAGCCAGTGCAGGGCAGGAATGGCGCCGAGCGCCCGCAGCCGGAAGCCGACGACGAGCACGCACGACTCGCCGGCGACGCCGTCATCGCCCGTCGTCTCGCGAAAGATCGCGTAATCGCCGTGCTCCCCGATGTGGAAGAGCACGCCCAGCCGGTCGCGCCGCAGATGGATGGAACCGGCATACACCTGCCGGAGGTAGTTCCGCGCCGAGCTGCCCGCCGACCGCGCCACGTCGGGCCAGCGCGGCCCATGCTCGCCGGTGGCCGGCTCTCGTTCAGCCCCGGAATTCGCCGTCTTGACCATGGCGTCCTCCTTGGTCTTGTGGGCGCCCGGCCGTCTGACTCCACGCGATCCAGAGAACGGGCGCCTGCCCTGACGATAGGACGTGTGACATGCCAGGCGCACATCGCGACGCGCGCGGAAGGTCACAATGTCGCAACACCGCGCGACAGGATGGGAGGTGGAACGCGAGGGGGACTACGTCGGTTCGATCGCTTCCGTCTCGCTGGCGACGGTCAGCACGGCGGCGCCGTTGAACTCGCCGTGGCGGAGGGCGTTGAGCGCCTCGTTGGCTTGCTCCAGCGGGAAGAGGGTGACGTCGGTGTGGAGGGGCACCTGGGGCGCGAGAGCCAGAAATTCCTCACCGTCGCGCCGGGTCAGGTTGGCGACGGAGCGCACCACGCGTTCCTCCCAGAGGATGTCGTACGGGAAGCTCGGGATGTCGCTCATATGGATGCCGGCGCAGACGACCGTGCCGCCCTTGGCGAGCTCCCGCAGCGCCAGCGGCACCAGTTCGCCGGCGGGCGCGAAGATGATCGCCGCGTCCAGCTTTACCGGCGGCCGCTCATCCGTGCCGCCGGCCCAGACCGCGCCGAGACCACGAGCGAACTGCTGGCCGGAGACGTCGCCGGGCCGGGTGAAGGCGTAGACCTCGCGTCCCTGGAAGCGCGCGACCTGGACGATGAGGTGCGCGGACGAGCCGAAGCCGTAGAAGCCGAGCCGGCGCGCGTCGCCCGTCATCCGTAATGAGCGGTAACCGATCAGCCCGGCGCAGAGCAGCGGCGCGGCCTGAATGGTCGCGTAGCCGCGCGGCAGCGGGAAGCAGAAGCGCTCGTCGACGGCCAGGTACTCGGCGTAGCCGCCATCGAGCGTGTACCCGGTGAATTTGGCGTAATCGCAGAGGTTCTCGCGGCCGCTCAGACAATAATCGCACTGCCCGCACGTCCAGCCGAGCCAGGGCACGCCGACGTGCTGGCCCAACGCGTAGCGGTCGGCGCCGCGCCCCGTCGCGATCACCGTGCCGACGACCTGATGGCCGGGGATGAGCGGCAGCTTCGGATCGGGCAGCTCGCCATCGACGATGTGCAGATCGGTCCGGCAGACGCCGCAGGCCGTCACCTGAATCAGCACCTGTCCATCACAGGCCGTTGGCGTCGGCACATCGCGCAGCCGCAACGGCTC
The DNA here is from genome assembly GCA_025928015.1 of Thermomicrobiales bacterium. Classification (GTDB taxonomy): domain Bacteria; phylum Chloroflexota; class Chloroflexia; order Thermomicrobiales; family UBA6265; genus JAICKJ01. The sequence goes on from JAICKJ010000064.1 coordinate 11,636, forward strand.
TCCGGGTTGTTCCAGCACCATCGCCCGCATGTGCATGCTCCACGCTCGGCCGTCCTGGGGAAGTGCCTGCTCCCACACCAGCTTGCGCATGGCGCATACCAACAGTTCGCCCCATCTCCGCGCCGACCGATTGCCACGCGATTGACATGCGCACGGCGCGTATTCAGTCGTGGTTGTCGCCCGTTCTGGAGCAGGATGTCCAACAGGAGGAAGATTGGGCTCGTTCTCGCAGGAGGCAGTGCCATGTCCGATCAATTCACCAACAAGGTTGCGCTCATCACCGGCGCGGCGTCCGGCATCGAAGGCGAGACGGCCCCGACCGCCGAGTGCAGCGAGGCGAACTGGGACCGCGGGCTGGGCATCAATCTCAAGGGCGTCTTCCTCTGCATGAAGGCCGAGATCCCGCGGATGCTCGCCACGGGAGGTGGCGCGATCGTCAACTGCTCGTCGATCGCGGGCGTCGTCGGTTTCCCCGCCTCGCCGGCCTACGTCGCCAGCAAGCACGGTGTCGTCGGCCTGACCTAGACGGCGGCGCGGGACTATGCGACCCAGGGCATCCGCGTCATGCCGTCTGCCCCGGAGTGATCCACACACCAATGGTCGATCGCGTCACCCGCGGCAGCGCGCCCGCGGAGGAGGCATTCACGAGCATGCAGCCGATCGGCAGGATGGGCACGCCCGAGGAGGTGACGGCGACCGCCGTCTGGCTTTGCTCGTCCGAGGCGTCGTTCATCACCGGCCACGCGTTGGTCGTCGATGGCGACACGGTCGCGCGGTAAATGCTGACACGGAATTGTAACGACCCACGATCCTGCTCGTCGCCCCTGCAATGCCAAAGTCGCTACGATTGACGCATGAACGGGACACGGATCTCGTGCAAAAGGAGCATCACCATGTACAAGCGGATCGTCGTTCCCCTCGATGGATCTGATCTGGCCCGGCACGCGCTGACGGACGCGGCCGAGATCGCGCGGCTGAGCCACGCGCCCATCCATCTGGTGCGGGTCATCGACCTGACACAGCTCGATCGCTACGGCCTCTACGGCTTCGGCGGCGGTGGCGCCGCCTTCCAGAGCCTCGTTGACGAGGAGGTAGAAGCGGCGGCCGCTGATCTGGAGAAGATCGCTACCGATCTGCGCAATCAGGGGTTGATGGTCACCACCGAGGTCCGGCGCGGTGGCGTCGTCTTCGAGCTGCAGCAAGTCGCCCAGCCGGACGACCTCTACGTTATCGCCTCACACGGCCGCGGCGGCATCTCGCGCTGGTTCCTCGGCAGCGTGGCCGAAGAGCTGGTGCGCCGCTCGGTCGTACCGATCCTCATCGTGCGGGTGCTGACGCCGAATGCGGCGGCCACGGCCGGCAACGGCGTCGCGGCAGTCCATGCATAGCGGTGCGAAGCGAACGAACGGCATGACGACGGAGCATGACGGCGCGACATCACCGGAACGCAAACGACTGGCGGCCTACGAGGCCGCCCTGGCCGTGGCGTCGGAAGTCGATCTCGACGCCGTGCTGCAACGCATCGTCGATCTCGCCTGCGAGGTCGCGGACGCGCGCTACGGCGCCCTCGGCGTGACGAACGACGAGGGCAGGGTCATCCGCTTCATCACCGCCGGCATCACGCCGGCGCAGCGCGCCGCGCTCGGGCCGATCCCGCAGGGACACGGCCTGATCGGCGCGCTGATCCACGACCGGACGCCGCTCCTGGTGCCGAATATCGCCGCCGATTCCCGGTCGGTGGGCTTTCCGGCCAACCACCCGCCGATGACCTCGCTGCTCGGCGTCCCGATCCTGCTCGGCGGCCGCGTGCTCGGCAATCTCTACCTGACCGACCGGCGCGACGGGCAACCCTTCACGGCGGATGACCTGGACGCGCTCCAGATCGTCGCGGCCCATGCCGCCACGGCCATCGAGCGGGCCCAGCTCTACCAGGAGCTCGCGGTCAGCCGGCGACAGGCCGAAGCGGAGCGGGACCACTTCCGGATCATGCTGGAGAGCCTGCCCGCGGCGGCGTTTCTGGTCGGCCAGGACAATGAGATCTCCTTCGTCAACGATGCCGCCCGGACGATGATCTTCGGCGATCATCCGGTCGATCGGTTGCCCCGCTACCGCGAGGATTTCCGCTGGCTGGAGACGGACGGCCAGCCGATCTCCGAGCAACGGCGGCCCGGCGTCCATTCCCTGCACCACGGCAACACCTCGCGCAATCAGCAGCTCGTGCTGGAGCGCGCCGACGGCAGCCGCGTGCCGGCGTTTGTCCACTCCGCGCCGATGGCCGATGGGCTGGGGACACGGACGCGGGCGCTGGTCGTCTTCGAGGACGCGACCTGGCTGCGGAAGGCCGACCAGCTCAAGGATGACTTCCTCGCGCTCATCTCGCATGAATTTCGCACTCCGCTCACCGCGATTCACGGCGGTGCCCACATGCTCGCCCGCGATGCTGCAGCGCTCGATCCGGGGACGCGGCAGGAGCTGTTGACCGACATCGTCACCGAGAGCGAGCGGCTGGAGCAGATGTTGAACAACCTGATGAGCGCGACCGCGATCCAGGCCGGCCGGCTCGACCCGGCGACCGAGCCGATCGTCGTCTCGATCCTCGTCCGGAAGGTGATGCGCGAGATCAGGCAATATACGCCCGGCTATCGGTTCACGGTCGACATCCCGAGCTCGCTGCCGGCCGCGGAGGGCGACCCGGAGCTGCTCGCCCAAGTGCTGCGCAACCTGTTCGAAAACGCGGTCAAGTACATGCCCGGCGGCGGCGAGATCGCCACCTCCGCCCACCGCGACGGCCAGCGGATCACGATCAGCGTCACGGATCATGGCATCGGCATCGCGCCCGAGCACGTCGGCTCGGTCTTTGAGCGGTTCCGCCGCGTCGGCGGCGACCCGACGGTGCGGGGCATGGGGCTGGGCCTCTACCTGAGCCGGTTGCTGATCGAGGCGCAGGGCGGCAGAATAACCGTGACATCGCCCGGTATCGGTCAGGGAAGCACCTTCTCGGTCGCGCTCCCCATTTCGCCGGAGTGGGATGCCAGCCAGGGCGAGTGAACCCCCGACGCGGGAGAATGGGCAGTCATGCGGAAACAGATGATCCTGGTCGTCGATGACGAGCCGGCCATCGTGCGTCTGGTGCGGGCTCGCCTGCAGGCAGACGACTACGCCGTCATCACGGCCGCGAATGGCGAGGAGGCGCTCAAGCTGGCCGAGGACGAACGGCCGGATCTCGTCGTGCTCGACGTGATGATGCCCGGCCTCGACGGTTTCGAGGTCTTGCAGCGGCTTCGCGCCACGTCCCAAACCCCCGTCATCATGCTGACCGCGCGCGTCAGCGACGCCAGCAAGCTGCGCGGCCTTCACACCGGCGCCGACGACTACATGACCAAGCCGTTCAACCCGGACGAGCTCTCCGCCCGCGTGGCGACGGTGCTCCGCCGCGCCGCCGGCGCCGCCACGACGGTGCCGGCGACGATGGTCCTCCGCTATCCGAACGGCGTTGAGATCGATCTCGAACGGCGGCGGGTGACGGTCGACGGCCAGGAGATCAAGCTCAGCCGGACGGAGTGGGAGCTGCTCTCGCTGCTCGCGGCCAACGCCGGCCGGGTGATGCTCCACGCCGAGTTGCTGAGCCGCATCTGGGGACCGGAATTCCGCGACGAGGTGCATTACCTTCGCACCTGGGTCAGCCGCCTGCGCGCCAAGCTGGAACCGGAGGGCGAGAGTGGCACGCTCATCACGACCTTCACCGGCATCGGCTACCGGCTCGAACCGCCGCCGGATGAGCCGGCCTAGCGCCATCCGAATCGGGCGCTCACCCGTACTGGAATCAGCGGGCACATGCTCGCTTGGTTCGGACCGGGAGGGCGCATGGCGATCGACGCCATCAAGACCGGGTGCCGGCTCGTGACGAGCACCGACGTCGTGAGCCAACCGGAGGAGCGCTGGGAGCATGACCTCGTGCAGCGCCTGCAGCGACGCGATGAGGCGGCCTTCTCCGCGCTCTACGACCGGTACGCGCCGGCGGTGCATGGTCTCGCGCGGACGATCCTGCGCGACCCCTCCCTCGCCCAGGAGGCGACACATGACGTCTTCCTCCGCCTCTGGCAACGGCCGGAGACCTACGACGCTTCGCGTGGACCCTTCGCGCCCTGGTTGCTGCGGGTGACGCGCAACCGCGCGATCGACCTGCTGCGCCGCCAGCACGAGCAACCGTTCGCCGGCGACGACGCCGAGGCGGTCGGCTGGGTGCTGGACCCGGCGCCGGACCCGGCCGATCAGGCGATCTCGCTGGTCGTGCGTCAGCAAGTACGCGACGCCCTCGCCGATCTGGCCGACGATCAGCGGACCTTGCTGGAGATGGCGTATTTTGGCGGCATGAGCCAGCGGGAGATCGCCGACCGCTTGCAGCGCCCGCTCGGCACCGTCAAATCGCAAATCCGGTCGGCCATGCGCCGGCTGGCGGTCCGCCTGGGCGAATCCGACCTGGCCGATCGCGACTACGAACATCAGGCACCTTGAAGGGACCCGGAATGAGTGGCACGCCGTCCACATCTCAGACCTGCGCACAGGTGCGGGACGATCTCCCGGCCTACGCTCTCGGCATCCTCGATGCCGACGAGCGGGCGCGGGTGGAAGCGCACCTGGACGGCTGCCCGGAGTGCCGGTCGGCGCTGCGCCGGTTCGAGACAACCGTTGGCGCGCTCGGCGCGGCGGTCGCGCCTGTGGCGCCGCCACCCGCGCTGCGCACGGCCCTGATGGACGAGATCAGACGGCCGGTGGCCAGTCAGACTCGCACACGGTCTCCGCTGATCCGGTTCCGGCCGATGCTGACCGTCGGGCTGGGCATCGCCGCCACTCTGGCGCTCGTCGCCGCGATCACCTTCGGCATCCTCTTCCAGCAGGTGCGGGACCAGCGCGACACCGCCCGCGAGGGGCAGGCGGAGATGGCCGAATACCTGAAGGACGGCGGCACGCTCTCGCCGTTGCTGCCGGCCGCCGGCGCGTCGGATGGCGCCGAGCCCAACCACGGCTCCCTCGCGCTGGCGCCGAACCAGGGCGGCGCCATGCTCTCCGTCTACGACCTCGCGCCAACCAGCGGGGACCAACGCTACTTCGTTTGGGCGCAACGCGCGGGGCAGGACAAGGTCAAGCTCGGCGAGCTCCACGTCGACAAG
>JAICKJ010000030.1 GCA_025928015.1 Thermomicrobiales bacterium
AAGGCCGGTCTCACACTGAACCCGTATCCCCGCATCGCGGCTTGGCCGCATCTGTCCACTCTCCCTCCAGGCAGCCGACCGGCTCGATGGCATCCTATGACTATAGTACTATATCAGCAATGGGGCCGACGAAAGTACTAGCACTCAAATTTAGGACCAACCATAAGGAGACGGGCATGCTGATGGATGCGGACGCCAGGGGCAACGGACGGACCGTCCAGGCGATGGGGCTCGACGAGGCGCGCGCGAACGCGCTTGTTGATGCGGCCCGCCGGCGAACTGGCGTGGCGAGCACGGAGATTGACGATCGGGAACGCAGGCGGACCGACCCTCCGCGCCTCCACCGTGACGGGGAGTCCGAGCTCTCCTTTGCCATTGATGTGTTTGGCGTACGGATCGGCGTCTCCCTGGCGGACGCGAGCCTGCTCAACGCGGTCGTCGACCGACTGCCGCCCGGATGGCAGCCCGCCGAGTTCGCGCGTCTGGACGAGCACTACCGGTTCGAGGTCGCGCCTGGTCCCGGTGGCGATTACGCGCTCCGGACCGGCCAATTCGACATTCGCCGGTCGTCGTGGGAAGGCGCGCTGGAAGCGTTCGATTCCCTGGCCGAAGACTACGTCGCGGAGCACGCGCGGCCGTGGCTCTTTCTTCACGCCGGGGTCGTCGCCTGGCGCGGGCAAGCGATCGTGCTGGCCGGCAACTCGTTCAGCGGGAAGTCGACGCTCGTGACGGCGCTAGTCGGCGCGGGCGCCGAGTACTACTCCGATGAGTTCGCTGTGCTTGACCGCAATGGCTGGGTGCACCCCTACCCCCGCCGCATCGCGCTCCGTCGCTCAGTCAGAGATGGGGGCTGGGAGCATCAGCGAGTCAGCGTGACAACTGATCGCTGGTCCTCCGCCCTCCGGCAACCGCTCCCCGTCGGTGTAGTGGCACTTCTTTCGTATGGAGACTACGGGAATTCATGGGCCAAATGTCTTGATCTGGCATCAGGAGTCATGGCACTATGCTCCCATACCGTTGCTGTGCGGCAGCGGCCCGCGGATGCCTTCGCGGTCCTGGGGACCCTTGCCCGGTCAGCGACCGTGATCCGCGGTGAACGCGGCGAAGCGGAAGATGCGGCGAGCTGGTTGCTGCACACCGATTGGCGCGACTTCCAGGACACGCGGGTTGGTTGTGATTCGATTGGTCGGGTTCGGCACGATGAGGAAAGGGAGAGCTGATGAAGCGACCGGGACAGGCTGCGAGGCACACGGGACTGTCAGCCGCCGCGGTGCCTGCGGCGCGCATCGAGGGGTTGGTGACGACCGAGGCCGGTGACGAGGTGCTGGTCTATGACCAGGAGAAGCACCACATCCACCACCTCAACCGCACCTCCGCGGTGATCTGGCGATTGTGTGATGGGAGCCGGTCAGTGACCGCGATTGCGCTGGCGGCGAGCGGTGAGACGAATATCGGCATCGATGAGACGATCGTCCGCCTCGCCATTGGCGAACTGGCGGACGCCGGCCTTCTTGCCCGACCGGTCGCGGACACCATGCGTGGTCCCGCCCAGAGCCGCCGGGTGTTCATGAAGCGCGCCGCGGTGGCCGGCGCGATCGCCGTGCCCGCGATCGTCTCCATGACGGCGCCGGCCGCCGCCGGTGGCGCATCAAATAGCTGCGGCATGAGGTGCACCGCCAACAGTGACTGCTACGGGAAGTGCTGTAGCCAGTGCGGACCGTACACTGGACCGGGCTACGATGGAACCATCTGTCTCAACGCGAAGACGAATACACCTGAGTGCCCGCAAGGCGGTTAAGCGTTCGACCCGGGACTGAGCCTAAGGAACTATGAACCACGGCCCTGGACCGCCGCGCCTTGGTTGACCAGTCATCGTTGCACTGCACGCCGGCATCGCCTGGGACAAGAGCCCGGGCGATGCCGGCGTTCTATTCAGTATGATCTGCAGATGTCACCCTTGACCCATGGGTGCTCGGGAACTGCTCCTGGCTGGCTGCTCGAGCGAGGCGGGCCGCACCGGCAAGCGTGCGGGCATCGCACAACCCGGGAACGTGCCCGTCGCCAGACCTGACAACTTCGCCACGACTGCGACCGCGGATGATCTCCTCAACCACGACACGACGAGGCACCCATTGCATCATCTCAATCGGACGTCAGTGGCCGTAGTCCGGCCCAACGATGGACGGCGCGCCGTGGAGTCGGTCGCCGGATGCCGACACGGGTGCTGGGCGAGACGATTGATGTGACGACGGTGCGGCCGCAATCGCTACGAAGAGGATATTGCGCGGTGGCATGGGCAGGATCGATACTAGACACGTTTAGCGGTGATGGATCCCGAATTTGCGCGACCCGGATCGCGCCAGACGGTATCCTGTCCGAAACAATCGGCGCTGGAGCGGCCCTATGCGATCCCGTCCCGGTGTCTCGAGCGTATCCTGGCTTGAGTCCCGGCCGATCTATGTCCCTAGGATGAGTGCGGAAGGTGGAAGACGGAGCGTGGCGGTTCAGGCCGCGCAGCGCGTTGCACAGCCCATGACAGTAGTATCCCAGGCGTCCGGTTACCGGGCCGCTCCGGACCTTTTGCGCGTGCTGCATGAGGGCGCGTGGCGAGCCACACCACCCCCCCTGGACGTGACATCGACTGAGCTGATCGCGGTGTTGCCGACACTCTTCCGGTCCGCCAGCGTCGGTTTGATCTGGCCACGCGTGCGAGGGATGGTCGATCCATCCGACGCGCTGGGTCAGGCCATGACGGAGGGGTATCGACGTCAACGCGAGGCGAATGCGCGCGTGATCGAAGCGATCCCGCGAGTGATCGGACCGCTCCGCGAGGCCGGCATTCAGCCCATCCTCGTCAAGGGCTGGTCGGTCAGCCGGCACTACGCGGCCCCCGCGGTCCGGCTCTGCGGCGATATCGATCTCATCGTGCGACCGGGGGAATACGATGCGGCGACCGCCGTGCTACACGCTGGATCTGCCGACATCGGCGTGCCTGTCGACCTGCAACACGCGCCGACCTGGCGGGATCGCGGTGACTGGGACCTGCGCGTGGATGCCGAGACCAACGTCCTCGCGGGCGTTCCCGTTCTCGTTCCGTCGCGCGAGGCGCACCTGAGGTTGTTGTGTCTCCACCTGCTGGTCCACGGCGCGATGCGGCCCTTGTGGCTGAGCGATGTCGCGGTGATGCTGGAAACGCGCGGAGCGGATTTCGACTGGGACCGGTGCCTGGGCGCCGATCGCCGCCGCCGTGGCTGGGTGCTGACCGTCCTTCGGCTGGCGCACGAGGTGCTTGGCGCGGAGATCACGGGAACGCCCGTGGCGGCGGAGCCGCCGCTGCCACGCTGGTTGGTGCCCGCGTTGCTGGAGCGCTGGGAGCGGGCCGCCGTGATGCCGGCGCCGGTCGAGCGCCGGGTGGCGCTGCGTCCCCTGCGCTTGCTTCCGGCGGTGCGCGAACGATGGCAAGACCCGATCCGGGCGACCGTGACCTGCGGGCTGCCATTCAACGACTTCCCGCGGCTCCCGATCCAATGCGCGGCGTTCATGATCCGGGGCGGCCAGTTTCTCCGCGTCGGAGTTTGATGTGCAGCCGATTTGGACGACGCGCGGCGGGTCGCGCCGATCCACGCACCGCGGGCGTCCGTGGCGATTCATCTCGATCGGTAGAGTAGAATCTGTTAGGACAATTCGGACCCGTGGAAAGGCTCCATCTTCATGCGGCGGATGACGATCATTATTGTGCTTTCGGTGCTGCTGATTAGCGCGGTCGCCGGTCGCTATTTCGGTCAGCAGGCCGGCGGCGGACCACCCGGCATGGCGGAAGCATCGTTCGTCATGCCGACACCGACGATATCGGGCGCGACGGCAACGCCGCCGGGCGCGACCCCGGCGAACACGCCATAATACGGGCACGCCGCACGCCTGAGCGCGAGCGGTTTGGGAGGGGAGATGGACCACGCACAAGGCGCGGAAGCGCAAGCGGGACGGCGATTGAATGGTGAAGTCCGCGCCCGGTCGGGCCAGATGACGGCGGCACCGCCGATCCGCCAGAACCAGCCTGTTCCGTATGCCGGCGCAGGGGAAGCGGTCCGGCGGCGCAGACGCCGCCGCACGCCCTGGTACCGGCGGCCGGTCGTCATCTTCCTTCTGATTCTCCTGCTCCTGGTGGGGGGCAGCCTCGGCGCGGCGTCGATGTTCGTCGGCGACACACTGACGGCGGTGCAGAAGATCAGCACGCCGCCGCCGCACGTCGCTGGCGGCGTCTTTGGCGCCCAGGAGGGTGTCGAGGTCGACACCGGACCCGCGCAGGCGGCGGTCGCCTCGGATCAGCGGTCCAGCGGTGGCTCGTCGTCCAGCGGCGGGCTGTGGGGCCGGGTGAAAGGCGCCGCCAAGGGCGTGGGCGGCATGACGAGCGGCGCGGCCGCGGCGGTCGGCATCACCAAGCCGGCTGAACCGTCGTCGGGCGTCAACATCCTGCTCATGGGCGTCGATGCGCGGCCCGGCGAGGCGATCGATGTCGGCGTGCGACCCGACGCGCTCATGGTGCTGCACCTGAACCCGGAGAACGGCTCCTGCCGCGTGCTGGCGATCCCGCGGGACACGCGGACCGAGCTGCCGGGCTATGGGCTGACGAAGATCAACCACGCGCTGGCGGTCGGCGGCACTCCCTACGAGCGGCAGGTGGTCGAGCAGTTCCTCGGCATCTCAATCCAGCACTACGGGCTGATCGACTTCACCGGCCTGACCGATCTGGTCGACGCCGTGGGCGGCGTCACCATCGACAACGATTACGCGTTTTCCGCCGGCGGCGTCGACTTCCCGTTGGGGCCTCAGCACCTCGATGGCAAGGACGCGCTGACCTTCTCGCGCTTCCGGCACGGGCCCGACGGCGATTTCGGCCGCGTGCGGCGGCAGCAGATGGTGATCCGGGCGCTGGTGAAGCAGGGCGCATCGCTGAACGTCGTCACCGAGCTGAACAGGCTCCTGCCGGCGTTGCAGGCCCACACCCGCACCGACCTGACCGTGCCGGAGATGATTGCGCTGGCGCAGAAATATGGCCCGACCTGCTCCAGCTCGACGCTGGACATGAAGGAGCTGCAGGGCAGCGTCGCCAGCTTCCAGGACCCCATGCTGCACATGGAGCTCTCCTACGTCGTGGTCGACCCCAAGGAAGTGCAGAGCAAGGTCGCCTGGCTGCTCGGCAAGTCATAAGAACCGGGCGGCTTATTTCGCGGCGACGCGTTCGTCCGGCGAATCGTCGTCAGCCACCAATTCCCTGGCGGCGGTGCCGGTGAAGACTGGCATCGTCGCCGCGCCGGGACTGGAGATGCCTTCTCGCCTGGCGACGGCGCTCGCCGTGCGCCAGAGGATCTTCAGATCGAGCCAGAGCGACCAGTGCTCGACGTACCAGACGTCGTAGGCGAACTTCTGCTCCCAACTGATCGCGTTGCGCCCGTGGACCTGCGCCCAGCCGGTGATGCCCGGCCGGACCTCGTGCCGTCGCGCCTGCGCGGGCGTGTAGCGCGGCAGGTATTCCATGAGCAGGGGGCGTGGCCCGACCAGGCTGATGTCGCCGTGCAGCACGTTCACGAGCTGCGGCAGCTCATCGAGGCTGAACCGGCGCAGCGTGCGGCCGAGGGGCGTCAAGCGCTCCTCGTCGCTCAGCGGGTGGCCGTGCCGGTCGACGGCGTCGCGCATCGTCCGGAATTTGTAGAGCGTGAACGGGGCGCCGTCCTGGCCGGGCCGCACCTGCCGGAAAATGACCGGAGAGCCCAACCGGAACCGGATTGCGATGGCTACCGTGGCGGTGATCGGACTGGTCACGGCCAGCCCGGCGGCCGCGACCGTGACATCCAGGACGCGCTTCGCGCGCCGCTGCCATGGATGATCCGGGCAGCGCTCAGGCATGGCGAGCCGGAACGCCTTTCGCGGTGACGCGGGCGGGTATGTCATGGACGACCACGCTGCCGGCGCCCACCACGGCCCAGGCGCCGATGCGTCTGCCGGGAATCACGCATGTGCCAATGCCGAGCAACGCGCCCTCGTCGACGGTCACGGATCCGGCCAGATGGCTGCCGGGGGCGATGTGAGCGAAGGCGCCGATCCGGCAGTCATGGTCGACGCTGCACGCCGTGTTCAGGATGACGTGGGCTTCGATCGAGGTGGCCGGCTGCACGATGACGCCGGCGCAGACAACACTTCCGGCGCCCAGCGTGACATCCGGCGCGACGACGGCGGTTGGGTGCACGACGGTCGCCCAGGCGAGACGACCGTCGAAGCGCTGCGCCAGCCGCCGGCGGGACTGGTTGTCGCCGACTGCGATGATGGCCGTGGTCGCGCCGCTCTGGGCAATTGACGTCTCGCTGACATCACCGATCACCGAAACGCCACCAATTGCTGTTCCGATGCGGGCCGGGTCATCATCCAGCACGCCGGCGATCGGGATGCCCGCCGCGCGGGCAGTTGCAATGAGAACCTTGGCGTGCCCGCCGCCGCCGAGCACGAGGAGGTCAGACGTCGCCATGACCGGTTCCCGTGCGCAGGGCGCTGGCCGCCAGCGCGGGTTCTGGCGGCGCGATCCCCGCCTTGGTGAGCAGATGCGCGTATTCCTCGTAGAGCGCTGCCCAGATCGCTTCCGGCCGAAAGTCGCGGAGCACGCGGGCGCGCCCCGCTCGTCCGTGGTCGCGGCGCAGCGCGGGCTCGCCGAGATAGCGCTCGATCGCGTCGGCCAGCGCGACCGCGTCGTAGGGCGGCACGAGCGTGCCGGTCACGCCAGCCTGGACGGCGTCGACGCAGCCGGGAATCCGCGTGGCGACGACCGGCAGCTCCATGGCGGCGGCCTCGAGCGGCACGTTGGGGAAGCCTTCCCGATAGGTCGGCAGCACGACGAGGTCCATCGCCCGGTAGGCGGGCGCGGCGTCGTCGGCGGCGCCGGCCAGGTGAACGCGCGGATCCTGGTGCAGCGCCGCCACGGTCGCGGACGGCACGGGATCCTGTGGCTCGAATGGACCGACCAGGAGCAAGTGCGCAGCCGGAACCTGTGCGCGGACGTGTTGCCAGGCGTCCGACAGCTCGACGATTCCCTTGTCCCGCACGAGGCGGCCGACGAACCCGACCACAAGGGCGGTGGCCGGGATGCCGAGCCGCGCGCGCATCGCCGCACGATCGGGGCCAGCGCCCTTCGCCGGATGGAAGCGGCCCATCGCGTCCACCCCGTTGCCGCTGCCCCCGCCCAGCACGACGATCTTCTCGGGCGAGCAGAGCCCCTCGGTGATCGCGACGTCACGCAGCGACTGGCTGACACAGATGACGCGCTGCGCCAGGCGGCACGAGATCCACTCCGTCGTCCGCAGCAGCCGCCGCCGCCGGCCGGTCGCCGTCATGAAGGGGAGGCCGCGCATGTGGTAGACGCGCACCGGCGTCCGCGCCAGCCAGGCGCCGATCATGCCGAGGAGGCCACCTTTCGGCGTGTGCGCGTGCACGATCGCCGGCCGCAGGCGCCGCAGGAGCCGCCACACCCTTGCGACCGTGCGCAGATCGCGCAGGGGTGTGATCCGGCGCGCCATCGGGATCGCGTGCGGCACGACCCGCTCGTCGGCCGCGATCGTCGTGAGCAGCTTGTCCGGGGACGAGAGGACATGCACGTCGAACCCGCGTGCCTGCATGAACCCGATCTGGCCCCGCAGGAACGTGAGGGACATCGGCACCGTGGTGATATGCACGAGCGGTGTGCGGCCCGGTGTGCCTGCGGGCGGGCGATCCGTCTGTGCAGCTTCTCCCACGGTCACGCGCCACTCCCCTCCGCGCTCAACCAGGACTGGACCATCAGGATGATCCAAAGCTGGTGGTGCCAGTGGCACCGGCCGGACACCTGTTCGGACCATTTGGCCCGGATTGGCGTGGGGTCAAGGAAGCCTTCTCTCCGCAGGCGCTCTTTGGCGATCAGGTCTTCCGCCCACTTGACCATTCCTCACCCTGAACGTCTACCACGCTGGGATTTGCTCAGTGGGATGTCTTATCTCCTGCGAGTGCCGAGTCGGTCCAACACGTCAGTCCTCGACGCGACAGATGAATCGGCGCAGGATCACAGGCTGCTCAACACCCATGGCGAATAGTAGCCGATAGGGCGCTGACCTGGCGGCAAAGCGCAGGGCCAGGGATGTCGCGCCCGCCCTTCCGGACCCGGCGCGCGGACGGCGCTCAGTCCATCACCCTTGCCCTTGCAAGATATGAGGGTGACACGAGCGCATCGCTCGGTAACGCCTCTTGCTGGTGGCTTGCCACGTGGCCCCGCTACGTGCGAACGCTTGCTGGGTCCTCGTCAGAGACGGCGCGCGCCCCTGATTCGAGAATCGGTGAGTCGTCATTATCCCCACGGATCCGGCGCAGGAATTCGGTCGTCCAGAACTGGCCGAATTCCTCGGCCAGCGCGGGGTCGAAGGCGCCTCCTTCGGCGATCTGGGTCCGGTGACACTGCATTGCCCGCCGTTTCGTCTCAAACCAGGGCGAGACGTCGAAGCGATGGGTGATCTCCCGCTCAGGCGTGCCGAAGCGGGCCAACTCCTCCTCGCTCATCTCGTTGAACGGGCTGGTCGGGCGTTTCGCGTGGGCGATCACCCGCTCGCGCGGGATGGCGGTGAAGAAGAGCGCCGGCACCCGCCACGGCGCCCCCAGCCCGGGATGGAGCGTCTCGCTCGCCGCCTCATCGACCGCCTGCACCGTCGTCTCGTGAATCAGGATGTGGTCCGGGTGCCCGTAGATGCCATCCGGGCCGAAGGTGATGACCGTGGTCGGTCGCAGGTCGCGGATTTGCCCGACGAGGTGTGCGACGATCTCGCGGCGGTCGGCCTGGACGAACGCGCGCCGATCCTCATTTGGCGGCGTGCCGGCCATGCCGGAGTCGCGATAGCCGAGCAGCCGCAGATGAGTCAGGCCAACGACGTCCATCGCCGAACGCAGCTCCGCCTCGCGGACCGGGCCGAGCGTCTCTGGCGTCGCCCAGTTCTCGACCCGGATTTCCCCGACCTCCCCCCGCGTCGCCACGACCAGCGAGGTCGTCGCGCCCCGCTCGCGCAGCAGCGTGAGCAGCCCGGCGCACCCGAATGTCTCGTCGTCGGGGTGGGCAAAGATGAACAGCACGTGCTCCTGCCTGACTTGTGGCCCAGTCATGATTCTTGCTCCTTCGTGGCGTCGCAGGCTTCTTGCCCCGCGCTCGTGGTGTCCTGGAACTCGTCAATCAATGTTTCGAGCCGGCTCTGCCGCGCCCGCGCCGCGGCGTAGGTCGCGGTCGCGGTCGCATCCGGCCGGTAGGTGGCAACCGTCTCGAGCGGTTGATGCAGCCCGTCGATCGCGCCGATCGTCTCCAGCGTGCAGATCGCCGCGCCACGCGCTGACGCCTCGACGGTCTGATCGAGCGCGATCAGCGGGTGATCGAGGGTGTCGGCCACGATCTGCATCCACAATGGTGAGCGGAGGATCGCGCCGCCATTGGCGTGGATCGTATGCTCCGGCGTGATCACGGTCGCCAAGGACTCATAGAGCGCGCCGAACCGGTAGGCAATCGCTTCCAGCGACGCCCGGAAGAGCTCCGATTGATCGGTGTCGAGCGTGAGCCCGTGGACGAGACCGCGCAACTCATCGTTCCACGACGGCGAGCGCTCACCGGCCAGAAACGGCAGGATCGTGAGTCAGTGCCCATCCGGCGGCACCTGCGCGGCTCGCGCGGTCATCGCGTCGATGTCAGCGATCTCCAGCAGATCGCCCAGCCACGCGATGATGTTCCCACCGTTGCTCAGCGCGCCGCCATAGAGCTGATGTTGGCCGTCGAGGAGGTAGCACCAGGCGCGTGGTGGCACTGTGATCTCCGGGTCGTTTCGCATCACCCGCATCGCGCCGGATGTCCCAATCGTCAAGGCGACCGCGGACGGATCGACACAGCGGGCGCCGACATTCGCCGCGGCGCCGTCACCGATCGCCGGCAGCCATGGCGTTGCGCGTAGCACCGGCCATCGCTCGGCGAACGCGGGCATCGGGGACCGAATCTGATCCACGCGATCAACCAGGTGCGGGAGGTTCCCAGGACCGACGTTCAGGTGATCGAGCAATGGTCCGTCCCACTCGCGCCGGTGGATGTCGAGCAGCCCGGTGCCCGAGGCCATCGAGAAGGTCGTGACCAGCTCGCCGTGGAGTTTCAGGAGGACATAATCGGCGAACGAGACCCAATGGCGAACGGCGGCGAATGTCTCTGGCTCGCGGGCCCGCAGCCAGGTCAGCTTCGCGGGCCAGTAGCTGGAGTGGAGGACACAACCGGTCCGCGCGTGAATCCGATCCTGGTCCAGCTCGGTCTGCAGGCGCCGCGCGCACGGTCCGGAGCGCTTGTCGGCCCACATGAAGACGGGGGTGCGCGGCTGTCCCGTCTCATCGAGGCCCAGCAGGCTGTGCCAGAACGAGCTGAACCCGACCGCGCCGATCTCCTGATCGCCCGTGCCGACGACACCGCAGACGTGGTCCAGGCATTGCGCGATGAGATCGAAGAGCTGGTCGGCATCGGCCATCGAGCCGCCGTCCGGTGTCGTCGCCAACTCGTGCGTCAGTTGCCGCTCGCTGTCCTCGATCATGCGGGCGCGGGCGTCATACGCGAGCGCGCGCACGGACGACGAGCCCGCATCGACGGCGATGACGAGCGGCGCGGTCGCTTCGCTGATCGGGATGCCGGGCATGCGTTCGCGAGCTCTCCTTGCACCCGGGGGGCGCCGCTTGCATCCAGCCGGTCTCCCGGGAGACGATAGGCGGCGTTCGACCGCCGCGGTCGGATCAGAATCGGCGTGATCCAGGGAAGGATGGACATGAGGGAAGGATCGACAGCCTGGTGTGTTCCCGGGATCGTACAACGCCGGCACCGGCGAGGGACAGCGCGATGAGCGATTTCGGGTCACTTCGCGTCGTCGCGCTCGCCGGCGGCGTGGGCGGCGCCAAGCTGGCGGATGGGTTGGCGCAGCATGTTGCGGGCGACCGGCTCTCCGTCATTGTCAATACCGCCGACGACTTCTGGCATCACGGGCTCCGGGTCTGCCCGGATCTCGATACGGTGATGTACACCCTCGCGGGTCTCGCCAATCCGGCGACCGGCTGGGGGATCGCCGGCGACACCACCGCGACGCTGGATGCCCTGACCCGTCTCGGCCAGGATCCGTGGTTTCTCGTCGGCGACCAGGATTTCGCCACCCACATCCTGCGGACGGAGTGGCTGCGCCAAGGGCAATCGCTGACCGCCGTGACAGCGAAGCTCGCCAGCGCGCTCGGTATCCCGGCACGCATCCTGCCGATGACGGACGATCCGGTGGCGACGAAAGTGCGGACGAGCGAAGGGCTGCTGGACTTTCAGGACTATTTCGTCGCCCGCCGGCAACAGGACGATGTGCTGGGTGTCGAGTTTGCCGACATCGATGATGCCCACGTCGCGCCGGCGGCGCTCAACGCCCTCCGCCAGGCGGATGTGATCGTCATCTGCCCATCGAACCCGATCGTCAGCATCGGGCCCATCCTGGCGCTGCCGAAGATCAGGGAATCCCTGGAAACGAGCACGGCGCCCATCGTCGCCGTGAGTCCGATTGTCGGCGGCAAGGCGCTGAAGGGCCCGGCGGACCGCATGTTGGCGACGCTCGGGTACGAAGTCTCCGCCGCCGGCGTGGCGACGATCCTCGCTGGCGTGGCGCGTGTCCTCGTCATCGATCGCGTTGACGAGGCGCTCGCGCCACGGATCGAGGAGACCGGAATGCGGGCGCGGGTGACCGACACGGTCATGCGCGACCGCCGCGACCGTGAACAGCTGGCGGAGACGGTGCTGGCCGCGGCCGTCCGGGCGAGGCGATGACCGGTCTGGCCGCCATCGTGCCGTTCCGGGGACTGGAGAGCGGCAAGCAGCGGCTTCGCCCATTGTTCGATACCGGACAACGTGCGACGCTGGCGCGACGCATGCTGCGCGGCGTGGTCGAGGCGCTGGCGACCTCCGGCACGTTTGCCGCGATTGGCGTCGTGACGCTCGATCCGCGCGTTGCGTCCGTGCTGTCGTCGTTCGTTGACGATGTGACGCTCGTGGAGCAACCTTCGGCGGAGCCGGGCATGCTCGGTGGGTTGGAGACCGGATTGAGGTGGGCCCGAGGCGTGGGGATGTCGGAGCTGCTGGTGATCTCGGCGGATTTGCCGTTGCTGACCGGTCGTGACCTGCAGGCGCTCACGGCGCGCGACGCCGCCGTGGTCATTGGACCAGACCGGCATTTGACGGGGACGAACGCGCTCCTGCTGCGGCTCGACTCCTTGCCGGGCGAGCAGCCGTTTCGCTTCCGGTTTGGGATCGGCAGCTACACTCGCCATGTTGCCGAGGCGGAGCGCCAGGGGATTGAGACCGCGACGGCCTTGACGCGCGGGACCATGTTCGACCTCGACACGCCGGCCGACTGGTACGCACTCCCACAGACCATCCAGACGCGGCTGCTCGGCCATCCGGAACCCGTGATAGCCCGGCATGACGTTCGGCAGGAGAATGCATTGTGCCTGTAGACGACAGCGCTGTGCCGGACGGCGAGGTCCGCGTCTTCTCCGTGCGCGGCGTGCCGGAGATTCGACCTGGCGATGACCTGGCGCGCCTGCTCGGCGATGCGCTGGCGCGGGCCGGAGGGGTGCGACGCGGGGACATCCTGGCGGTGACGCAAAAGGTCGTCAGCAAGGCCGAGGGCCGGCTGGTGCATCTGCCGGAGATCGAGCCGTCGGTGCTGGCGCGTCACATTGCCGGGCAGGCTGACAAGGATGCCCGGCAAGTGGAAGTCGTCCTGCGTGAGGCGGTCCGCATCGTGCGGATGGTCGATGGGCTGATTATCGCCGAGACAGCCCACGGGTATGTCTGCGCCAACGCCGGGGTCGACGCGTCGAACGTCGCGCCGGAGACGGTCTGTCTCTTGCCAGTTGATCCCGATGCATCGGCCGAGGGCATCCGGGCGGCGCTGACCCGCCGCTTCTTCCCCGAGGCTGGGCCGGCGGAGCACCCGCTGGGCGTGATCGTGACCGACTCGTTTGGCCGGCCCTGGCGGCGCGGGATCGTCAACGTGGCGATCGGTGTCGCCGGCATGTCGCCGTTCGCCGACTACCGGGGCCAGGTCGATTCCGCCGGCTATGAGCTGAAGGCGTCGGTGCTGGCCGTGGCCGACGAGCTGGCGTCCGCCGCCGAGCTGGTGATGCACAAGATCGCCGCGGTGCCGGCGGCCATCATTCGCGGTTACGCCTGGCCCGCTGACGGCGAGACGGGCACGGCGCGCGATCTGGTGATGTCGTCGGAGCGCGACCTGTTTCGATGATGCGAGGTGGCCGCGGTGTCGGTCATCCGGGAAAGGGAATGCTGATGGGCACGTTAGGCTACGCAGCTTCGTTCGAGCAATTTGATCCGAATGACATGCTGAAGTGGGCGCAGCAGGCGGAGCAGCGCGGCTTCGGCGCCGTCATGGCGTCCGACCATTTCCATCCCTGGACGCCGCATCAGGGCCAGTCCGCGTTCGTCTGGTCCTGGATGGGCGCGCTCGGCGCGACGACCAACCTCCGCTTCGGGACCGGCGTCACGCCGCCTGGCTTTCGTTATCATCCGGCCGTGATCGCGCAGGCGGCGACGACGCTGGAGACGATGTTCCCGGGCCGCTTCTACCTCGGCCTCGGCGCGGGCGAGGCGTTGAGCGAGCACATCGTCGGCGAGTACTGGCCAGAAGCGTCAGTTCGACTCGAACGGCTGATGGAAGCGATCGAGATCATCGAGGATCTCTTCAGCGGCAAGGTCGTCAAGCATCGCGGCAAACACTTCAACGTCGAGAGCGCCAAGCTCTACACCCGGCCGGAGAATCCGCCTCCCATCTACGTCGCGACCTCCGGACCGATCATGGCGCGCCGGACCGGGCGTTACACCGACGGCATCATCACCGTCGGCGCCGCGGACGAGAAGATCAGGATGCTGATGGAACGGTTCGAGCAGGGCGCGAAGGACGCCGGCAAGGATCCGAAAACGATGCCCCGGCTGCTGCAGGTGAAGGTCTGTTGGGACAAGACGACCGAGGCGGCGACGGAGGCGGCGGTGCGCGAATGGCCGAACGGGGGCATGAACTTCCCGAAAGCCGACATCCGTAACCCCGAGGACTTCGCCGCGATGGCGAAGCTGGTCGAGCCGAAGCATTTCAAGAACCGGGTGCTGATCTCCGCCGACCTGGACGAGCACGTCGCCTATCTGCAGCACTATATTGACCTCGGCTTCCAGGAGATCTACGTCCACAATGTCGGCACCAATCAGGCCGAATACATCGATGCCTACGGCGAAAAGGTAATCCCGAAGCTGAAGTGGGGCGAATAGACCCTGTCAGTTCGAGTACACGAGAGTACGGCCACGCCGGACGATCGTGGCAGATTGGGACATCCTTCTCGCCGTTATGCTGAGCTGGCGGACGACGCCCTGCCGGGGAGATGCTTCGACTTCGCTCAGCATGACGATGGGCGGGCACGCGCTGCGCGCGGGGATGCTTCCCGTTGGTCAGCATGACGGCCAACGGGAGTGGGGAATCCGAACGTGTGTGGTGGCTCCGAACGAGGACGCCGCGGCGGCGGGAGCTCCCTTCGACAGGCTCAGGGCAGGCTCTTCGACGTCGCGCAGGATGATGGCGAGGGGGAGTGGCGGGAGGGAACGGGGTTGGTGGCGGGGCCGGCGGACACGCCGGTCCGCCCCTACAATGATTTCTCGCCATCCGATGCCCCGAATGACGACGATCACGCGATCGCCAGCCGGCTTGAGCCGGCTTCCCAGGTTGAGCGCGGGGATTCATCCCCGCGTCGCGGAGGCGAGCGTGGTCCTCAGGATGACCGTGCGTCCCTACTTCTGCGCCAGGATCATGTCGCCGTACTTCAGCGCGCTTTGCTCATCCAGCGGTTCGAGGACGACGGCGCGGACGATACCGTTCCGGTCAATGAAGATGTGCGTCGGGAAGTTCCGGATCTGATAGTGGCCGGCCGAGTCCGCGATCTCCGGCGGGAACTGCTGGGGGTCGAAGATGTTCGGGTCGGCGAGGACGCGGAAGGTCGCGTGGTTCAGGTCCGCGTACTGCTGCGCGGTCTGCGGGGCCTCCTGCATGCTCACGGCGAGCATCACGACGCCTTTCGGTTGCAGCTCGTCGTAAGCGGCGACGATGTCAGGCATCTCGGAGCGGCACGGCGGGCACCAGGAGCCCCAGAAGTTCAGCCAGACCGGCCGGCCCTTGAAGTCCGAGAGATGGACGAGGTTGCCCTTGCTGTCGTAGGTCACGAGCGCCGGTGCCTGTTCGCCGACCTTGGGTAGCAACTGCGCGTTGACGCCACCGCCGCCGATCAGGCCGATGCCGTCCCGGCCGCTGACGAACCAGGCGGCGCCGATGATGCCGAGCGCGACGACGGCGACCAGCCCGATCCGGATCAGCCGCTCATTGGCGGTGATCCGGGTCGCGGGCTTGGCCGGTGATGACGAGATTGGCGCCGGCGACGCGGGCTGCTGGGAAGTCATTGTCGAGATGTGCCCTTGTGCGCGGGTCGAGTCACCTACACGCCGCCATAGGCGTGGAGACCACCGAAGAAGTAGTTGCCGTAGTAGGTGAACATCACCGCGGCGAAGCCGAAGAGCAGAATGATCGCGCTCCGGCGTCCGCGCCAGCCGCGCAGTGTGCGCGTGTGCAGGTAGACGCCATAGACGAGCCAGGTGAAGAGTGCGGCGGTCTCTTTCGGGTCCCACGACCAGTAGACGCCCCACGCCTCGTGCGCCCACATCGCGCCGAGGATGAGGACCAGCGAGAGCATGGGGAAGCCGATCGTGACGGCGCGGAAGCCGATGTCGTCGAGCATCTCGGCGTTCGGCAGCCAGGAGATCCGGCGGCCCTCGGCGATCAGGTAGAGCACCGCGGCGGCGAAGGAGACGGCGAAGGTCGCGTAGGACATGATCGCCATCGAGACGTGCGCGGTCATGATCGGCCGGTTGTTGAGGGCCGGGATCAGCGGATTGACCTCGCGCAGGTCGGCCGGCAGCGTCCAGACGTAAACGGCCATGCCGAACCCGATCGTCATGACGATCGCGCCGAGCTGCTTGACGTGGTACATGTGCTCAAAGACGAGGTAGATGCCGGTGATGCAGAGGAGGAAGGTAAGCGAGAACTCGTACATGTTCGACGTCGGCAGCCGGTGCGCGACGATCGAGCGGAAGAGCACGGCGAACGCCGCGAAGACGAACGCGAACCACGCCAGCATCGTGCCGAAGCGGCCGGCGCCGGCGGCGCCCGGCCCGAACTCGGCCATGCTGCCGGAAACGGTCGTGCCGGCCGACGTCGCCATCATCGCCCGGCGCACGCGAATGCGCCCGACCGAGTAGACGATGTAGCTGATGGCCGACGCGGCGATCGCGATCGAAGACGCGGCAAAACAGTAGAACGATAGTTTGACGAGACCGTCCATCCGAACTCCCTTCCTCCGTGATCGGGGCTTACCGGCGCCCCATCACGCCACGATAAGTCTAACGGCTTCCAGCCGTGCCTGCGCCCGCGTTCGCGAATTGCTGCCAGTCGTTCGCGCCCTCCGGCTGGCGGACGTAGGGCGTGATGCCGAGACGATCCTGCAGCACCGCGACCGCGCGATAGAAGTCGCGCTTGCCGCTCCAGTCGCGCCTGGCCAGCGGCACGAGCTGCACTTCCGCGCCATTCGCTGTGCTGGCGACGATCCCCCGGATGCGGCGATGCGGGAAGTAGAAGGTGACCGCCAATCCGGCCACCAGCAAGAACGCGGCCGCGTAGAAGATCGGCATGCCGGGGTTGTCCGCGACCTGGAGCACAGCGAACCGCTTCTCGCGCACGAACTCGATATTCATGCCGTCGAGCTGGGACGTCTTGCCCTGCATCACCTTCGTGTTCGGCGGCATCGCGCCACCCGGCTGGGAGTTGAGCGGCATGACCTGCACCCAGAGCTCGCCCGGCGCGAGATTGAGCTTGTCGAGCTGTGGTGCATTCGCCGGATCGACGTCCGGGCCGACGACGGTCACCATCACGCCCCGGTCCGGCAACTGGACGAAGCCGGCCGGCGCATCCGGGTTGGTGCTCAGGTGGTAGATGCCCATGTCGAGCGCGTCGTTGTAGATCACGTTGCCGCTGGCGTCGGTGATCTTCAGCTCGGCGGCGTTGCCGAAGCTCGATTGGTAAAAAGTGGTGGTGCCATAGGTGATCGGGTTGTTGACCGTGATCGGGCCGGATTTCACTTTCTTGCCGTGTTTGTAGATGACGACGTCGCTCTCGTACTGTTGCGCGATCCCGAGCTGGCTGTAGCTGTCCGTGAAGCGGTTGAGCTCCACGCTCAGCCCGGTGTTGTGGCCGACGGCGCGGGTCGAGCCTTCCGGGACGACGAATTCCTGGTTGCGGAAGCCATAGCGCGCGCCGACGATGCCGCCGACCAGCAGCAGGATCAGCGCGAGGTGGAACGGAAAGGTGCCGAGCTTGCCGTACCGGTGCTTGTCGGCGTAGATGTGCGTGTCGTTGCCGACCTGCTCGGTCAGCACGCGGAAGCGCTGTTTCTCGAGCGATTCCACGACACTCGTCGCCAGCATGGACGCCTCGCCGGCCGCCGCGAACGAGGCCGAGGTGTCGGCGTTGCGCAGATAGCCTTTCGACGTGGTTACCTTCGGGTGCGCGATGCTCTGCCAGATGCCCGGCACCCGATTGATCGTGCAGACCGTGATCGCGATGGCGATGACCGTCAGGAGCAGGATGAAGACGAGCGAATGGAAGACGTCCCAGGCGTACCAGCGGTCGACGACCGGCTTGGTGACGGGGACATATTCTCGGATCCAGCCGGGGACCTCGCTGCCGCGCAACGTGCCGATCAGCACCAGGAGCGCGAGCAGGACAATCTCCGCCACCGCGGCGCGCACGGAGCAGAAGAACCGCCAGATGCGGTCGATGCCGACCTCGAAGGGCGACCGGGTGGGCTGGGTGCGGACGGAGGTGTCAGCCATGCGCTGTCAGTGCCTTGTCTGGTACGAGCGGTGTGAACGGCGGCGCGCGCTCAGATGCGCGGCTCCCAAGGCGTCCACGGTGCGGCGCGGATGATTTCGGTGAAGAGTATCTGATAGATGCCAAGGAGCATGATGGCGCCAACCCCGAGCATCACCGCCCCACTGATCGTCGACAGGAGACGCAACCGGCCGTTCAGCCGCCGAATGACGGCCGGCGCGGAGCCGAATGCGTAGGCCGCGGCCAGGAACGGCACGCCCAGGCCCGCCGAGTAGACGATGAGCAAGATCGTGGCCGCTCCCACGTCTCCCTGACCAGCGGCCATCGTCAATATGGCACCGAGGATCGGTCCGACACAAGGGGACCAGCCCGCGCCGAACGTGAACCCGATCAGGAAGGAGGAGGTGACGCTGCCCGGCGCGCCGGCCGCGACCTGCACCCGACGGTCGCGTTCGAAGAAGGGGATCGAGATCACGCCGACCTGGTAAAGACCGAGGAGGATGAGCAACGCGCCGCCAAGTCGCACCAGCCAGACGCGGTGCGTCGCCACCCAGCCGATGGAGCCGGCCATCGCGCCCGCGGCGCCGAGCGCGGCGCCGAGGATGACGAACACGGCCGAGAAACCGAGAACGTAGGCGATGGCGTTGCGCATCACCGGCCAGCGCGCCGCCTGGCCGGACTCCCCCGCGGTCACGCCCGCGATGTGCGCGAGGTAGATCGGCACGAGCGGCAAGACGCACGGCGAGGAGATCGACAGCAGACCGGCGATGAAGGCGGCGAGGAAGGAGACGTTCGTTGTCATTGCCTGAACCCTACCACCGGCCGAAAAACCCCGTCAATGCGACAATCCCGCGCTCCGGCGCTCATGCGGGACCGGCCCGGATAGACGATACTATTCGGATATGAAAACCAACCTCCGCGACCGCCTCTACACGACCGAGGCGATCGTGCTCTCCCGCCTCGATTATGGTGAAGCCGACCGGATCCTGACCGTCTTTACGCCCGGCATGGGCAAGCTCGGCATCATCGCCAAGGGCGCTCGCCGGCAGAAGAGCCGCTCCGGCCCGCAGCTCGACTATTTCACCCGCGTCACCTTGCACCTGGCCCGTGGGCGGGACCTGGACGTTGTCACCGGCGCCGAGACGATCGATGCCCACGGCCATCTGCGCGACGCCCTCGTCGCGTATGGTCACGCCAGTTACTTCGCCGAGCTGGTCCGCACATTGACCCAGGAGCGGGAGGAGAACCGGCGCGTCTATGAGCTGCTGGCGAAATCGCTTGCGCTGCTGGATGAGGGCATTGATCCCTGGCCCGTCGCGCGTCACTTCGAGCTGGTGTTGCTGGCCGCGCTTGGCTACCGGCCCGAGCTCTACGAGTGCGTGCAATGCCACCAGGCGCTGGAGGCGGTGGCGAACGCCTACAGCCCCATTCAGGGCGGCGTCCTCTGTCCGCGTTGCCGGTCGACTGACCCGAGCGCGCTGGCCCTCTCGGTCAACGCGCAGAAATACCTGCGGGTGCTGGACCGGAACGGTCTCGCCGCGGCGGTGCGGTTGCGGCCGAGCGAGCGGGAACGGATGGAAGTCGAACAGACGCTGAAGCAGCACTTCCGCATCGTCGCCGAGCGCGACTTCACCAGCCTCGCCGTCCTCCAGCATCTTCTGGATTTGCCAGCCGCGTCACCGGCCCAGCCAGACATTGCGTTCCCTTCCGCCTGACCATTGGACTATCATCCTGAGGCCCGCAGGCCGAAGCACCTCTTTCGTTTGTGCCCAACATGAGATTTCGTGTTGGCTGCGCTGGCCGCTGCGGCGGGAGCTTTCCTTCGTTCCTCAGGACATGCTTTCGCTTCGCTCAGAATGACAGCGGGGCGGGTTGGCAGGGGGCCGATGGGAATGGCACTGCGGCTATGTATCGGCGTCCTCGCGGTGCTGCTGCAACAAATCAGGGCGGCGCTCCTCTGTGCGGCGGCGGGCCTCGGCGTGGCGCCAGGCGGCGATGTTGGCGTGATGGCCACTGATGAGGATGTCCGGGACGCGGTGGCCGCGGTATTCGACCGGTCGCGTGTAGTGCGGATACTCGACGAGCGGTTCATCGCCGCTGTGTGATTCCTCGGCGACGCTGGCAGCGTCGATCACCCCCGGGATCAGGCGAACGACAGCATCGGCGACGACCATCGCCGGCAACTCGCCGCCGGTGAGCACGTAGTCGCCGATCGACAGCTCCTCGGCATTGAGGATCGACGCCACGCGGTCGTCGATGCCCTCGTAGTGCCCGCAGATCAGCGCGACGCGGCCGGCGGCCGCCAGGTCATGCGCGGTCTCCTGGCGGAAGAGACGTCCCGCCGCCGACATGATGATGATCCGGGTGCGCGGCAGATCATCGCCGAGCACCGACTCGACCGCGTCTACGATCGGCGGCGCCATCATGACCATGCCGGCGCCGCCGCCATAGGGAGTGTCGTCGGCGGTGTGGTGGCGGTCGTGGGTCCAGTCGCGGATGTTGTGAACGGCGATCTCGACCTGATCCGCGGCGCGGGCGCGCTTGATGATGCTCTCGTCGAACGGCCCGGCGAACATCTCCGGGAAGAGCGTGAAGACATCGATGCGCAGCTCGCTCACGCCGGCGCGCTCATCGCCGGCTCGCCGTCCAGGAGCGCGATGATCGCCGGGCCGGCGTCGATCAGGCTCTCGACCGTCAGGTCCGGCGTGAATGAGACGTCGCCTGTGGTGTGCGGGTGCCGCTCGGCGCGGCGCAGCCAGACGGTTTTCATCCCGGCCCGCTGCGCGCCGCCGACGTCGAACCGCAGCGAATCGCCGATGTGGACGGACTCGGCCGCCGCCCCGCCCACGGCATCGAGCGTCAGGTCGAAGATCTCCCGCCGGCTCTTGTAGTACCCGCAACTGGCGGAGGTGGTCACCACATCGAAGGCGGACGCCAGGCCGAAGCGATCGAGCGCCCATTCGAGAAAGGGGTGGTAGACGGCGCTGGAGACGATCGCGAGCGGGTAGCCGCGCCCCCGCAGGTCGAAGACCGTCTCCTTCGCTCCCGGCGTCAGGCGGGCGTGGTCCAGCGTCTCCCGCATCAGCGTCGCGATCGTGTCATCGGTCCGTTCCTGGTTGATCGCGATGCCCAACTCGGCGAAGACCGCGTTGACGCAGGCGCTGGCGTCCATCTCCTCACCAGAGGCCATCACCGCCTTGCGCAAGGCTGCGTAGTGTGCATTGGCGCGATCGCTGTCCCCGCCCGAGCTGGTAACCGCCCCAGCGGACGCCAGCCGGTCCAGCACCGCGCCGGACAGATGCCGCACCTCAAGATCGAACCAGGAGTCGCATTCGACCAGCGTGTTGTGAAAATCGAAGGTTATCGCCTGCACGTCCCGCTCCTCGCCCATCCCCTCGCGGATGG
>JAICKJ010000389.1 GCA_025928015.1 Thermomicrobiales bacterium
GAGCGAGCGCAGGATGATGAACATCGTCGACCGCCGGCCGAACCCGAAGGGGAAGAGCCTCGGCAACCGCCAGCGGTTCATCTCGCGCGCCAAGGGCGAGCTGCGCGACGCGGTCCAGGATTCCCTGAAGCGGCGCCGGGTGGGCGAGGTCGGCAACGGCGAGAAGGTCGCCATCCCGACCAAGGGGATCAACGAGCCGGTGTTCCATCATTCGCGGCGCACCGGCAAGAGCGAGTACGTCGTCCCCGGCAACAAGGAGTACGTCGCCGGCGACGAGATCGAGCGGCCGTCGGGCGGCGGCGGCGGGCGCGGCTCGGAAGGCAGCCCGGACGGCGAGGGCGAGGACGATTTCGAGTTCACGCTCTCGAAGGAAGAGTTCCTCGACATGTTCTTCGAGGATCTGGAGCTGCCCGACCTCATCAAGAAGACCTTGAAGCAGACCACTGCCACCGACCTCCTGCGCGCCGGCTTCCAGGTCACCGGCTCGCCGGCCAATCTCAGCATCGTGCGCACGATGCGGAACTCGATGGCGCGGCGCATCTCGCTGAAGCGGCCGAAGGCGTCGGAGATCGAGGCGCTGCAGCAGGAGCTCGACGAGGCGGCGGCGCGAAGCGACGAGGCCGCGGTCGCCCGGCTGACCGAGGCGCTGGAGGCGCTGCAGCGGCGCGCCAAGGTGATCCCCTATATCGACCCGATCGACGTCCGCTACAACCGGTTCGAGCGGGTGCCGAAGCCGAACACCCAGGCGGTGATGTTCTGCCTGATGGACGTCTCCGGCTCGATGACCGAGGCGATGAAGGACCTCGCCAAGCGGTTCTTCATGCTGCTCTACGTCTTCCTGCAGCGCCGCTACAAGACCGTCGACATCGTCTTCATCCGCCACACCAGCACCGCCGAGGAGGTCGACGAGGAGACCTTCTTCTACAGCCGCGAGACCGGCGGCACCGTCGTCTCGACCGCGCTCGACCAGATGCTGAAGATCGTGCAGGAGCGCTATCCGACCGGGACGTGGAACATCTACGCCGCGCAGGCCTCGGACGGCGACAATTACGGCGCCGACAGCGGCCGCTGCGTCGAGCTGCTCGGCGAGCACATCCTGCCGCTCTGCCAGTACTTCGCCTATATCGAGGTCGGCGACGGCTCCGGCGGGCCGATGCGCGACAGCGACCTCTGGCGCTCCTACGGCGAGGTGGCGCCCGGCCAGGACCATTTCGCGATGAAGCGGGTCACCGACCCGACGCAGATCTTCCCCGTCTTCCACGAGCTTTTCGCCAAGGAGCGGGCACGCTCTTGAGCGGTCAGGAGACCTCGCCGATGCTGTCGCTGCGGGACAAGAAGGACGTGAAGCCGCTCTTCGAGGGGGCGAACTGGGACTACGGCACGATCCGGCGGGTCTACGACGCGGTCGAGGAGATCGCGGTCGGCGAGCTCGGCCTCGACGTCTATCCGAACCAGGTCGAGGTGATCACCGCCGAGCAGATGCTCGACGCCTACGCCTCGGTCGGCCTGCCGCTGATGTACAAGCACTGGAGCTTCGGCAAGCGCTTCGCCTATCACGAGACGCTGTACCGCAAGGGCCTCCAGGGCCTCGCCTACGAGATCGTCATCAACTCGAACCCCTGCATCAGCTACCTGATGGAGGACAACACGATGACCATGCAGGCGCTGGTCATCGCCCACGCCGCCTTCGGCCACAACCATTTTTTCAAGAACACCTACCTCTTCCGGCAATGGAGGGAAGCCGACGGCATTCTCTACTAACTGGAATTCGCCAAGGGATAAATCACCCAGAGCGAGGACCCGCAAGGCCAGGCGACGGTGCA
>JAICKJ010000275.1 GCA_025928015.1 Thermomicrobiales bacterium
CGAACGGCGTTCAGGAGCCCGCCAATCGGTAAGGAGGCTCGCGTTCAAGAACACACCCGAGTTCTTTGTCACCCCTGGTTACGGTGAGCGCCAACTGAGCGCGTACCACTATTCGCAGGCGGTCAGGGCGGCTGGAACAATGCCTGGGAATTCCCCGCGTCGCTGACGGAGGAGATCGCCCAGGCGTTCCGCAATGTCGAGCGGACGCTGGCTGTCGCCGGCGCGGGCTGGGCGCACGTCATCCACGTAAACTCCTACCACGTCGGACTCGACGGGCACCAGGAGGAAATCAACCAGACCATGACGGCACAATTCCGTCACTACATGCCCGACCACGCCCCCATCTGGACCCTCCTGGGTGTCGCCGCCCTCGGCGATCCGAAGATGCGGGTCGAGATTCGCGTGACGGCCATTCTCCCCGCAGGACGGGAATAAACCGGATCCGATTCTTCAGCTACGACGCAACGGGCATCAGCAGCGCATGGGCGATTGACAAGGCAGAGCCGCTCGGCCATGCTGCGCATTCGTGTGACGTATGCGAGCCAGGCCCATGATGCCCCCTGCCTCTCCCAGTCCTGCACCGCGGATCATGCCGTCCACGCCGGTCCGTTCCCTCACCGGAGGCGGCACGCCCCTCCCGAGCCCGTTGACGCCCTTGATCGCCAGAGACCAGGAGCGAGCCGCGGTTGTCGCGTTGTTGCGTGATTCCGCCGTCCGCCTGCTGACCCTGACCGGCCCTGGCGGCGTCGGCAAGACGCGGCTGGCGATCGCGGCGGCCGCCGAGGTCGCGGCTGACTTCCCCGACGGAGTCGTCTTCGTCGATCTTTCCCCGGTCGGCAATCCGAGCCTTGTCATGAATACCATCGCGGGTTGCCTCGGGTTGCGCGACACAGGCGCCGAGTCGCTGCACGATCGCTTGATGACCGCGATCGCCGACCGGCGTCTGCTCCTCGTGGTGGATAACTTCGAGCAGGTGGTGACCGCGGCGCCATGGTTGCACAACCTGCTGGAGATCTGCCCCGAGGTCAGGTTGCTCATCACCAGCCGGATCAGGCTCCGGGTCTCCGGAGAACGCGAGTTTCCGGTCGCTCCATTGCCGCTCGATGGACCGACGAGGGTCGAGGATGCCGAGGTGTCCGGCGCGGTCCGGCTCTTCGTCGAGCGCGCGCGGGAAATTCTGCCCGACTTCGGCCTCAGCGCCGAGACGGAGCCGGCGGTTGCCGAGATCGTCAATCGTGTTGACGGCCTCCCGCTCGCGATCGAGCTGGCGGCGGCGCGCATCAAGACCCTGCCCCCGGCGGCGCTCCTGCAACGCCTGGAGCAGCGGCTGCCGCTGCTCAGCGGCGGCGCGCGGGATCTGCCCTTGCGGCAACAGACCATGCGCGACACGATCAGGTGGAGCTACGACCTGCTCAACGACGCCGGGCAGACCTTGTTCCGCCGCCTCGGGGTCTTCGTCGGCGGCTTCACCCTCGAGGCCGCCGAGGCGATCGGCCCTGACCCGGCGGACGCCTCCGACGGGCCCCGGCTGAATACCCCGTTTGACGTGGTCGACGGGATTACGGCCCTGATCGAGCACAGCCTGCTCCGGCAGAGCGCGGGATCCGCGGGCGAGCCGCGCTACCAGATGCTGGAGACCGTCTGCGAGTACGCGCGCGATCGGCTGGACGCATCGAATGAGCGCGACAGTATGCAGCGCCGGCACGCCGCATTCTTCCTGGCGTTTGCCGAGGCGAGCGAAACGGGACTCACCGGGCCGGATCAGGCGGGGTGGCTCGGCCGGCTGGATCGCGAAAATGACAATTTCCGCGCCGCATTGCACCGGGCCCTGGACCGGGGCGAGATCGAAACGGCCACGAGGCTGGGCGCCGCGCTGTGGCGCTTTTGGGAGCGCCGAGGGTTTCTGAGCGAGGGCCGGTCGCATCTGGCGCGTATCCTCGCGCGCTCACCCGGCCCAGCGCCTCCCGCGGCACGGTTTGACGCGCTCACCGGCGCGGGCGTGCTCGCGGCCCTGCAGGGAGACTACGACCAGGCGATTCGTCACGGCGAGGACGCGCTGGCGGGCTGGCGTCAGCTCGGCGACCAGCGAGGTATCGCCCGCACACTCCTGTGCCTGGCGACCGTCGCGCGCTATCGGGATGACTACGCCGGGGCGCAGTCCCTGGGGCACGAGAGCCTCGCCGCCTTCCGGACCATCAACGATCGATGGGGCATCGGCCATGTGCTGACGCACCTCGGGATGGTCGCCTGGGTCCAGGGCGATCACGCGACGGGGACCGCCTGCTACGAAGAAGCCCTGGCACATCTCCGCGACGTCGGGGATGAAGCAGGCATCTTCGAGGTCGTCCTCGAATCGGGGAAGGGCGCCTGCGATACGGGAGATCTGGCGCGGGCGACGATGCTGTTCGAGGAATGTCTGGCGTTGTGCGCGACGATGGGCGACCGGGCCGGCCGCGGCGCGGCCTTGACCGAGCTCGGCGTCGTGGCCCGACGCCTGGGTGACCACGCCCGCGCCACAGACCTGCTCATGGAAGCCACCGCGCTGGCGCAGGAAAATGGCGATCGCCGCCAGGTCGCCTACCTCGCGGCGCACCTTGGGGACGTCGACGTCGCCAGCGGCGATATTGGGCGCGCCGCGGTCCGATACGCGGAGGCGCTCGGTCTGTTTCTGCCGATGGGCAATCGCGTGGGCATCGCGCAGTGTCTCGAGGCGCTGGCACGGTGTGCCGCGATACGGGGACACGCGTCAGCGGCGATCCGCCTGCTCGGGAGCTGTGCCGCGTTGTTCACCGCGATCGGGGCCACCCCGCCGCCCGATCGCGATCCCGCGACCGACGTCGCAGCCCTCAAACCCAGGTTGGCTCCGGCGGAGTTCGTCCGCGCGTGGGAGGCGGGCCGGGCACTGAGCCCGGCGGAAGCCGCCGCCGGGGCCCTCGCATTGGCCGCCGACCTTGCGAGGGAGGACCACGGCGGGGCGTCAGCAGACGAGGCGACGGAGGCGCTCGCGGGTCCATCGACCGCGGTCGAATCGTCGTCACCCGCGGCGACGCTCGGCCTGACCCCGCGCGAGGGCGAGGTCCTGCGCCTGCTGGCCGAGGGCAAAAGCGACCGGGAGATCGCGGACGCGCTGTCGATCAGCGAACGCACGGCCGGCAACCACGTCCAGCATGCGATGCAGAAGATCGGCGTCGACTCCCGCACGGCGGCGGCGGTCTTCGCGGTCCGCCACGACCTCGCCTGACTCGCATCTCCGGGCATCTGAGGAATTCTCCTCAGTCCTGTACCCCCAGGCCCATCTCCTGAATCGAGGAGTTCCCCCGATGTGTTCGCCGGCAGGCGGACGCAAGATCGAAGCATGCCAGCGGGAACCGGCCCGCGCCGGCACCGCTTCCAAGGAAGGAGGAACCCTACGAACCGACCCGGATCCGGCGCCCTCCCGGGTGCTCGATTCTCGCGGCGATCCGCCATCGGGCGACTCGCCAGCGCTGGAGCACTCGCGGCCGTTGCGGCGGCGCACCCTGGCCCGGCCTGGGCTGCAGCGCAGGGGACTACGCCGCGTATCCGTTCGTCCGTCGCCACCGCTCAGGAAGGAACCGTCATGACCGAGGCAACGCCCACCACTGGCAGCACATCCCCGACCGTCGTGCTCGTGCACGGCGCCTGGGCCGACGGCTCCGGTTGGGCCGGCGTCATCGCCGCCCTTGCGGGGCAGGGCCTGACCGTCGTCGCCCCGCCCAACCCGCTGCGCGGCATCTCGGAAGACGCGGCCTACGTCGCCAGCTACGTTCAGCAGATCAAGGGGCCGGTGTTGTTGGTCGGCCATTCGTATGGCGGCGCGGTGAACACCAACGCCGCCTCGCAGGTCGATAACGTCGTCGGCCTCGTCTATGTCGCCGGCTTCCTCACGGATGACGGCGAGACGCTGCAAGCGCTCGCCGCGCAGGCGAAGGACAGTCTGGTCGGCCCCAACCTCCGCCCTGCCCAGTACCCGAGCGGGAACGGCACCAAACCGGAGACGGAGTTCTTCCTTGACCGGGCCGCGTTCCACGCCGTGTTCTGCGCCGACGTCCCGGATGCCCAGGCGGCAGTCATGGCGACCACGCAGCGCCCGCTCTCCCAACGTGCGTTCAGCGAGCCAACCCGGAATCCGGCCTGGAAGACGCATCCATCCTGGGCCATCTTCGGCACCGCCGACACGGTGATCGGGACCACCGGGTTGCGTGCCATGGCCAAACGCGCCAAGGCCACCACGGTCGAAGTCGGTGGGGCGTCGCACGTGGTCATGATCTCCCAGCCGAAGGCGGTAACCGACGTGATCCTGACCGCCATCGACGCGGTCGCGTGAGGCGGGCGGCTCGGGCGGACTGCTTCCCGAGCCAACGCTCCGACCCATCGATCGCGTTTCGCGGCATGCATAAGGCACCATCAGGCAACGCATGATTGCCCGTCGCAACGACACCAGGAAAGGTGAACTCATGAAGATCGTCGTCATCGGTGGCACCGGACTCATCGGATCGAAGGTTGTCAGCAAACTCCGCGAGCACGGCCGCGAGGCGGTGCCGGCGTCGCCCCGGCTGGGCGTCAACACCATTACCGGCGAAGGACTCGCCGGCGCCCTCGAAGGCGCCTCCGTGGTGGTGGATGTGTCCAACTCGCCATCCTTCGAGGACAAAGCGGTGCTGGCGTTCTTCACGACCTCGACCCGCAACCTCCTCGCCGCGGAAGCGGCGGCCGGCGTGGGCCATCACGTCGCATTGTCGATCGTTGGCATCGACCGGTCGCCCGACGTCGGGTATTTCAGGGCCAAGATCGCGCAGGAGCAGCTGATCGAAGCGGGGCCAACCCCGTACTCGATCGTGCGGGCGACGCAGTTCTTCGAGTTTGTCGATGGCATCGCCGACGCCGCGACCATCGGCGACGAGGTCCACATGGCGCCGGTGGCGTTCCAGCCGATCGCCGCCGCCGACGTCGCGGCCGCGGTTGCTGACGTCGCGATGAACCCCCCGCTGAATGGTCGCC
>JAICKJ010000304.1 GCA_025928015.1 Thermomicrobiales bacterium
GGCCCGGCAACGCCTCAAGGCAGGAGGAGTGCTCCCGATGGCGAAGGAGACCTTCACTCACCACGGTTTGCCGGATGATTTCGCGGAGCGGATCGGGGAGATCGTACGGGCTGAGGGCGCGGTGATCGAGGCCCGGTTCGCGCCGGACCGGCGGCCGGCCGTGCTCAACACGCTGGCGGTCACCGATGACAGGGGCGCGGTGACGCATCCGGCCGACGTGATTCAACTGCTCGACGACGATCTCGTGCGCTGCCTGGCGGTCCGCGGCGGTGCGCTCGTCGCCGGCGCGCGGGTCATCGACACCGCGACGCCGGTCCGCGCGCCGGTCGATGCGGGGGCGGTGCGTCAGCTCGTGGCGTCGCTCCGGCCCGGGACGATGAGCGACCAGATCGTGGAGACCGGCATCAAGGTGATCGACGTGCTCTGCCCGCTGCCGATGAACGGCGTCGTCGCGCTGGCGGGCGACATGCAGACCGGCAAGATGGTGCTGGTCGAGGAATTGGTGCGGCGGCTGGCGGCGACGCAAGCACGGCTGGCGCTGCTCGTCTTCGTGGAGACGCCGGCCGAGGTGGGGGTGATTCAGCAGGAGACCTACCAGGCCTCGGCGACAATCCAGGCGATCTACCTGCCGGTCGCGGACACGAGCCCGGAGGCGGTGGGGACGATGACGGAGGAGATCGACGCGGTCGTGACGCTCAGCCGGGCTGTGGCGAAGGAGCGCTGCTACCCGGCCATCGACCCGGTGCGCTCGATCTCCCGGCCCTTGGCGCCGGCGATCGTCGGGGAGGAATAGGTCGCGGTCGCGAACCGGATGCGCGAACTCATTCAGCGCGTGACCGGCGACGGATCTTTGGTGAACGAGGACGCCCGGCAACGGGTGGCGCGGGTGCGGCAGTTCCTGACGCAACCGTTCTACGTGGCCGAGCCGTTCACGCACCGCGCCGGCGCGTTCGTGACGCGGAAGGACGCGATTGCCGGCTGCGCCGCGATCCTGAACGGCGCGCGGGATGACCTGTCGAAAGAAGCGCTTGCATGACGGGCGGACGGCGAGTGCGCGGGCGGCCCGCCCCAGCAGTCTGACAAGCACACAACTTCAGGCGGAACCGCACAGTCGCCCGGAGCAGCCTGGCTCCGGGCGACCGCCGTTGGGGGCTGGCGGAGCATCGCCCGCCTTCGTACCATGCCGGCAGGTCGGCGATGAATGCCAGGCGAGGGGGAGCGATGAAGCGCGTGCGTGTCGGTGTCATCGGGTTGGGCGAGGTGGCGCAGATCATTCATCTGCCGATCCTTCGGCAACTGCGGGATCGCTACGAGATCGCGGCGATCTGCGACGTGTCGCCGGGGTTGCTGCGCGCCGTTGGGGATGAGTACGGTATCGAACACCGCTTTGCCCACGCCTCCGATCTCGTCGCGCTGACCGATCTGGACACGGTTTTCGTCCTCAGCAATGACGAGTATCACGCGGAGCAGACGGTGCTGGCGGCGTCGGCCGGCAAGCACGTGCTCGTCGAGAAGCCGATGTGTATCACCCCACGAGAGGTCGATGAGATCGTCGCGGCGCGGGATCGGGCCGGAGTGCAGGTGATGGTCGCCTACATGCGGCGCTTTGCCCCGGCCTTCCTGCGCGCGAAGGACGAGCTGCAATCGCTCGGCCGGATCAACTTCGTCCAGGTGCGGGACATCATCGGCGCCAACCGACTCTTCATCGAGCAGACGAGCGACATCCACCGGTTCGACGACGTCCCGGACGACGCGCGCGCCGACCGGACGGAGCGCGCCCGCCGGTTGGTGACCGAAGCGATCGGCGAGACGCCGGCGGAGCTGGTGGCCGCCTACCGGCTGTTGCTTGGTCTCGGCAGCCACGACCTGTCGGCGATGCGCGAGCTGATCGGATCGCCCCGGCGTGTTTTGGCGGCGGCGCAGTGGAACGGCGGGCGCTTCCTGACCGCGATCTTTGATTATGACGAGTACAGGGCCGTCTTCGAGATGGGCGTCGATCAGGTGCGCCGCTTCGACGCGCACATCGAGCTCTTCGGTGTGAGCAAGCAAGTCCGCGTGCAGTACGACACGCCGTTCATCCGTCATCTGCCGACGACGCTCGTCGTGAAGGAGACAGTCGACGAGGCGTTCCGGGAGTCCGTGCTGCGGCCGACGCACAAGGATCCCTACACCTGCGAGCTGGAGTATCTCCATGACGTCGTGACGAACGGCACGGCGCCGAAGACGACGCCGGAGGATTTCGGGGAGGACCTGCGGCTGTTCGGAGACATCATCGGTGCGCTCAAGCCGGCATGACTCGCCGCGTAAGAGACGGCCTCGTCCATCACCGCGATTCAGCGTCACGGACGCTCAGAGGCTCGCCAAGCCGGTGGGCGGCGGCACGCTCTCACATCTCGTCACGCTCCACGTCGTACGGGTGAGAAGCTGTCGAACTGCCAACGGACGAGGAGGTTCAATGCAACGCGATGCGATCATCGACCTCATGAATGACCCGGTAGCACAGGAACTGATGAAGGCGCCGATTCCCGCGCGCCTTGCCTATAACGCAAGCGATGGCTCACCGCGTGTCATCCCCATCGGCTACCTCTGGAATGGCGAGGTTTTTGTGATGGCTACCGCCGTCAACGCGCCGAAGGTCAGGGCCCTCGCCGCCAATCCGCAGGTCGCGCTCACGGTCGATACCGAGAACTTCCCGCCGCACGTCCTGCTCGTGCGGGGCGAGGCGACCGTGGAGGTCATCGATGGCGTGCCGGACGAGTTCATCGAGGCGGCGCGGCGCTTCGTCGGCGAGGAAGGCATGCCCGCATGGGAGGCCGGCGTACGGGCGCTATACACGCAGATGGCGATCATTCGCGTTACGCCCACCTGGGCCAAGGTGCTCGATTTCGAGACCCGCTTGCCGAGTCCGGTCGAGGAGCTGATAAGAGGGAACGCGGAGTAATCCCCGCGGATTCGGCCGGTCGTTCCGATCGCCCGCGCCGGGCGCCCTCCACCAGTTGAGCAAGAGACGCTCAGTCTTCGTCCGCGCCTCGCCAGGATGGCGAGGGCAGGTGGACGAGGATGAGCGTGGCGAGGGCGAGGACGGAGTTGCGGAAGGCGGCGTCGATGCCGTTCCAGGCGGTCGATTTCCACATCTGGAACCACTCGCCGCCGATGGCGATGAAGCCGCCGAAGAAGAGCGCCAGCAGCATGATGAGCCCGATGGTCGAGAGGGAACGCGCGGTCCGGTAGGTCGTGCCCCGCTCGCGAACCCAGGAGACGACGGCGGCGATCAGGACGAGGGCGATCAGCGATTCCCAGACGATGATCACGATGTAGGCGACGTTCTGGACCGTCTCGTTGGTGATCGCCCGCCACATGACGTCCGGATCGAGGTTCGTGCCGGGCTTGGCGCCGAAGTTGGTCGTGTCCATGGCGAGGACGTGCTGGACGAACGCCTGGTTGGTATCGAAGTCGGTGATGTTGCCGAAGGCGACGAGGAGGATGTAGAGCGCGTTGAGCGCGACGAGGATCGCCGCCGCGAAGGGCAGCGTGCCGGTGTGCCAGTCACGGACGGCGGTCCCCTGTGACGCTGTGGACGTCCGGGAGACCGCTGTCTCCGTCGCGGACTCGTTCATCTGTCGTCGCCTCCCCGATGCGGATGATCGTGTCGTTATCTGGCATTATCCATCGGGACCGGAAGAACCGCACCTGGGCAGACAATGTGCCCGAGGCGTGTCTGGCTCGCCACCAATATCGTCCTCTCAGACAATCCCGTGTCCCGTCATTCTGAGCGCAGTCGAAGAATCTCTTGAGGAGGTCCGCAGACCGACGAAACCGCCGCAGCGGCGTCCGTTGGGGACCAATCCCGCTGCGTTCTCGCCAATCCATCACGCGCTTCTGCGAGGCAGGGGCTCGCTGCGCTCGGAAGAGAGATTCTTCGTGCGCTCAGAATGACACCTTTAGGTGGTTGGGAAGAGCAAAACGGATCGGTTGGCACCGGCGGGCGCACGCCGTGCGACCCCCTACCTGATCGGCAACGCCGTTAGTCTGTTCCGGTTGGGACGAAGCCCTCGCCGGGGACGTAGTTGGGGGACTGGTGGCGGAAGTAGGTGTTGTAGACGTCGCAGTAACGGCCGCCGAGGGCCATCAGCGACTGGTGTGTTCCCTCCTCCACGATCTGGCCGTGGTCGACGACGATGATCCGGTCGGCGTGCTCGACGGTCGAGAGGCGGTGGGCGATGACGATCGAGGTCCGGTCGGCCAACACGGTGTCCAGCCCCTCCTGGATTTGCGCCTCGGTCAGCGGATCGACGCTGGCGGTCGCCTCGTCGAGGATGACGATGGCCGGGTCCTGGATCAGCACGCGGGCGAGGGCGACGAGCTGCCGCTGGCCCATCGAGAGCGAGTGGCCGTATTCGCCGACCTCCGTCTCCAGCCCGTCCTGCAGCGCGTCGATCCAGTCGCCGCCGCCGACGAGCTGCGCGGCGGCC
>JAICKJ010000072.1 GCA_025928015.1 Thermomicrobiales bacterium
GTCCGGCTCGTCTCGTCGAGCAGCAGCGCGTCGCAGACGACGTTGCTGCGGACGTGCTCTGCCCCCTTGTGGACCTTCACCAGCCCGCGGTAGGAGCTGCGGCCGGTCCCCTTGGAGATCGACTTGGAGGTGATCTGCGAGGAGGTGTGCGGCGCGACGTGGACCATCTTGGCGCCCGCGTCCTGGTGCTGGCCGTCGCCGGCGAAGGCGACCGAGAGCACCTCGCCGCGCGCGCCCGGCTCCATCATCCAGACCGCCGGGTACTTCATCGTCACCTTGGAGCCGAGGTTGCCATCGACCCACTCCATCGTCGCGTTCCGGTAGGCCGCGGCGCGCTTGGTGACGAGGTTGAAGACGTTCTTCGACCAGTTCTGGATCGTCGTGTAGCGGCAGCGCGCCCCGTCCTTGACGATGATCTCGACCACCGCCGAGTGGAGGCTGTTGGTTGAATAGGTCGGCGCCGTGCAGCCTTCGACGTAGTGGACGTAGGAATCATCCTCGCAGATGATCAGCGTCCGCTCGAACTGGCCCATGTTCTCGGCGTTGATCCGGAAGTAGGCCTGCAGCGGCACCTCGACGCGCACGCCCTTTGGCACGTAGACGAACGACCCGCCCGACCAGACCGCCGAGTTCAGCGCGGCGAACTTGTTGTCGTTGTAGGGGATGATCGTGCCGAAGTACTGCTTGACGAGGTCCGGGTAGTCGCGGACCGCGCCGTCCATGTCGAGGAAGACGACGCCGAGCTTCTCGAGGTCCTCACGCAACGAGTGGTAGATGACCTCCGACTCGTACTGCGCGCCGACACCGGCGAGGAACTTCCGCTCCGCCTCCGGGATGCCGAGCTTCTCGAACGTGTCCTTGATGTACGGCGGCACCTCGTCCCACGACTTGCTGCTCTGGCCCTCGGTCGGTCGGACATAATAGAAGATCTCGTCGAAATTGAGCTCCTTGAGCTCCTCGCTGCCCCAGTTGGGCATCGGACGCTTCATGAAGTGCTCGAGCGACTTGAGGCGGAATTCGAGCATCCACTCCGGCTCGCCCTTCATCGCCGACAGCTCTTCGACGACTTCGCGGCTCAGCCCCTTCTTCGCCTTGAAGAAGTAGTCCTCTTCGTCGCGGAACCCGTACTTGTACTCACCGATGTCGACTTGTGGCTTTGGTGTGGCGACCATTGCGTTCTCCTGTTGGGCCGAGATCGAGCTCGGCCTCTACGTGAATCGTCCCGGGGCGGGGCCGAGCTTGCTCTCGGCCCACCGGGCGAACATCAAGGTCCGCCCCCTACACGGCGGCGCCGTACTCCGCCCGCAGCTTCTCGTACCCCTTCTGCTCCAGCTCCACCGCCAGCTCCGGGCCACCCTCCTGGACGATGCGGCCATCCATCATGATGTGGACGTAGTCCGGCTTGATGTAGTTGAGCAGCCGCTGGTAGTGGGTGATCAGCAGCAGACCCAGGTCCGGGCCGGCGAGATTGTTGACACCCTCGGAGACGACGCGCAGCGCGTCGATATCGAGCCCGGAGTCGGTCTCGTCGAGGATCGCCATCGTCGGCTCCAGGAGCGCCATCTGCAGAATCTCGGCTCGCTTCTTCTCGCCGCCCGAGAAGCCCTCGTTCAGATAACGGCTCGCGAAGGAGTCGTCCATCTTGAGGAGGCGCATCTTCTCCCGCATCAGCTTGCGGAACTCGCGCGGCGTCATCTTCGCCGCCTCGCCGCCGCCGTTCTTCGCGGCCGCTTCCTCGGCGCGGGCGTTGCGCGTGTTGGTCACCGCCATGCGCAGGAAGTTCGCCATCGAGACCCCGGGGATGACCGTCGGGTACTGGAAGGCGAGGAAGATGCCCTTGCGCGCCCGCTCGTCCGGGGAGAGCTCGAGGATGTCCTCGCCCCAGAAGCGGATCGACCCCTCGGTAACTTCGTATGACGGATGACCGGCCAGGATGTTGGCCAGCGTGCTCTTGCCGGAGCCATTCGGACCCATCAGCGCGTGGATTTCGCCCTGATTGATCGTCAGGTTGACACCCTTGAGGATTTCCTTGTCCTCGATGACGGCGTGGAGATCCTCGATCTCGAACATTGGCACGTTGGACGACTCGACCATAGTGACTGCGCTACCCTCCGTAACATCGCTTCCCGGCGCCCCTGCGCCGTGGCTGAAACCTGAAAACTGACATGGGCCGCCTCGTGGCGCGCCCCTGATCCTCGTGATCGGCCGGTTCGTGGCACCGCGCGCACCAACCGGTCCGCGACGCCGCGCTAGGACGCGGCGGTCTTCTCCCGCT
Organism: Thermomicrobiales bacterium; assembly: GCA_025928015.1. Lineage (GTDB taxonomy): Bacteria > Chloroflexota > Chloroflexia > Thermomicrobiales > UBA6265 > JAICKJ01. The sequence goes on from JAICKJ010000072.1 coordinate 2,276, forward strand.
GCGTCCGGCCGGCCCGGCGCTGTTTCGCGGCGCAAGCCGGGCAGAGGCCGGAGAACATCGTGTGGTGACTGGTGATCTCGAAGCCGGTCTGCTCTTCCGCCACATGCCGCGCGATCAGCGCGACCGGGACGTCGACGTCGATCAGCGCCCCGCACGCGGTGCAATGGACGTGATCATGCCGGTCGGCCCGGCGGTCGAAGCGGCTGGCCTGGTCGGCGAACGTGAGCTCCTGGATCAACCCGTGCTCGGCCAGCAAATGGAGCGTCCGGTAGACCGTCCCGTAGGCGATCGTCGGATACCGCCGGCGCACGCGCTCGAAAATCTCACCGGCGGTGAGGTGCCGCTCGGCCGCCCGCACTTCCTGCAGGATGACCGCGCGCTGCGTCGTATTGCGAAATCCTTCCATCGTGGCCACGGAACCCGTTGTCCTTTGCTGTGCTGGGTGGCTGCCTCGTGCACGCACGAAGTTGAGAATGAGTCTCGTTACCGCCGCCAAAGTATACCACCGCACTCGGGATTCCCGCGACTATCCCACCCGCACGCGGTATTCCGACCAAAATCGTCGGAATTCATTTGCATCCTACGCCGAACCGTGGCCGGGAGCAAGACAAATCGCCCACGCCGCGCCGGGAGCGCGACGCCTGGGCGGTTGCGAGCAGTGTCTCATCGGTGAAGTGATGGCTGGTTCAGCGCCGCGTCATCGCTGCGTCGTAGGTCCAGCCGTCGATCTCCGGCGGTGCGAAGCCGTGGGTAGAGAGGATCGTCCGGATCTGGCTGCGGTGCTCGGTGCCGTGGTGGATCGCCTGGATCAGGGGAAAGGCCGGATCGACCGTGACGGTCTCGCCCTCGTACTCCACCTGCCAGGACGCATCGTTCGGCAACGTCCGCGCCTGATTGATGAACGCGTCGGCGGTCCGCACCGCGGCCGCGCGCAGCGCCGGAAAGCCCTGAAATTCGCCGCGCTGGTGGATTGTCTGCATGATGCCGCTGCCCGGAAAGAAGGAGAGGTAGTGCTCTTCGTTGGCGATGACGTGGACGAGCGTCTGCCGAACCCCGCCAAACGTGCCGGGCACGCTCAGTTCGAGCGTGTCGGCACTCAGGTCCGCGCAGAAGTCGATCAGCGTCAGATTCGACCATTTATGATGCTGAAAGAGTGCAACCAGGTAGCGGTTCTCCATGACCTATCCATCCCTTCTGAAGAAATCTCCAGTCGGAGCGAGCAGTGCTCCGCGTTATGCCGCGAGCATCTTCCGCACCAGCGCCGTGAGCGGATACGCGAAATCGCACTGCACGTTCGGGCACCAGAGCAATTCGTCGATCTGCTCCCGGCGCAGCCTAACCGGGTTGTAGACGATGAGCGGCCGCAGCCGCAGGGCCGTCCCGCAGAGTGGGCAGACCGGATCGGCGAAATCCGGCAGCTTCAGATCCTCGCGTTCGGACCCTTTCCCGGACTCGTCGGTCACCGCATGATGACGCGGTGGATGCATGGTGAGCTCCTTATGCACAACTGGGCGGGGCGACGCGGGCACGGTCCGCCACGCGGCGGACGGATCGGAGACGTCCTGCTGAACCTGATTACGCGCCGGCGGCGCCAACCGGACGGCTGATGATCAGCCGGTAGCCGAACGGGTCGGCGAGGATGAAAGTGCGGTCGCCCCACCACTGATCGGCCGGCGCGGCGACGGCCCGGCCGCCCGGCGCGTCCTTCCAGCGGGCGAAGAGCGCATCCAGGTCCTCATCGACGTGGAAATAGAGCGAGACGCCGCCCGGCGCCTGGTCGCCGTCCGGCGCGAAGAGATCGAGTGCCGAGAGGATGAGGACCGCGCCGCGGTACCGGACCGCCGCCGTGCCGGTGTCCCCGGTCTTCGGATTCATCCCGGTGAAGAGCGTCTCGAAGCCGAGCGCATCGCGGTAAAACGCGAGCGCCCGGTCGATCTCCGGCACCCAGAGCAGCGGTTGCACATCCGCGGTCATGACAGCTCCCCTTCCACCATCGCCCACCAGCCCGGGCGATAGAACAAGTGTTCCCATCCTACCGGCCGGCCCGGCCCGTGTCAACGGCCCGTTCCCACTCCTTCGCCGGCCGGCGCGACCTCGAATTGCGGCGGTGGAATCCATCAATCTCAGCGCCGACCACGCCCGGCACAAATGCTCGGTACAATCGGTGGCATGGTGTCGGTGATGAACCGTTCGGGGTCTACATCACTGCCATCGTGGACGTTGAGGATACCGATGAGGTGAGCGATCTTTACATCCATCGCTTGGTCGAGATGCAGGTCGAAGAAGACTTGCCCGTGCACATACTCACCGTCCGGCCGATGCCGTGGGAGCGGCAAGACGCGAAGGAGAAGAAGTACCGTACCTCCGCCGCCTGATGCTAGAATCATCCTGCGTTTCTGAGACGAACCCGGCGGGCGAGCGCTGATAGCGCCCCCGTCAGCACCGGTTCGGAACCGCCTGGTCTACGCCGCGACCCGCGTTGGGTCACGGCGTTCATGATTCCGCAAGTCGGCGCGCGTTCTTTGGCCAATCACGGCGCGCCGGACAATCAGGGAGGCAAGGTACCCTCGTTGAGTTGGCTCACCGATCCAAACATTTGGTCGGCGTTGATCACGTTGACGGCGTTGGAGATCGTCCTCGGCGTCGACAACATCATCTTCATCTCCATCCTGGCAGGCAAACTGCCCAAACACCAGCAGGACAGGGCCCGCATCCTCGGCCTCGCCGCCGCGATGCTCACGCGCATCCTGCTCCTCTTCTCGCTCAAGTGGGTGATCGGGCTCACCGCCCCGCTCTTTTCGGTCCTCGACCATGAGATCTCCGGCCGCGACCTGATCCTGATCATCGGCGGCTTCTTCCTGCTCGCCAAATCGACGACGGAGATCCACGAGAAGCTCCAGGGCGCCGAACCCTCCGAGAGCGCGGGCCGGGCCGCGGCCTCCTTCGCCGGCACGATCGTCCAGATCATGTTCCTCGACATCGTCTTCTCGCTCGACTCGGTCATCACCGCCGTCGGCATGGCCGATGACCTCGCCGTCATGGTCGCCGCCGTCATGATCGCCGTCGGCATCATGATGGTCGCCTCGAAGCCGATCAGCGAGTTCGTCGACACCCATCCGACGATCAAGATCCTGGCGCTCAGCTTCCTGATCCTGATCGGCATGTCGCTCGTCGCCGAGGGCTTCGGCCAGCACATCTCGAAGGGCTACATCTACACCGCGATGGCCTTCTCGGTCTTCGTCGAGCTGCTCAACCTGCGCATCCGCGCCAAGGAGAGCACGCCGGTCCAGCTGCACGGCAGTCCGCACGAGGACCGGGTCGAGCGCGAGATCGCCACGGCCGTCAAGCTCAAGCCGGGCAAATAATCCCAGGGGCAACATCCCGACGACGAGGAGCGCGGCGCTTTGCCGCGCTCCCCCGTCACTACGAGCGCGCCCGGCTCTTGCAGTGGACCGCCATTCCTGATACAGTGGCGTTAATCTTTAGCTGGGGCAAACATTATTGTTCGTGCGACATAAGTTCACTTGGGCCACAGGGACCAATGGACCGCCGCATGGGCATCGCCGTCAGCGATTTCCCAGCGACAAATCCACAGGCACAAGGGGGACCCGAATCAGGGCCGGCGCCAGTCCGCCCGGAAAGGTGCCCGCAGATGATGCGCTGGATCGTGGGGTCGAGTCTCAAGCTTCCACTTCTGGCGATCACGGTTGCCATCGCCGTCGTGTACGCCGGCCTCACGCAACTCCGCCAGATGCCGGTCGATATCCTGCCCGAATTCTCGCCGGTCTACGTCGAGATCCAGACCGAGGCGCTTGGGCTCTCCGCCGTCGAAGTCGAACAGCTGATCACCGCGCCGATGGAGCAGACGATGCTCAATGGCGTGGCCTGGCTCGATTCCATCCATTCGGAATCGGTGCCGGGCCTGTCATCCATCGTCCTCGTCTTCGAGCCGGGCACCGATCCGCTGCGCGCGCGCCAGATGGTCCAGGAACGCCTGGCACGGGGGCGCGACCTGCCCAAGGTGTCCAAGCCGCCGGTCATGCTGCAACCCCTCTCCTCCACCAGCCGGGTCCTGATGATCCGGCTGGACTCGAAGGACCTGACGCCCATCGAGTTGTCCATGCTGGCGCGCTGGACCGTCAAGCCCGCGCTGATGGGCGTGCCTGGCGTGGCCAACGTCGCGATCTGGGGGCAGCGCGAACGGCAACTCCAGGTGCATGTCGATCCGGCGAAACTCCAGGCCCAAGGCGTCACCCTCAATCAAGTCGTGTCGACCTCCGCGAATGCGCTTTGGGTCTCGCCGCTCTCATTCGTCCGAGCCTCGACGCCCGGCACCGGCGGCTTCATTGAAACGCCCAACCAGCGGATGGGTATTCAACACATCCTGCCCATCACCTCGCCCGATGACCTCGCGCAGGTGACACTGGAGGGGTCAGGCGGAAAGGCGCTCGTCGTCAATGGCCAACCGGTTAAGCTCGGTGACGTAGCCACCGTGGTCGAGGATCATCAGCTGCTGATCGGCGACGCGACCGCCTGGTCCGACCAGGGGCTGATCCTGGTCGTCGAGAAGTTCCCCGAGGCCAACGCCCTCGCAGTCACCCGCGATCTCGAAGCGACGATTGACCGGCTCGCGCCCGGCATGGCCGGCGTGGACGTCAACACGACCGTCTTCCGGCCGGCGACCTTCATTGAGCAGGCGATCGACAATCTCACCTCGGCCGCCTTCATCGGCCTGCTGCTGGTCGTCATCGTGATCGGGCTCGTCTTCTTCGAGTGGCGCCTCGCCCTGATCGGCGCAATCACCATCCCGCTCTCGGTCGTCGCGGCCACCCTCGCCCTCCATCTCTGGGGGGTGACCATGAACGCGATGATTCTGGCGGGCCTCGTGATCGCCTTGGCGGTGATCATCGACGACACGATCGTCGGCGTCGACCGCATCACCCAGCGGTTGCGCCAGGACCAGCCGGATGGAGCGGACGCGCGGGCGGCCAGCATCGCGCGGGCCATTCTCGACGTCTTCGGTCCGGTCTTCTACGCCACGCTGATCATGATGGCGGCGATGGTGCCCATCTTCGCCATCGGTTACGCCGGCGGGCTGGACGGCGCCTTCATTCGTCCCCTGGCGCTGGCGTGTGTGGTCGCGCTGCTCGCCTCTCTCGCCGTAGCGCTGACGGTGACGCCGGCGTTAGCCCTGGTGATGCTGCGCGGCCGCGGATTGCGGCGCTCCCCGGTCGCGGCCCGGATCGTCCGGAGCTATGACGCGGCACTCACGGGGACGGCACGGCGACCCTGGCTGATGCTGACGGGATTCACGCTGGTGCTCCTCGCCGGCTTCCTGACGTTCCCGGCGCTCGACCTGACCATGGACCCGCGATTCCGGGAGCAGACCCTCGTGATCCAGTGGCAAGCCGTGTCCGGCACATCCCATCCCGAGATGCAACGAATCAGCGCGAGGGTGGCGGCCGAGTTGCGCACCGTGCCGGGAGTGACCTTCGTCGGCTCCCACATCGGCCGGGCCGAGAGCTCCGACCAGATCGTCAACATCAATTCCGGCGAGCTCTGGGTTGCCATCGACAAGCGCGCCGGCTACGACCGGACGGTGGCGGCGGTCCAGCAGATCGTCGCTGGCTATCCCGGCATCGACCACGATGAGCTGACCTATGTCGAACAGCAGATGAGTGACGTCCGACGCGCCATGACCGAGCGAGACGAGGTCGTGGTCCGCGTCTTCGGTCAAGATCTGGCGGCACTCGACGGGAAGGCCGAGGAGATTCGCCAGGCCATGGCCGGGATCGACGGTGTCTCCGCCGCGCGCATCGACCGCCAGCCCGTCGAGCCGCAGGTCGAAATCCAGGTCGATCTGGCCAAGGCGCAAGCCTATGGGCTGAAGCCGGGCGATGTTCGCCGCGCGGCGGCCGCGCTCGTATCCGGTATCCATGTCGGCAGTCTCTTCGAGCAGCAGAAGGTCTTCGATGTCATCGTCTGGGGCATCCCGGAGACCCGACACGACCTGACCGCCATCAAGAATCTGCGGATCGACACGCCATCCGGTGGGCAGGTGCGCCTCGGCGACGTTGCGTCGGTACACGTGGCGCCCGTGCCGACCGTGATCCGGCATGATGCCGTCTCCCGCTTCGCCGATGTCCACATCGTTGTCAGCGGACGCGATATCAACGCCGTCGCCGATGATGTCGAGGAGCGGCTGGCGGGGATCACGTTGCCACGCGAGTACCACACGGACGTCTTCACCCCGCGAGCTGACCGCCTGGCAACCGAGCGGCAGTTCTTCCGCTTCGGCATCGCCGCGGTGATCGCCATCTACCTGTTGCTCCAGGCATGCTTCGCCAGCTGGCGAATGGCCACGCTGGCGGCGCTCTCGCTGCCCGTGGGGCTTGGTGGCGGGCTCTTCGCCGTCGCGGCGACTGGTGGCGACGTCTCGATCGGTTCCTTGCTCGGCTTCCTCGCCTTGGCGGGGATCAACGCCCGCTTCCTCATCCTGCTCTTCCGGACCTACGCCCGTCTCGGCGCAGCCAACGAATCACTGACGGGGCTGGACCTGGTCCGCGAAGGCACCCGGGAGCGGGTCGTTCCCATCGTCGCCGCGGCGCTGGCGACCGCACTGGCGTTCACACCACTGCTCATCATGGGCCGGGGTCCCGGTCATGAGTTACTGCATCCGATGGCGGTCGTCATCGTCGGTGGGCTGGTGACTACGTTGCTGATGAACCTGTTCGTCGTGCCGTTCCTCTACGCCCGATTCGCCCCTAGCCCCGGCACCGCGCGCGTGGTCGGATACCCGCTGCCGACCAGCCCGGCCGCCGGCGGCATCGCGGACTGACAGACAGTTCCGCGCGAAGGATGATGAGAGATGCAGGCCACCTTCCGACATACCCACGTTTCCCGTCAGACGGTCATTTCGTTCATGGTCATCGCCGTGTTTGCCCTGATCGTGGTGATGCTCAGCCAGACGCTCGGCGGCCGGAGCGACACCCAGGGACAGACGAGCACACACGATGAACCGGCCGTGGTGGAGGCGATCGCCGGCTCGGAGTTGAGCCGCATCACCCTCACCGCCGACGCGGCCCGCCGGCTGGATATCAAGACGGCGCCAGCCCAGAACGAAACGGTCAACGGCGCCACACGACCGATGATTCCCTATGCGGCGGTGATCTACGACGCCGAGGGGAAGACGTGGGCCTACACCAACCCGTCCGGGCTGGTCTATGTCCGGCAGGCGATCACCGTGGAGTCGATCGAGGGTGACCGCGCGATCCTCAGCGCCGGTCCACCAGCAGGCACCGCCGTGGTCGTCGTCGGCGCGTCGGAGCTGCTCGGCGCCGAATACGGCGTCGGCCACTGAGCGGTCGGCGCGCGGCGCCATGATTCCGGAGACGATCGTCAGGCCAGAAAGGTGACCCACCGATGATGCGCTGGATAGTGGGGTCGAGCCTGAAATACCGGTTTCTGGTGGTGGCGACCGCCGTCGCGATGATGTATTTCGGCGTGGCGCGTCTGCGCGATACCCCGGTGGATGTCTTCCCCGAGTTCGCGCCGCCCCGGGTCGAAGTGCAGACCGCCTGTCTCGGCCTCTCGGCCACCGAGGTCGAGCAACTCATCACCATCCCGCTCGAACAGGCGCTCCAGGGCGTGCCGGGTCTCGATGTAATGCGCTCCAAATCGGTGCCACAGCTCTCCTCGATCGTCCTGATCTTCAACCCCGGCACCGATCTCATCACTTCGCGCCAGTTGGTCCAGGAGCGGCTTGCCTCCGTGCAGGCGACGTTGCCGAGTTGGGCCGCGCCGCCAGTGATGATTCAACCGCTCTCCTCGACCAGCCGCGTGATGAAGATCGGCATCTCCTCGCCGACGCTCTCGATGATCGACCAATCGATGACTGCCTACTGGACCATCCGGGCGCGGTTGCTCGGAGTGCCGGGGGTCGCCAACGTGGCGATCTGGGGACAGCGCAAGCAGATGCTCTACGTCCAGGTCGATCCGGCTCGCCTCAAGGAGCACGGCATCACCCTTGAGCAGGTCATGCGGGTCACGGCGGATTCGCTGGACACAGGATTGCTGAAATTCTCGAGCGGCGCCGTGGTCGGCGCCGGCGGGTTCATCGACACACCCAATCAACGGTTGAATGTCCAGCATGTCCTGCCAATCCAGGCGCCATCCGACATGGCGCGGGTAGTCGTGGTGCAGCAGAACGGGCGGACCGTCCGCCTCGGCGACGTGGCGACGATCGTGGTCGATCACCAGCCGCTCGTCGGTGATGCGGTCATCAACGGCGGCGAAGGGTTGATGCTCATCGTCGAGAAACTGCCGTGGGCCAACACGCTCGAAGTGACCCGCGGCGTCGAAGCGGCAATCGAGGAGATGCAACCCGGTCTGACGGGGCTCGATATCGACACCACCATCTTCCGGCCCGCGACCTTCATCGAACAAGCGATCGACAACCTGACGTCGTCGCTGGTGCTCGGCGCGCTCCTGCTGATGGTCATGCTCGCGCTCTTCCTCTTCGAATGGCGCGTGGCGTTGATCAGCGTGGTCGCCATTCCCCTGTCGCTCGTCGCGGCCGGTCTGGTGCTCTATCTTCGGGGTGCGACGGTCAACACGATGATCCTGGCGGGGTTTGTGATCGCCTTGGGCGACGTGGTCGACGACGCGATCATCGATATCGAGAACGTCGTCCGCCGCCTCCGCCAATACCGCCGTGAAGGCACGGACAAGACGACGGCGCAAATCATCCTGGAAGCTTCGCTCGAGGTCCGCAGCGCCATCGTCTACGCCACGTTGATCGAGGTTGTGGCGATTGCTCCCGTCTTCTTCCTGCAAGGGCTGACCGGCGCCTTCTTCCGGCCACTGGCCCTTTCCTATGCCCTGGCGCTGCTCGCCTCGCTGGTCGTCGCGCTCACCGTCACACCGGTGCTGGCCCTGATCCTGCTCCGCAACGCGCCGCTGGAGAAACGTGAATCGCCAATCGTCCCACGCCTGCAGCGCGCCTACTCCGCGGGTCTCGCGCGCATCATCCGCGCGCCGCAATGGGCGTACGGCACCCTGACGCTGGTGGCCCTAGCCGGCGTGCTCGTGCTGCCACAGCTCGGACAATCCCTGCTCCCGTCGTTCAAGGAGCGCGATTTCCTGATGCATTGGTTGACACAACCGGGGACATCCCATGGGGAGATGATCCGGATCACGACGCTCGGCAGCCGCGAGCTCCGCGCCATCCCCGGCGTCCGGAATTTCGGCGCCCACATCGGCCAGGCGGAATCGGCCGACGAGGTGGTCGGTGTGTACTTCGGTGAGAACTGGATCAGTGTTAACCCAAGTGTCGACTATGACAAGACGGTCACGGCGATCCAGAATGCGGTCGACGGCTATCCAGGCCTCTACCGCGACGTCCAGACCTATCTCAAGGAGCGCATCCGCGAGGTGCTGACCGGTTCCAGCGATGCGATCGTCGTTCGCGTCTACGGGCAGGATCTCGGCATCCTGCACGAGAAAGCGGACGAGATCCGGGGGTTGATCGAGGGGGTCGAAGGCGCAGCCGAGGTCCATGTCGAACTCCAGGTGGACGAGCCGCAGATCGAGATCAAAGTCGATCTCACCGCGGCGCAGCGCCATGGGCTGAAGCCCGGCGATGTCCGGCGCGCGGTTGCCGCGATCGTCGGTAGCGAGGAGGTTGGTGACCTCTACTGGGGAGGCCGCACCTACGACGTCCGTGTCTGGGGCACGCCGGCGACCCGCAACGACTTGACCGCGATCAAGGAGATGTTGCTCGATACGCCGCGCGGTGGACAGGTGCGCCTCGGTGACGTGGCTGATGTGCGAATCATGCCCACGCCCAACGTGATCCATCACGAAGGGCTTTCCCGATACGTCGAGGTGAGCGCCAACGTGCGCGGGCGCGATTTGGGCGCCGTCGCCACGGAAATCCAGCAGCGTCTGGACTCCGTCGCCTTTCCTCTGGAATACCACGCCGAGATGCTGGGCGAATACGCCGAGCGGCAGTCCGCCCAGAACCAGTTGCTGGGTTTCGCCATCGCCGCCATGATCGGGATCCTGTTGCTGCTGAAAGTCTCTTTCGGCCCCTGGCGGCTGGCGATCCTTTCCTTCCTGACCTTGCCGATCGCGCTGGTTGGCGGCGCCATCGCGGCCTGGATGGGCGATGGAGTGATCTCCCTCGGATCGCTGGTTGGGTTCCTGACCGTGCTCGGCATCGTCGCCCGCAACGGCATCATGCTCATCAGCCACTATCAGCATCTGGAACACGTGGAGGGCATGCCGTTCGGCTCCGACCTGGTACTCCGAGGCGCACGCGAGCGGCTCGCGCCGATCCTGATGACGGCGCTCGCGACCGGCTTCGCGCTCGCGCCGCTGATTGTCGCTGGCAGCATCCCGGGCCATGAGATCGAACATCCGATGGCGATCGTCATCCTCGGCGGCCTGGTCACCTCTACCTTGCTCAACCTGTTCGTCGTGCCCTCCCTCTACCTGAGGGTCGGAGGTCCGCGCGCAACAGCACAGACCGCGGTCATTTGACCGGTTCCGCGACCATCACTAATCGTTGCCCGTTCCGGCTGCCGACCACGCTGCGAGACCGCGCAATGGGAACAGGCTAGCGAAGGTGAAGAGCGCCGCCAGCGCGAAGGCGACGACGTAGGACTGATTCCCGAGAAAATGGCCGGCTGCGTCCAGCAGCGGCCCCCAGGCGCCCGCGAGCGCGCTTGCCCCGGCGATCGAGATGTTGGCGAGCCCGTAGAACTGCGCGCCCTGCCCCGCCGGAATGTCATCGCTGAGCAGCGCCCACATCACCGCCAGGAATGCCCCGGTGCCCATCGCCACGACGTTCCCGGCAATCGTCACCAAGCCCAGCGTCGGTCCGAAAGCGATGCCCAGCACGCCGAGCCCGGTCGCGACGATCGCCACGTTGAGGATGAGGCGCCGGCTGAACCGGTCCGCCAGCGCCCCGGCGATCAGCGCCGCGGCGACCGCCAGCACGACGGCGACCGCCAGCGCGCCCGCGGCTTCCTGGGCCGCGTCGTCGAGGTCGAACCGGTCCTGCAGGAAGTAGATCAGGAAATGGATGAGCGGGAAGACGCCGAGCAGGAAGAGAAACTGGGTCAGCACGGCTCGCGCGAAATGGACGTGGGTGTGGAAGACGGCGACGAAGCGGCGCAAGAGCTGCCTCAGGCCGAGGATCAATCCGGCGCGATGTGACCGCTGCTTCGCCGGCAATGGCGGCACCACCGGCACCCACCAGATCGTCAGGATCGCGCTGAGGGCCATCACCACCATCAGGAAGACGAGCCCGCCGGTCGCGCTCCCCGTCAACGCCAGCGCCAGGCGCACGCCGAGCAGCCCGAAGGCGACGCCGACGACGAAGATCGCGTTCTTGACCCCCGAGGCGAGACCACGCCGCTCCTCCGGCACGAGGTCCGGGATCAGCGCCTGGAACGCCGCCTGGGCGCCGTTGCTCCCGATCTGCAAGAGGATGTAGGCGGCGGCGAGCAGCCAGAAATCCGGCACGATCCAGAAGATCGCCAGCCAGAAGATGGTCAGCGCCGTGCCGCCCCAGATGAAGGGCCGCCGCCGGTCGGCGAGTGGCACGCTATCGCTGGCGTGGCCGGCGACCGGCTGCACGAGGGTCGCGACCCCGACGCCGAGGAAGGAGATGAGGCCGAGACTGCTGCCGCGCAGGGCCGCCGGCACCACATCGGCCACGCGCCCGGGCAGGAGGAGTGTGTTGAGCGCCGTCCAGAGCGCCGCCAGCCCGATGCCGAAGACGTTGATCTCGGCCGCCCGGCGCACCTCGCCCCAGGATGGCGCATGTTCGATATGTCCCATCGGCCCGCTCGCCTGCCTCCTCCACCGCCTCCTAACGCAATTGCGTTGCCCGCCCCGACAGTGTCTCCGGCCGCGGTCGTCGTGGCTCCGGGTCCCCGTCAGTTCTTCTCCTCCTGGCGCGCGGCGAGCCAGCGGAGCGGGAAGAGGCTCGTCAGGCTGATCACGGTGGCGATGGTGAAGCTGATGCCGTAGGCGTCGCCGGGGAGGAAGCGACCGGCGGCGTCGATCAGCCGGCCCCAGGCGCCGGCCAGCGCGCTCGACCCCGCGACCGCGAGATTCGCCAGCCCGTAGAACTGCGCGCCCTGCCCCTCTGGGATGTCGCCGCTCAGCATCGCCCAGATGACGGCCATGAAGCTGCCGGCGCCGATCGCCACCAGCATCCCGCCGAGCGCCGCGATCCACGCGGAGGGTCCGAGCGCGACGCCGATCAACCCGACGCAGCCAATGAAGACCGCGCCGATCAGCACGCGCTCCCGGCCGATCGCGTCCGAGTGCACGCCGGCGCCGATCGCCGCGCCGATGCCGAGGACGATCGCCACCACGAGCACCCCGGCCGCCTGCTCGACCGCGTTCTCGATGTGATACCGGTCCTCCAGCAGATAGAGCAGGAAGCGCTGCAATGGGTAGACGCCGAGGAGGAAGAGAAACTGGGCGAGAACGGCGTGGGCGAAGCGCGCGTGCGCCCGGAATGTCTCGACGAACGACCGCGCCAGGCGGCCCAGGTCGAAGAGCGCCCGGATGCTCTCCGGCCTCCGGTCCTCTGGTAAGGGCGTCACCGGCGGCACCCACCATTTCGTGAGCACCGCGGTCACCACCAGCACAAGCGCCAGATAGACGACGCTCAGCGTGTCACTGCCCGTCAGCTTCTGCACGAGCTGCACGACGAGCAGGCCGAGCGCGATGCCGAGCACGTTCAGCGCGTTCTTCATGCCCGAAGCGAGGCCCCGATTCTCCTTCGACACGAGGTCGGGGATCAACGCCTGGAAGGCGGCCTGGGCACCGTTGCTCGCGATCTGCACGAGGATGTAGGCGAGCACAAGCAGCCAGAAGGTCGGCACCGTCCAGAAGACCGCCAGCCAGAGGACCATCAGCGCGGTGCCGTCCCAGATGAACGGCCGCCGCCGGTCCGGCAACGGCGCGAAATCGCTCAGATGGCCGGCGACCGGCTGGACCAATGCCGCCACGCCAATGCCGAGGAAGCTGATCAGCCCCAATCCGGAACCGCGCAGCGCGTCGGGCACAACGTCGGAGATGCGGCCGGGCAGCAGAAGCGTGTTGAGCGTCGTCCAGAATGCCGCCAGCCCGACACCGTAGATATTGATCTCGATCGCCCGACGCAGCGCCGTCTTGTCCGTCCGCTGCGTCAGCGCGTGGACCGTCTCCATGCATCCTCACCATA
>JAICKJ010000274.1 GCA_025928015.1 Thermomicrobiales bacterium
GGGCACCCTTGCCCCGCCCGGGCCGCGGCTATCCCGCCCGCCCTCGACGGCGCGGCGTGGTTTCGGTAGCCTTGCGACAGCAACGTGGGGCGGAGGATCGATGCCCGGGATCGAACCGTGGCCGGTCAGCGAGCGGCGAGATGCAATGCGCCGCAAGGAGCAGAAGCGATGATGAAGGAGATCAGTTCCATTCTGGCTGCGGTCGGTCTGGTCCTCGCGAGCGTCGGTCTGGTCGTCTACGGCATCGGCGTCGCCTTCGCCGATACCGGCTCGTTTCAGGTCGACGCCGGCGCCTGGATGATGATCATCGGCGTCATCCTCGCCATCATCGGCATCGCCGCCTACGTCAAGGAGGCGCGGGAGAACCCGAGCGCCTGAGCCCACTTTCAGGCGAACAGCGTGAACAACACCCGGCGGTCCGAACACGGACCACCGGGTTCGCTGTTGGCGGCGCCCACAGCGAGCGTCACGCCCCCGCGGTAGCGCGGGTGATGGCCTGCATGGCGGACGCCAGCGTGTGAGCCAGCGCCTGTCCCATCCGGATGTCGCCCTCGCGGATCGGCCGCCGGTTGCGGAACCCGATCGCCAATGCGCCGATGGGTTCGCCCGCGACCATGATCGGCACGACCAGCGACGAGCGCAGGCCCTCGGCGAGCGCGACCGGGTAGGCGTCGACGGACATCGGGACGTCGTTGGGGAAATCCTGCGTCACCAGCACATGCCCCTCCCTGATCGGCCGCACCAGCGACGGCGAGAACGGCCCGCTGGCGTGACGCGCCGTGCGATTCCCGATCACCGATTCCCAGCGCATGCTGCCATCCGGCATCAGCCGCACGACGCCGGCATAGTCGGCGTTGAAGAGCGCGTAGACCGCCCGGCACGCCAGCGCCAGCGCCTGATGCGTATCGCGGCTACGCGCCAGATCCTGCCCGATATGCCGCAGCGTTTCGCTCTCGTGATAGGCCTGCTGCAACGATTCGTGCAGCCGGGCGTTGATGAGCGCCGGCGTCGCCTGCTCAGCCGCGAGCCGCAGCAACTCGAGCTGGCTCGCGGTCAGTGGTGGCCGCTCCGGCAGCTCGTCGGCGTCTCCGCTCAGCTCCATCGCCGCCACCGACGCGATCAGATCCGTGCCGGCGAAGATCGGCATGGTCGTGATCTCGCTGATCCCGTACTGAAAGAACTGGCGGAGTCCGGAGGCGAGCTCGACGTCATCCTCCGCGCCCTTGCGCTGAAGGACGAGGGGAACGCCGCGGCGCGTTTTCGCCGCCAGCTCCTCGGTCCGCGACCTGGGGAGCTCGCACAGCGACGTCCCGATATACTGCGCGCGGGCGGTGAGGGCGGGATCGACTGCTCTCACCGCGGCCAGATTGAACCGTCCCTCGTCCGTCGCGAGGAAGACCATGCACGTCTTGCCGAGCTCCGGCGCCAGCAGATCGACGATCGCCTGGCTGATCTCGGGCGTCTCCCGCTTGCCGGCCAGCAGCCGGCTCAGGCGCGCCAGAAATTCGGCGTCTCGCCGCTTGCGCTGCGCCTCGTGGCGCAACGTGATGCCGGAGACCATCATGCCGAGCAGATTCGCCACCGTCGTGAGGATCCAGAGGTCGTCCTCCGTATACCGTCCGACTTCGACACTGCTGATGGCGATCGCGCCATACGCCACTTCGTCGACGACGATCGGCGCCACGGCGATCTCCTTGATCCCGCGCGCGTGCCTCTTGGCATCGTCGCGATAGGCTGGCGACTCCTTGATCGCGTGGATCAGCGGCTTGCGGGAGCGAAAGACCTCGCCCGCGACCGAGTCGTTGAGGGGATAGAGCGAGCCAACCGGCGGCACGTCGAGCAGCGACGTGTTGTTGTAGTCGATCCGCAGCATCCCGGCGTCGGCGTCGAAGACGGAGATGCTGAGCCGCTCGTAGGCGACCAGCGTGGCGAGATCCTCGGCGACCGTGGAGTAGAGACCGGGGAGGGCGCTCAACCGCCCGCCACGTTCGATGAGGCGGGCCAGCGCCAGCGCCAGCCGGGGCGCGCGGGGATCGGCCGCCAGCCGGCGCGGACCGGCGAAAGGTGGCTCAGGCGAGGCACTCATGACACCACGCCTCGATGCAACACGCGCGCGGTCACCTCGTCCCGCTCGTCCCGCGCATCCGCGCGCGGCCAGCACGTCAGCTGGGCAATCATCGCGTCCTCGCGATACCAGCGCGCGCGTACGTTGCCGACCAGATAGAGCGAGCCCGTGACCAGCACTGTGTCGCGCGCGGGATCGTGGACCTCCGCCAGCGCGGCCGCGATGGCGCGTTCCGGCTCGGGGTCGGCGATGATCTCGCCGCCAAAGCCGACGCCCCGGGCGATGTCGCCAATCCTGTCCGCCGCCGTCGCGTGCTTGGCGAGCACCTGCGGCGAGGTGGCGACCAGCACGTCCATCGCCGGCGCGAGACGGGCGATCATCTGGTCGGCCTGTTTGGCCTCCAGCGCGCCGAGGACGACGATCCGCCGTCCACCGGGTGGCGTCGGCAGCAGATCGGGCAGATCGGCCACGAGCGCGCCGACCTTCTCCGGGTTGTGCGCTCCATCGAGCAGCACGGCTGGATCGTCCTGCACCCGCTCCGCCCGCCCCGCGATGCGCGCGGCCGTCAATCCCTCATGCACGGCCGCATCCGGAATGGCGAACCCGCGCGACCGCAGCGCATTGACGGTCGCCAGCGCGGTCGCGCCGTTGATCGCCTGGAACCGGCCGGCCAGCCCCATGTGGTACTCCTCGCCGGTCGCGATATCGCGCCAATCCGTGCCATCGGGCCGGATCGAGCGAACCGCGAACGTCTCGCCGGGAATGACGCGGGCCAGCGGCACTCCGGCCTCCCGCGCCGCCGCCGCGATGATCTCCAGCGCGACCGGATCCTGGGCGGCGGTGACGGCCGGCGCGCCCGGCTTGATGATCCCCGCCTTGTGCCAGGCGATCTGATCGATGGTGTCACCCAGCGTCGCCGTGTGGTCGATGCCGACCGAGGTGATCACCGAGACGATCGGCGTCAGAATGTTGGTCAGGTCGAAGCGGCCGCCGGCGCCGACCTCGACGACGGCGAGATCGACGGCGTGATGGCGGAAGAAGAGGGCGGTGAGCGCGATCCACGCCTCGCCATAGGTGAGCGGCTCGCCGCCGGCCCGCCGCCACTCCTCGTGCGCGGCCAGCACGGTGTCGGTCAGCTCCGCGAAGAGCGCCGGATCGATCAGCCGGCCATCGAGCTGCAGCTTCTCGGCCGCCGTCTGCAGATAGGGCGATGTGTGCAATCCCGTGCGATACCCGGCGGCGCTGAGGATCGCCGCGATCGTCGTGCTCGTCGAGCCTTTGCCCGACGTGCCGCCGACGTGGACGATCGGGTAGTCGCTTAGCGGATCGCCGAGATGGGCCAGGAACCGGCGCAACCGGGCCATCCGCTGTTCGGCCCGACGCTGAACCGCCGGCCGCGACTTGTCCTCGGGCTTCGGCCCATGCTCAATCAACGCGTCGAGACGCGACACCGCGTCATGGTAGCGGTCGATCATGGTCTATTGGGCGTCCTCACGCTGCCTGCCCTGCGGCAAACAGGTCATCATTCTCACCAGTGTCTGCGTGTCCCGGGAATCATGAGTGACTCACCCAATGGTGAGGACGCTCTCTCCAACCCCGTCCGGAACGCTGCCGGACAACTCCCCCGTGCTGCTCGTAGAATACGTGCAATGGGAAGCGGCCACCACTCCTCGCGTCCGGAATTCGCCGGCGCCCGGTGCGCGACCGCCGCCCCCGGAACGCATCGTGACCGACCCGTCGTTGCGCCAAAGGATGCCGCGTGCTCAGCCTCTTCCTCACCATTGTCCTGCCGGTCGTCATCCTGAGCTGGGGGAAAGACAAGCTCGGGCTGTCGACGCAGCAGGCATTCATCGTCGCCCTGCTCTTCCCGCTCGTCTACGGTCTCTACGAGCTGATCCGGTCGAAGCGCATCGGCTTCAATCCGATCATCGGCGTCGTCGGCGTTCTGCTGACTGGCGGGATCGGCCTCCTCAAGCTCAACCCCAAGTGGGTGGCGATCAAGGAAGGGGTGGTGCCGCTCGGCTTCGCCGCCGCGATCCTTGTCTCGGCCTGGATGGGCAAGCCGCTGGCGCGGGTGATCCTCAGCCAGGTGCTCGACAAGCCGCGGATCGACGCCGCGCTGGCCGAGCGCGGCAACGCCGACGAATACGAGCGCAAGACCGGCGTGGCGACTTACCTGCTCGCCGGCACCTTCCTGCTCTCCGCGATCCTCAACTACTCGCTGGCCAAGGCGATCGTCAATGCGCCCGCCGGCACGGACGCCTTCAACAAACAGCTCGGCAAGATGACGGCGCTCAGCTTTCCGGTCATCACCGTGCCGGTCATGATCGTCCTGATGGGTACGCTGATCTACATCTGGATGACGGTGACCAAGCTGACCGGCCTGGAGCTGGAAGAGGTCATGAAGCAGCCCGAGAAGAAGGGCAGAACCAGGACCAAACCCCAACCGGCCGTCGCCGAACCGCCCATCACGACCGAGCGCATCGACCGGGGGGAGTAGTCCGAAGCCACACCCGTTCCCACCTGCCGATCCCCCACGCCTGTCATTCTGACCAGCGGGAAGAATCTCCCGCCGCAGCGGCATCCTCGTTCCCGAACACAGTGTCTGCTCCGGCCA
This sequence comes from Thermomicrobiales bacterium, assembly GCA_025928015.1. GTDB lineage: Bacteria > Chloroflexota > Chloroflexia > Thermomicrobiales > UBA6265 > JAICKJ01. Next base: position 4,683 of record JAICKJ010000274.1, read on the forward strand.
CATCCTCAGGCCGTCATGCTTCGGGGCTGCGCCCGCTCAGCATGACGGCAGGGCGGGGTGCCAGTGGCCAACGCGACTCCAGCGCGGCCGCACTCGCATGCGCTCACAGAGAGATTTCCTTCGGCAAGCTCAGGACAGGCTCTCGGGCACTCCGAATGACAGCTTTTAGGACGTTGGAAAGGGAGAAACGGCGTGGCGATCTGCCTCACCCCTTGCGCTGGCAGACCATGAGCCGGTTGCCGTCCGGGTCGCGGAAGCCGAGGATGGCGACGGTGCCGATATCCTCGATCTGCCCCTCGACCACGACCTGATGGGCGATCAGGAACCGCTCGGCCGCCTCGA
>JAICKJ010000019.1 GCA_025928015.1 Thermomicrobiales bacterium
ACGGTGAGGGCCGGTCCGTCGTTGCGAGTGTCCAGTGACAACGTGTATTCTGCCTTGCTCCGGGAGCGGCACGCGAGCGCGGCAGAATGATCGGTTCGGCTCCATTCATCCTTCACACGAGGCAGGTTGCTGTGCCCTCATCGAAGAACCAGAATCAGCCACCGCGCGAGAACGCGACGGAGAATGAGCACGCCAATGGCGCCACCAGCGGGAACGGTCAGGAGACGACCCCCAGCGCCGACGGCGCCCTCGCGCTCGATGCGTTGCTGGAAGCGCTGCCCAGCGGGCGGGATATCGACGAGGGGTCGGCGCTCTCCGCGCGTCTGGAGCGCCTGAGCGCGCTGCTGCCGGGCGGGACGACCACCGCGGGCGCCGTCGAGATCGAGATCGCTCCGGACGAGGAGCCACCGCGCGAGCTGGAAGAGGAAGAGGAGCCGGCCGATCTCGAGATCACGACCGGCGGCGACGCCGCCCTCAACGAGTCGACCGATCTCGCCGGCGTGAGCCTCGACGATCCCGTCCGCATGTATCTGCGGGAGATCGGCCGCGTCCCGTTGCTCACCGCCGAGCGTGAGGTCGAGCTCTCCAAGGCGATGGAGCGCGGCGAGTACGTCACGAAGACGATCTCCCGGCTCTCCGCCGGCGACCGCGTCGAGCCCTCGGCGGCCGACGTCGGCATGGTGATCTACCACGCCTTCCAGGCCGGTTGGCCGATGGCCGCCGATCTCTGGCGGCAGATGGCGCCGGACCAGCCGAACGCGACCAAGGCGATGATCCTCGACAGGCTCCTGCCGATCACCGGCGTGCCCAAAGAGGCGATCTCGGGGACCTGCAAGGCGTTCGGGCTCCCCGCCGACGCGCTGGAAGAGCAGCTCCGGCAGCGGGTCGTCGAATGGGAGCTGCTGCCGCCGCCGGTGCAAAGCCTGATCCGGACCGGCGACAACTGGCCAGACGACCGCAAGGTGCGCGACATCTTCGCCGAGCGGGAGGAACGGCAGGCGCGTCGCTGGCGCGATTACCAGCTCGCCGGCCGCCGGGCGAAGATCGCGCTGACGGAGGCGAACCTGCGCCTCGTCGTCTCGGTCGCCCGCAAGTACGTCGGCCGCGGCATGGGCATGCTCGACCTGATCCAGGAGGGCAACCTCGGGCTGATCCGCGCGGTCGAGAAGTTCCAGTACCACAAGGGCTTCAAGTTCAGCACCTACGCGACCTGGTGGATCCGCCAGGCGATCACCCGCGCCATCGCCGATCAGGCCCGGACGATCCGCATCCCGGTCCACATGGTCGAGACGATCAACAAGCTGATCCGCACCAGCCGCCGGATGCAGCAGGAACTGGGCCGCGAGCCGTCGACGGAGGAGCTGGCGGCAGAGATGGAGATCACGCCCGACCGGGTGCGCGAGATCCTGAAGATCAGCCAGGAGCCGGTGAGCCTGGAGATGCCGATCGGCGAGGAGCAGGACAGCAATCTCGGCGATTTCATCGAGGACCAGAAGCTGCCGGCCCCGGCCGACGCGGCCAGCCGCCAGTTGCTCCGCGAGCAGGTCGAGGATGTGCTCCAATCCCTCTCGGAGCGCGAGCGCGACGTGCTGCACATGCGCTTCGGCCTCGATGACGGCCGCGTCCGCACGCTGGAAGAGGTCGGCAAGGAGTTCGGCGTCACCCGCGAGCGCATCCGCCAGATCGAGGCGAAGGCGCTGCGCAAGCTGCGCCACCCCAGCCGCGCCAACAAGCTGAAGGACTATTTGGAGTAGCGCTCACCCCGGTGGATGCAACACCGCCCGGTCCTCTCGGGCCGGACGGCGTGATCGTACTCGGGCCGCGGCAGTCCAGTTCAGGCGTTGGCTGCTGCATGCAACGAACCGTTGCCGGGACGTACCTGCTCGGTCAGCAGTTCTTCCCAGGTTCGTCTGCCCACCGTCCGCTCCGGCGCCAGATTTGCGCCGGCCCGGAACGCGCGGGCGGCCCTGCCGGGGAGCTTGATCGGCAGGATCAGCCGACGCTTGTGACTGGCCCGCAGATAGGCGCGAAACAGCTCACCCATGCCGTACACGCGCGGTCCGGCCATGTCGGGCACGCGGCCGGCCGGCCCGCCCAGAGCGAGCGCGACCAACCGGTCCGCCACTTCGTCCGCCGCGATCGGTTGGAACCGGACGCCAGCGAAGACCGGTATGACGGGCGACCTGGTCATCTGTCGGGCCACCATCAGCAGCGACTCCTGGAACTGCGTGGCGCGCAGGATCGTCCACGGCACGCCGCCATGCTCGATGACGCGCTCCGCAGCCAGCTTGGAGGCGAAATAGCCGAAACTGGCCCGGTCGATGCCGCTGACGACCGGCACCCGGTCGGCGCCGACGACCGAGATGTAGGCCAGGTGCTTGACCCCCGCCTGTGCCGCGGCTTGCACGAGATGTTGGGTCTTGACGTCATCACCCTTGGCGCTGCCGCCAAGGTGCAGAATAGTCCGGACTCCCTCCATCGCGTCGAGTCCTTCGCCGGTCGCCAGATCGCCAATGACGTACTCGATGCCGGGTTCGGCGTCATGACGGTGCCGGCTGAGAACACGCACATTGTGGCCAGCCGCGCGCAAGCGCGACACCACGAGTCGTCCGAGCGTCCCCGTGCCGCCAGTCACCAGGATGGGTGCATTCATGGTCATTCCTGTTTCTCCGATCCGTTCGTCCGGGAGTCGGTTTCCCGACACCTCTTTGACACCCCACAGATCGCGGGGTCTACTCCGGTGATCGCCCTCGAACGGGGCGTCTACCGTATTGACACCGGACGACAGAGGATTGTGACGGCATGGACGAGCAGAGCTGGCTGGCCGAGCGATTCGAGGAGCACCGGCCGCGCCTGCGCGCCGTAGGCTACCGCATGCTCGGCTCGCTCAGCGAGGCCGACGACGCAGTTCAGGAAACGTGGCTGCGGCTGAGCCGTACCGATGCCAGCGAAATCGCGAATCTCGGCGGATGGTTGACCACGGTCGTCTCGCGGGTCTGCCTGAACCTGTTGCGCTCGCGCACGACGCGGCGTGAAGAATCGCTCGACCTGCACGTGCCCGACCCGATTGTCAGCCATGAGGATGGGGGCGATCCCGAGCAGCGGGCATTGGTGGCCGATGCCGTCGGCCTCGCCCTGATGGTGGTGCTCGACACGCTCGCGCCGGCGGAGCGACTCGCCTTCGTGCTGCACGACACATTCGCCCTGCCGTTCGAGGAGATCGCCCCGGTGATCGAGCGGTCGCCGGCGGCCGCCAGACAACTCGCGTCCCGCGCCCGCCGTCGCGTGCGAGGCGCGGCCCCGCCGTCCGACCCCGATCCGGGACGCCAGCGCGCGGCCGTCGACGCGTTTTTCGCCGCCGCGCGCGATGCCAACTTCGATGCACTCGTCACCGTGCTCGCGCCAGACGTCGTGCTCCGCGCCGATGGCGGGACGGCGCGGCCGGGTGCGCTCATCCACGGCGCGCGCGAGGTCTCGAGACAGGCGCTTACCTACGGCCGGCTCGCCCCGTACGTGCGGCCCGCGCGGGTCAACGGCGCGGCCGGCGTCGTGGTCGCGACGGGCGAGCGGGTGCTGTCGGTGATGGGCTTCACCGTCGCGGAGGGGAAAATCGTCACCATTGAGGTCCTCATGGACCCCGACCGGCTGGCCGGCTTCAACGCGGCACTCCTCCTGGACGCGTGATTCATGCACGCCATCGACGGGCCGTGGCCAGCATCTTGCCGCCCGTTTCGGGTAAGGTTGCCGTCGGCGCCACCGGATAATCGTTTCCGTCGAGCCGCCCATGATTTGTACATTCCTGGAGGATTTTCTTCGTGCTCGTCGATCAAGCTCGCATCTTTGTCAAGGCCGGTGATGGCGGCGCCGGTTCCAGTTCGTTCCGCCGCGAGAAATACGTGCCGAAAGGCGGCCCGGACGGCGGCGACGGCGGCCGCGGTGGTGACGTCATCCTGCACGTCGCCGCGAACGTCAGCAGCCTCCTCTCGTTCCAGTACGTCGCGCATTTCCACGCCGAGAACGGCCAGGCCGGCATGAGTCGCCAGAAGCACGGCCGCATGGGCAAATCGAAGACGATCAAGGTGCCGCCCGGCACGGTGATCTACCTGGAGAACGGTGATGAGCCGATCGTCGACCTGACCGAGCCGGGCGAGGAGTTCGTCGTCGCGCGTGGCGGCAAGGGCGGCCTCGGCAACGTCCATTTCAAGTCTTCGACCCATCAGGCCCCGCGCATCGCCGAGCTGGGCGAGCCGGGCGAGGAGCGCTGGCTGCGGCTGGAGCTACGCCTGATCGCCGATGTCGGCTTGATCGGCCTGCCGAACGCCGGCAAATCGACCCTCCTCGCCGCGACGACCCACGCGACGCCGAAGATCGCCGATTACCCCTTCACGACCCTCTCGCCCAATCTCGGTGTCGTCGAGATCGGCGGCCGGGGCGGGCAGACCTTCGTCATGGCCGACATCCCCGGTCTGATCGAGGGCGCGGCGGCCGGCGCCGGGCTCGGCCTTGAGTTTCTGCGTCACGTCCGACGGACGAAGGTGCTGGTCCACGTCCTCGACGCATCCGGCGGACTGGAAGGACGCGATCCACTCGCCGACTTCCGGACGATCAACGCCGAGGTCGAGTCGTTCGACCCGGAAATGAGCCACAAGCCGATGCTTGTCGCGCTCAACAAGATCGACCTGCCGGAGGCCCAGGAGCATGTGCCGCACCTGCGCGAGGTCCTGGAGGGTGAAGGCTACGACGTCTATGCCATCTCGGCGGCGACCGGCGAAGGCACGCAGGCGCTCTTCAATGCGGTCGGGACCCTGCTGCGGGAGCTGGAGGTCGTCGAGGCGAAGCGCAACAAGCTGGCCGACGAGAAGCCCCGCCGACGGGTCTACACACTCGGCAACGTGGATGAACGCGCCTGGGAGATCGAGAGCCTCTCGCGCCACCACTTCACGGTGCGCGGCGTCGGCATCGAGCGGTTCACGAAGATGACCAATTTCGCGAACGAGGAAGGCGCGGACCGCTTCCAGCGGACGCTGGAGTCGAGCGGCATCAGTGACGAGCTGCTCCGCCAGGGCATCCAGCCCGGCGACGTCGTCCACATCGCCGATTTCGAGATGATCTGGGGAGATCAGGAAGACGAGGACTTGTCCGGCATTCCTGAAGACGCCTTCGTGGATTCGCTCGCCGGCGAGGGTGACGACGCGTAGATGCCCCGGTACTGCTCCGGCAACATCGCGGCGACCCGCCGCATGATGTAGTCGGTCGCTTCCGTGACGCTCATCCGCACTCCGGGTTCCGTGCGCGGCAGCGTGAACGGCTCGCCGAAGGTGATCGCGACCCGCGGCCGCCACTTGCGCGGCCCGCTTCGGTCGGTCTTGGCGCCGTTGAGCGGCAGGAATTCAGAGCCGGTGATCGCCACCGGCACGATCGGCGCGTCGGCCCGCAAGGCGAACATACCGACTCCCTCGTGCACCTGCTCGATGTGATGGCTGCGGCTGCGCGTGCCTTCGGGGAAGATGCCGAGGGCGATGCCCTGTTCCAGCGTCGCCTGCGCCCGCCGGAGCGCGCGCCGGTCGATGCGGTCGCGCTCGACCGGGAAGGCGCCGGCCGTGGAGATGGCCCAGCTGATGACCGGGATCGAGAAGAGGTCGCTCTTGGCCATGTAGTGGATCGGGCGCGGGCAGGCGATGCAGACCAGCACCGGGTCGACGTTGTGCAGATGGTTGCCGACGACGATCGCGCCGCCCTCCCGTGGCACATTCTCCGCGCCGGTGATCTCGAAGCGCAACAGCAGGTGACAAAGCCCGAGCAGGATGCGCCGCACGCCACGGAACCAGATGCCTTGCAACGTTCCCTTGCGCAGATCGACGTCGCCGTCGAAGCCGCGCGATGCCTTGCCATTTCCGCTCATGCGCGGCTGCCCCGCGCGGTGAGCGCGGCCCAGCGCTCCTTGGCGATCGTCGCCATCTCGACCGCGATCTCCTCCGCCGTGCGGCCGTCGCTGTGGATGATGATGGCGTCCTCCGCCGGGCGGAGCGGTGAGAGGTCACGGCCGGCGTCCCAGGCGTCACGCGCTCGCAAATCCTTCAGGACGGACGCGAAATCAGTCTCTACGCCCTGGCGTTGCAGATCCACGAGCCGGCGGCGGGCGCGCTCCTCGGCGCTGGCGTCGAGGTAGAACTTCGTGCCGGCGTCCGGCGCGACGACCGTGCCGATGTCCCGCCCGACCATGACTACCGCGGCCCCGTCCGCGATCCGCCGTTGCACCGGCAAGAGCGCCGCGCGCACGCCCTGGTGCGCGGAGACCTCCGAAACCGCCGCGTCGATCTCCGGCGTCCGGAGCGCCCAGGTGACATCTTCATCGCCAAGCTGGACGTTGACCTGCCGCCCGTCGTCGACGGTCGGCGGCGCCATCGTGATGTCCAGGTCGTTTGCGATCACTGTCAGTGCGGCGGCGTCGTTGGGGGCGATGCCCTGAGGCAGGGCAAGCAGCGTCACGGCGCGGTAGAGCGCGCCGGTGTCGAAGACGAACGTACCGAGCCGCCGCGCCAGCAGCCGGGCGACAGTCGACTTACCGGCCGCGCCGGGGCCGTCGATCGCGATCACCCGCCGGAGATCGTCGGGGCGCGCCCGACCGCCCGGGCCGGCCGCTCTGGGGTCGGTCATGCGTGCTCCCTGGTTTGGCGCGGCGATCGCGCCGGTCGTTGGGGCGGTTGGCCGCTGGCTGGGGGCGTCGTTGTGCGGCCGGGCGCTCCTTCGGCGCGGCGGCGCGTGGTTCCGCCGCCGCCTGGCCGCCACCACCGGCGTGATGGTAGCCGCCGACCGGGGTCAACTGGATCGTGCGGCGCTCGTTGGCCCGCGCCGCCGCCTCGGCCGGTAGATGGACGGCGTCGAAGAGCTGGTCCAGCTCGCCGGGCGTCAGATCTCGCCAGGCGCCGGAGGGGATGCCCTGAATCCGCAACGGCCCGATTCGGACCCGCTGCAGCCGGGTCACCTCGATGCCGACGATCTCCATCATCCGCCGCACGACGTGGTAGAGCCCCTCGTGCAGCACGACCTTGATGATGACGCCCTCGGACGTCTCGCGCAGCAGCCGGCACTCGTCCGGCCGCACGAAGCGGCCGTCGATCTCGATCCCGTCTCGCAGCCGCTGGAGCTGAGTGTCGGTCGGCCGCTTGCCGGCGAAGACGTGATATTCCTTCGCCAGCCGGTAGCGCGGGTGCATCACCCGGTGCGCCAGCTCGCCGTCGTTCGTCAGCAGCAGCAGCCCCTGCGTCTCCCGGTCCAGCCGGCCGACGGGATAGATGTGCTCCGGCACCTTGACGAGATCGAGCACCGTCCAGCGGTCGCGCTCGTCCTTGACGGTAGTGATGAAGCCGCTCGGCTTGTTGAGGATGACGTAGCGCGGCTTCGGTTGCCGTACGACCTGGCCATCGACCCGGATGACGTCCGCGATCGGATCGACCTTCGTGCCCAGCTCGGTGACCGCGCGGCCGTTGACCGAGACGCGGCCCGCGACGATGAGCTGTTCCGCCGCCCGGCGCGAGGCGACGCCACGCGCCGCCAGCACCCGCTGCAGCCGTTCCCGGTTATCTGGTTGGTCGTCGTGGTGAGTCATGATTATCCGTTCGCGCTCCCGCTCAGGCGTTGTAGACGGGCAACGCGCCGACCCGGTCCTTGCCGAAGTAGATCAGCACTTCGCCGGCCTGCTTTTTGCCGTCGGCCGGCACGAGGACGAGCTGGTAGCGGATGGCGTGTTTGGAATCGTAGGGCGCGGGGATCATCGGCGGGTCTTTCAGTCCGACGTTCCACACCGTCAACTGGTCGGACAGGCCCGGCATCACACCGTCCTCCTTGGCCGAGACCCAGCGGTACTCCTTGTCCATCGCGTCGAGGATTGCGCTCATATCCGACCAGCGCTTGTCCTGCCCCTCGACGATACGTGAATCGGCGTCGTATTCGAGGTGACTGCCGAGGACGACGGTGATCACCAGATTCGTGCCGCCGTTCACCTGCCGACCGGTGACCAGGCAGGCTCCGGCGTTGGGCGTCGAGCCCGTCTTGCCGCCGATGACGCCATACTGGCCGAGGAGCTGGTTCGTGTTCGCGCCGGCGAAGTAGGTGCGGTGCTCGGGTCCGACCGAGGTCACCTGCAACGTTGGCTCCTCCATGATCGAGACGATATCCGGATTCTGCATGAGTTGGCCGGCCATGATCGCCAGGTCGTGGGCGGAGGAATAGCTGTTGTCCTCGTCGTCCCCGTTCGGATTGGCGAAGCGCGTGTTGGTCAGGCCCATGTCGAGCGCCGTCTGGTTCATCTCGCGAATGAACGCGTTGCCCGCGGCGGTTGGATCGCCGTCGCCGCCGATCTTCGCGCCGACGTAGCGGGCGAGCGCGTTGGCCGCGTCGCTGCCCGAGACGATGAGCAATCCTTCGAGCAATTGCTTGACGGTGAGCGTGTCGCCGGCCTGCAGGCCCATGTTGGAGTAGACGTTGGGGTCGGGCACCTGGTCCTGGGCGATGACCTGGACTTGCTCGTCGAGCTGGACATGCTTCGTCACGATCAGCGCCGTCATGATCTTGACGGTGCTCGCGATCGGCAGGCGCTCGTCCGCGTTCTCCGCGTAGAGCACGACATCCGATGTGGCATCGTACGAATAGAGCGCCTTGGCGGTGACGTCGGGCGGCTTGATCGCCGTGTCCGGGTTCTCGTCCTGCGCCCGCGCGGTTGCCGCCGGCGCGATGACGAAGGCGGCGACGAGCACGGCCATCAGGACCGGCCAGAGGCCGCGCGCACGGGGAATCGGAGCGATCGAGTTGCCCTGCACCATGAGCTGTTCCGCTTCTCGCTGGAATGCGCGTCCGGGCGTGGCTGGCCCCGCCAGCCGGCCCACCGGGCGCAAAGGACCGAACGGACATTTTGCCACGACCATGATACGCGCTCGCACCCGGCTCGTGGTACCGAGGATGAGCGGACGCGTCCGCAGTGTGAGCGCGGACGCGTCTGACAGCCGTGGTCAGGAAGCGTCCCCGGGAAGGGCGCCGAGCTGCCGCATCTGCGACAAGACGTCGACAATCCCCCAGGTCTCGGCGACGCGGCCGCCCGCGAAACGGAGGATGAAGATCTCGTTATAGGCGACGGATTTGCCGGTTGGCGCGAGGCCCATGTATTCGCCCTGGTGGGTCCCCGTGACAACATTTCTGCTGACGACCTTGTCCTCCTCCGCGACCACATCCTCGACCGCGACGTGCAGGTCCGGAAAGGCTCGCAGGAGCCTCCCGAAGACATCCTTCATCGCTTGCGCCCCCGTCGCTCGCACCGGCACGGGCGTGCGTATCAGCACGTCCGGCTGGAAGACCTCGTCGATCGTGCGCGAGATCAGCTCCGCATCGCCGGTGTTCACCGCGTCCTCGAAGCGTTGCAGCGTCGCCTTGTTCCTTGTTGCCTGGGTTGTTGACATATGGCTCCTCCTCGGGTCGATAGGAACGTTCGGGGCACGCCAGTGCTTCCTTGCAACCCTGCCGCCTGAACGGGCAGCACGGCCGCCAGCAAACACCCGCCCGCCGCGAACACTCGCGTGTACACGCCTTTCTGGCTCGCGCCGTGGCGCTCGGAACCGACGCTCAGCCATGAGACGCGCCAGCCCGGCCGCAGGTGACGCGGAAGGGCAGAGGGAACCGGGAAGATCGCGCCCGCTCCGGTTCGGAGCGGGCGTGGTACGTGCGGCAGTGATTCTTGGACAGTGCACGGACACCAGGCGTGCTCTGCTAAGATGAAGACACGCGCTACGTTGGGTGCGGACCGGATGATGAGCACGGGCCGCGATAGAACCTGGGGACCGAACGGCGCATGCCAGGCGGGCAGGGCAGGGAATCCTTGCCGCTCGGGATGCGGCATTCAGCGGCCGGCTCTCGATTGCACGGAGGTAGGACACTGATGGATCGCGAACTGAGCCGTCGTCGTCTGATGAAGCGTGCGGGAGCATTGGGCCTGGGGGTTGCGGCGGTGTCGACGCTCAAGTCGGCCGCAGCGCAAAACGCAACGCCGGCGGCGCCGGATACGAGCATCTCGGGCTCGCTGAACGTCGCCATGGTCGCCAACCCGCAGATGGTGGCGCTGCAGAAGTTGGCGCCAGAGTTCGAGAAGGCCTATCCCAACATCAAGCTCAACCTGCTCGTCCTGCCCGAGAACGAGGTCCGGGACCGCATCCGAACCGATGTCTCGACGCAGGCCGGCCAGTTCGACCTCGTCACGATCGGCATGTTCGAGGCGGCGGATTATGCCCAGCAGGGCTGGACGCTCGACGTCGGGACGCCACTGCAGGCGGACGCCGCCTACGACTACCAGGACATCTTCCCAGCGATGATCTCGGCCCTCTCCGGCAAGGACGACAAGCTCTACGCCGCCCCGTTCTACGGCGAGAGCTGCATGCTCTACTACCGGACCGACCTCTTCAAGACGGCCGGGCTGACCATGCCCGACCGGCCGACCTGGGACGACATCCAGGGCTTCGCCCAGAAGCTGCACAAGAAGGAGGGGCCGTACGGCATCGTGCTGCGCGCGCTGCCAGGCTGGGGCGAGTTCGGCGCGCCGCTGACGGCGACGATCAACGCCTTCGGCGGCCGCTGGTTCGATGAGAACTGGAAGGCGCAACTCTCCGCGCCGGACAGCGCCAAGGCAATCAAGTTCTACACCGACCTCCTGATCAACTACGGCGAGCCGAGCGCGACGACCTCCGGCTTCACCGAATGCGAAAACCTCTTCGTGCAGGGCAAGGCCGCGATGTGGATGGACGCGACCTCGGCCGCCGATCTGCTCGGCGACCCGAAGCTCAATCCGCAGGCGGCCAACACCGGGTTCGTCTATCCGCCGAAGGAGGCGATCGACACCGGCTGGCTCTGGGCGTGGGCCTTCGCGGTGGAGAAGGGCACGCAGCACAAGGACGCCGCGCTCGCCTTCGTCAAATGGGCGACCTCCAAGAACTACGTCCAGCTCGTGGCCGACCGGCTCGGCTGGGGCTCGGTGCCGTCCGGCGTCCGCGCCTCGACCTACGCGAATCCGGGCTACCAGGCCTACGCCAAGGGCTTCGCGGACCTCGTGCTGAGCATCATCAAGGCGCAGGACCCGACGAAGTGCTGCACGCAGCCGGTCCCGTACAAGGGCCTGCAGTTCGTCGGCGTGCCCGAGTTCGTCACCCTCGGTGACAATGTCACCAAGGAGCTGGCCAACGTGATCGCCGGCAATGAGAAGGCTGACGACGCGATCAAGAAGGTCAACGACATGGCCAACGCCTGGGCGAAGCAGAACGGTTACCAGTAGCTCCAGACCCGCGGAACCCGGGAGACGGTCAGCGTTTTCCCGGGTTCCCGCACCAGTCGAACGGGACGTGCATCATGCGCATCGCTGTGCCCGGGGCAGCGAGAGAAAAGACGTTGGCCGCGGCGCCGGCAGGCGACCCCCGCCGGTATTACCCGGTTGGGCGCTGGCTGGTCGCGCCCGCCTTCATCTACGCCATCATCGTCACCCAGATCCCCTTCCTGGTCACGCTCTACTACAGCACCTTCCGCTGGAACCTGATGCGTCCGGACCGGAAAGCATATATCGGGCTGGAGAATTACAAGAACCTGATCACCAGTCTCTGGGATGCGAGCGACCCCTACGCCTTCCGTGCCGCGATTGTCAATTCGCTGATCTTCACGATCGGCACGGTCCTCTTCTCGCTTATCCTCGGGCTGATCTTCGCCGAGCTGGTCAACTACGAGTTTCCCGGCCGGAACATCGTCCGCACGATGCTGATCACGCCGTTCCTGGTGATGCCGGTCGCAGGCGCCCTCGGCTGGAAGAACCTGATGATGGATCCCGATTTCGGGGTGATCGACTGGTTGCTCCGCGCAACTGGCACGGGGTTGAGCCCGGTCTGGCTGGCCCACTTCCCCAGACAGTCGATCGTCATCATGCTCGTCTGGCGCTGGGCGCCCTTCATGATGCTGATCCTGCTGGCCGGTATGCAGTCGATCGACGAGGAAGTGCGCGAGGCCGCGCGCGTGGACGGCGCGACGCGATTCCAGGAGTTCATCGGGATCACGCTGCCGCATCTCAACCGCTATATGCAGCTCGGGGCGCTGCTCGGCTCGGTCTACATCGTGCAGGAGACGGACGCGATCTTCATGACCACGCAGGGCGGCCCGGGCACATTGACGACGAATCTGCCCTACCACGTTTACGAAGTCGCCGTGCGCGGCAGCAACATCGGCCTTGGCGCCGCGATCGGCGTGGTCACCGTGATCCTGACATTCATCGCCATGACCGTGCTGCTGCGGATGCTCAACACTCTCTTGCGAGGCCAGTATGCGTAAGCAACGTCGCGGTCGAGCCAACCGGGAAAGGGCGTCCGCCGTCTGGACGGTGGTGGCGTGGATCATCGGGCTGATCTTCTTCTTTCCGGTGCTCTACATCGTCCTCACCGGGTTCAAGTCGGAATCGACGGCGATCACGTTGCCGCCCAAGCTCATCTTCACGCCGACCTTCGAGCAGTATCGGGAGGTGATCTCGCGCGGCTTCACCCCGTTCTTCCGCAACTCGCTCATCGCCTCGCTCGTCTCGACCCTGATCGTGCTGATCCTGGCCGTGCCGGCCGCCTATGCGCTGGCCCTGCGGCCGATGAGGAAGTGGAAGGATCTGCTCTTCTTCTTCATCTCGACCAAGTTCCTGCCGCCGGCGGGCATCATCATCCCGCTCTACGTCATCTTCCGCGACCTGAGACTGCTCAACACGCTGCAGGGGCTGATCCTGGTCTACATCGCCATGAACTTGCCGATCGCCATCTGGATGCTGCGCTCGTTCTTCGACGAGGTGCCCCGCGACGTGCTGGACGCCGCCCGCGTCGATGGCGCCGGGATGTTTCGGGAGATGACCCAAATCCTGCTGCCGATGATCGGACCGGGGCTCGTCGCGACCGCCTTTCTCTCGATCATCTTCGCCTGGAACGAGTTCTTCTTCGCCGTCAACCTGGTGGCGACGAATCAGGCGGCGACAGTGCCGCTCTTCATGCAGAAGTTCATCACCTCGGAAGGGCTCTTCTGGGCAAAACTGTGCGCCGCCAGCACCATGGCGATCGCGCCCGTCGTCCTGCTCGGCTGGGCCGCGCAGCGCCAGCTCGTCCGCGGCCTCTCGATGGGCGCGGTGAAGTAGCGCCAAGCAGAAACCCCAGGTTGTTCGCCATAGTCGGAGCGGATTTATGAAGGCCGTCGTCGTTCACAAACCGCGTGATGTCCGCATCGAGGAGGTGCCCGATCCGCGCGTCGGGCCCAAGGATGTGCTGATCAGCGTCAGGGCGTGCGGCATCTGCGGGACGGATATTCACATCATCGACGGTGAGTTTCCGCCGACGCAGTATCCGATCATCATCGGCCACGAGTTTGGCGGCGAGGTGATCGGGATCGGCGAGGAGGTCATCGACGTCGAGATCGGACAGCGGGTCGGCGTCGATCCGACGCTCAACTGCGGCGAGTGCTACTTCTGCCAGCGCGGTCAGGGGAACCTGTGCGAGCGCTGGAATGCGGTCGGCGTCGGCTCACATCCAGGAGGGTTCGCCGAGTGCGTCGCGGTGCCGGAACGGTGCGTCTACGCGCTGCCCGACACCGTCGACTACAAGGGCGCGGCGCTGATCGAGCCGGTGAGCTGCGTGGTGCATGGCTTCCACCTGCTGCAACCGCGCGTCGGCGACAGGTATGCGATCTACGGCGCCGGGCCGATGGGTCTGCAGAACGCCCTGCTCGCCCGCTTCAACGGCGCGCGGACCGTCGCGATCATCGACATCAATCCGCGCCGACTCGACATCGCGCGGGAGCTGGGCTTCGATGTGGTTGGCACGTCGCTCGACGAGGTGCGCCATGTTGCCACGCGCGGCTTCGACAACGTGATCGAGGCAACCGGCCGGACGAAGGTCGCGGAGCTGGCGATCGAGGCCGTCATCTCCCGCGGCACCTTCCTCCAGTCCGGCGTCTGTCCGCCGGGCGAGAAGGCCGCCTTCGACATGTTCCGGATCTACAACCAGGAGATCAGGATCATCGGCTCGATGGCCGTCCTCAACTCCTACGGCCCGGCACTCGACGTCATCGCCGCCGGCGCGATCGACGTGGACAAGATGGTGACCCACACACTGCCGCTCGACCGGTTCGACGAGGCGGTCGACTTCGTGCGGCGCGGCGAGGGCCTGAAGATCCAGGTCGCCCCGTCGGCGTAGGGACGGCGGCATGGCTGACGAAGTCGTTCTCGGCGTCGATTCCGGCACGCAATCGACGAAGGTGGTCGCCGTCTCGCTGGAGAGCGGGGAGACGCTCGCCGAGGGGCGCGCGCCGCATTCCGGGCTGGACACACAGGACCCGCGGGAATGGTGGCAGGCGTTGCGGCTCGCCGTCCGCGAGACGGTGCGGGATGAGGTGGTCGTGCGTGGCATTGCGGTCGCCGGCCAACAGCACGGATTAGTCACGCTCGACGCGATCGGCGAGGTCGTGCGACCCGCGCCGCTCTGGAACAACGTCGCCGCCGCGCCGGATGCCGAACGGCTGAACGCACTCGCCGACTTCCCGGCGATCACCGGCACGCGGCTGGTGGCGTCGATCACCATCGCCAAGCTCGCCCACCTCGCCCGCACGGCACCCGAGGATCTTTGCCGGACGGCGAGCATCTGCTTGCCCCACGACTACCTCAATCTGCGCCTGACCGGCGCACTCACCACCGATCGCGGCGAGGCGTCCGGCTCCGGCTGGTGGGCGCCGGACGGAACCGTCCGGCGCGACCTCCTGGCGCTAGCGACCGACGACGCGGTCGCCGAACGACTGCAGATTCCAGTCGTGCTCGGTCCGAATCAGATGGCCGGCACATCGAGCGCCCAGGCAGCGGCCGATTTGAGTCTGCCGGCCGGCATTCCGGTCGGGCCCGGAACGGGCGACAACATGGCCGCCGCTTTGGGTGTGGGTGCTGGCGCCGGGGAGGTGGTCGTCAGTCTCGGCACGAGCGGGACCGCGTATGCCGTCTCGGACCACGCCACCTACGACGAGACCGGCGAGGTCGCCGGCTTCGCCGACGCCACCGGCCGCTTTCTGCCGCTTGCCTGCATGCTCAACTGCACGCGGGTCGTCGATCAGTTCGCGTCGCTCTTCGGGATCGAACCGATCACCGCGCTCGACCGGGCCGGCCGGCTCCCGCCCGGCGCCAACGGCCTCCTCCTGATGCCGTACCTGGGCGGGGAGCGGACGCCGAACCTGCCGGCCGCCACCGGCTCCCTCGCCGGGCTGACCGGGCCCAACCTGGTGCCCGATCTCATTATGCGCGCGGCGGTCGATGGCGTCGCCGCCGGCATCGCCTACTGTATTGACGCGCTCAACCGAGTCGGTGTCACTGGATCGGAGATCACGCTGGTCGGCGGCGGCGCGCGTCACCCGGTCTGGCAGCAGGCGATCGCCGACGCGACCGGACGCCCGGTCCAGGTGCGCGGCGGCACCGAGCATGCGGCCCGAGGCGCGGCGGTCCAGATCGCCGCGATCGCCCGGGCCGAGCCGGTCGCCGAGCTGGCCGCGCGCTGGCGTCCGGCAATCATCGCCCGCGCACAGCCGCGACCGGGCGCGCGCGAGGCATTCCGGCTGGAGGATCGCCGGGCGATCATCGCCACCCTCGCCCGAGCCGGGAGCAGCCCAACGCCAGCGACATAACATTGAGCGTGGCCTCGTCCGCTCGGGCCGGCTTCGCTGCGCCGCTGCGGTACACTCATCAGGGATGGTTGCACTCGTCACAGTCGGGATCAACCGGAAGGTAGCCAGGGAAACGTGTCTGTCCGCGTCGCCGCGATCGGCGACCTGCATCTCCGCTCTGAAATCACGCCAGGCCTCGAACGCAATCTGCAGGCGGTCGACGGCCACGCCGACGTGCTCGTGCTCGCTGGCGACATCACCGACGGCGGCCGCATCCCCGAGGTCGAGATGGCCGCCTCGTTGCTCGGCGACCTCTCCTTGCCGATCGTCGCGGTGCTCGGCAATCACGACCGCCGCGGGCTGCGACGCCGCGAGATGCGCCGGTTGCTCACCGACGCCGGCGTGCTGCTGCTCGACGGCGATTCGGTGCGGGTCGAGCTGGCCAACGGCCGGAAGATCGCCTTCGCCGGCGCCGGCGGCTATGGCGGCGGTTTCCGGCCAGAGGAAGGACCGCCGCCGTTCGCGACTCGCTTCGGGCAGGCGGTCGGCGTCCGTGCCCGGCGCGAGGCGCTCCGCCTCGGCGGCGCGCTCGACGGCTTGCAGCACCAGGCGGCGGACGCGACGATCGTGGTCATGCACTATTCACCCACCATCTCGACCCTGGGCGCCGAACCGCGCCTGAAGCACTGGATGCTCGGCAACTCCGTCCTCGGCGACGTGGTCGATCAGTACCCGGTCGACCTCGTCCTGCATGGTCACGCCCACCTCGGTAATCTGGTCGGCGCGACGCCCGGCGGCGTGCCGGTGCGCAACGTCGCCGCGCACATCGCCGGCGGGCCGCTGATCTTCGACGTCGGCTCACCGCGCCAGGTACGGCCCGTGGCCTTCCACCGGCCCTTCGAGGGCACGCTGGATCAGCCGTCCTCGGCCTGGAGCGCGCGCACGTGAGACACATCGCGGGTTCGACACGCAAGCCGGTGGGCGCGGATCGGCAGCTCCGGATGGATTTGCTCTCGAATCCGTTTGGTCCCTCGATTCACGCCATCGAAGCGCTCTCCGGCGCCGACGATCTCCACACGCCTCACGAGGGCGCGACCGAGGCGCTTCGCGCCCGGCTGGCCGCCCGGCTCGGGCTCCGGCCGGAGTGGATTTGCCTCGCCAACGGCACCGACGAGATCCACGGCATGATTGCACGTTGGCGGCGCTCGCAAGGGCCGTTCGTCACCTTCACGCCGACCGACCTGGACCTCGAGCGGTGGATTGCCGCGCATGGGGTCGATCTCGTCCGCTTCCGCCGCGCGGCGGACTTCTCGCTGCCGCTGACCACTGCCACGCCGATTCTGCCGAAGGAGGCGACGACGGTCGTCCTCTCACCGAACAACCCGACCGGCACCGCCGTTGGCCTCCACGAGACGATCCGGCTCTTGCGTCAGTCGGCGCTGGTCGTGATCGACGAGCGCCACGCCGCGTTCGGCTATCGCTCGCTCGCGCCGCTGGTGCGGGAGTTCGACAACCTGATCATCGTCCAGACGATGGAGACCGGCGCCGGCCTCAGCGGTGTGCCGCTGGCCTGGGCCATTGCCCCGCCGAAGCTGACAAGGTCGCTCGCGCGCCACACGCGTCCGGCCGGGATCGCGCGTGGCGGCGTCCTGGCCTCGCTGGCGACGCTCGACGATATGGAGTACGTCGACGCGACGATCCGCCGGGTCACGGCCGAGCGCTCGCGCCTCTTCCGGACGCTGCGCAAGCTGAGCATGATCAGCTCACCCTACCCGTCGTGGGCCAACTTCCTGCTCGCCCGGATCGAGCGCGGCACCGCGCCCTTCTTCGCCGAGAAGCTGGCCACTCGCGGCATCTTCGTCCACCTGGTCGAGCATCCCGATCTGGCCAACCACCTTCGCATCAGCCCGACCAACAGCGCCGCCACCAACGCCCTCAAGGACGCGCTGATCGACATCGCCCTCGAGCTGTAGCGGGTACGGATTCTTCGCTTCCGTAAGCCATAACCACCGTCATTGCGAGCGAACCAAGAGCCTGTCCTGAGCGTGCCGAAGGAAATCTCTCTGCCGAGCGCATGCGAGTGCCGCCACACTGGACGAGCGTGGCGGAGCGGTAAACCCGCCTCGCCGTCATCCTGAAGGGCGTCCCGAAGGATCCCCGCGCGAAGCGCGTGACCGTCGGCGGCGTGCGTCCCGCGTGGCGCGAATGTCCACGGCGGCGGACCGGCTTCGCCGGCGGATGCTTCCCTCCGGTCAGCATGACAGCGCTGGGGAGTGGTGGATACGAACGGGTGTGGTCCGGAACGAGGACGCCGCGGCGGCGGGAGATGCCTTCGGCAGGCTCCTCGACTGCGCTCCGGATGACGGTGAAGCGATTGGCGGGAAGCGACGCGAGTGTCGGCAACGCGGGCATCCTCATCGGGTCGCCCCTGCAACGACACGTCTCCCCAACGTCCCGCCTGAAGAGGATCACGCGACCTCCAGCTGGCTTACAGCCGGTTTCCCAGGTTGAGCGCGGGCCCTTTCGGGCCGCGTTTCCATACGTCGCAATGTCGCGCTAGCTCTTGCCGCCGAGGGCCTGGCGCTGCATGGCGAAGAGCTCGTCGAGGCCGGTGCTGGCGAGGACGAGGAGCAGTTCGAGCGTGCCGGAGGTGAAGGGCTCCTGCTCGGCCGTGCCCTGGATTTCGACGAACGCCTGCTGGTCGGTCATCACGACATTGAAATCGACGTCCGCCTTCGAATCCTCGCGATAATCGAGATCCAGCACCGGCACACCCTTGACGACACCGACACTCACCGCCGCGACCGCCGCCTTGAGCGGATAGCTGCGGATGCGCCGCTCGTCCATCAGCCGCTTGCAGGCCTGCGCCAGCGCGACGTAGGCGCCGGTGATCGAGGCGCAGCGCGTGCCGCCATCGGCCCGGATGACGTCGCAGTCGAGGATGATCTGGCGCTCGCCGAGCGCTTCCAGATCGACGACCGCTCTCAGCGAACGGCCGATGAGGCGCTGGATCTCGACCGTGCGACCACCCTGCTTGCCCTTCACCGCCTCGCGCTCAGTCCGCTCCGGTGTCGAGCGCGGCAACATCGAGTACTCGGCCGTCACCCAGCCGCGGCCCTTGCCATGCATCCAGCGCGGCACGCGCTCATCGACGGTGGCGGCGCAAAGGACGTGGGTGTCGCCGATCTTGACGTAGGCCGAGCCCTCGGCGTGGGGTAGCGCGCCGGCGGCGATCGAGACCGGGCGGAGCTGGTCGGTCGCCCGCTGGTAGGAGCGGCGCATCGGGATCACTTCGGTCATGGCTCTCCGCTCTCTTCCCCGTTGGTGGCGGCGCGCTGCTTCTCGGCCAGCTTCTCGGCATAGAAGGCGCGAATGCGCTCCAGCCGCTCGCCCAGCTCGCGCTCGCGGCCGCGATCGGTCGGCGTGTAATAGCGATGGCCGGCGATGTTCTCCGGCAGGTTCTGCTGCGCGACCAGCCCGCCCGCGAAGTCGTGGGCGTATTTGTAGCCCGCGCCGTAACCGGATTCCCGCATCAGCTTCGTCGGCGCGTTGCGGAGATGCAAAGGGACCGGATCGTTCCGCGTCTTCTCGACGTCCTCGCGAGCGACACCGTAGGCGGTGTAGATCGCGTTGCTCTTCGGCGCGATCGCGAGGTAGACGGTCAGCTCGGCCAGCGCCAGCGCCCCCTCCGGCATGCCGATGAAGTGGACCGCCTGCTGCGCGGCCATCGCCAGTTGCAGGGCCTGCGGATCGGCCAGGCCGATATCCTCGCTGGCGAAGCGGACAAGCCGCCGCGCGACATAGAGCGGATCGTCACCGCGTTCGAGCATCCGCGCCAGCCAGTAGAGCGCGGCGTCCGGGTCGGAGCCGCGGATCGTCTTGTGCAGCGCCGAGATGGTGTCGAAGTGGTCGTCACCGTCCTTGTCATAGGTGGCGGCGCGGCGTTGTGCGGCCTCCTGGACGAGGGAGGTGGTGATGACCCTGTCGTCATCGACCCCGGCGGCGGCGTATTCGAGCGTGTTGAGTGCGAAGCGGGCGTCGCCGTTGGCCATATTCGCCAGGAAATCGAGCGCGTCCGGCTCCAGCGTCAATTCCTCCCCGCCGAGCCCGCGCTCGCGATCAGCCAACGCGCGCTGGACGATCGTCGCGATGTCCTCGTCGGTCAGCGACCGCAAGGTGATGACGCGGGAACGGGAGAGGAGCGGCGCGTTGACCTCGAACGATGGGTTCTCGGTCGTCGCCCCGATAAGGGTGACCGTACCGTCCTCGACGTGGGGCAGGATCGCGTCCTGCTGGGCCTTGTTGAAGCGGTGAATCTCATCGATGAAGAGGACGCTCCGCTGGTTGTTCATCCCCAGCCGGTCCTGCGCCTCGGCGATCGCCTTGCGCAGGTCGGCGACGCCGGCGGTCACCGCGCTGAGCGCGACGAATTGCGCGTGGGTGGTGTTGGCGACGATGCGGGCGAGCGTCGTCTTGCCCGTGCCGGGCGGACCCCAGAGGATGACGGACGAGAGCCGGTCTGCCTCCAGCGCCTTGCGCAACAGCGTGCCGGGCCCAATGACGTGCTGCTGCCCAGCCAGCTCATCGAGCGTTCGTGGCCGCATCCGCGTGGCGAGCGGCGCCCGCGCCGCGAGCTGCTGCCTGCGATTGGCTTCAAACAGGTCCATCAGGCACCGTGTCCCCCTCTCCCGGAATCGGGGGAGGGGTTAGGGGAGGGGGCTGTCTCGCGTTCTTCCGCCTGAGCTTCCAGTTCCGCGATCCGCGCCGCGACCTCGTCGCGCGTTCGCAGCCTTTCCTCGTCCATCACTTCGAGCAGCGATTCCAGCTCGTCGATGCGGGCGAGGAGGTTGAACATCGCCTGGTCACCGGGATTCGTCTTGCGCTTGCGCGGCATGCAAAACCTCTCCTCAGGCCGTAAAGGCGAGGAAGACCAGCAATGCCAGCCCCAGCGCGCCGAATTCCAGCGCCTCGCGCACGCCGAAGAGCGCCCGCTGCGCCCGCGCCAGCAAGAGCCCGGCCGCGACGTAGAAGGCGACCAGCAGTACCGCGCCGCCGGACCAGCCGTAGGACGGCCACCAGTTGAGCGCGACCGTCACCTGGGCGATCGCCCAGCCGCCGATGATGGCGTAGACGACCCGCGATGGCGGCGGCAACGCGCCGCGTTCCAGTGTCTCCAGCACGAGGATGCCGCCGATGAATCCTGCCAGCGGCGCTGAGACCCAGGAATCGAGCTTGTTCAGGTAGATGGCGCTGAGCGCCAGGAAGGCGACGGCATGGATGACGAGCGTATGGATCGTCGAGGCGACCCGGCCCGATTGCTCGTCCGCGTCGTCGAGCAGATCGCGCGAGAGCAGCGCGCCGGCCGTGCCGAGAAAGCCGATCAGCGGACCGACGAGCAGCATCGTCCGGTTGTGATACGTGGCAATGAGCATGATGCCGGCGAAGGCTGCCGCGACCGGCACCGTCCAGGCGGTCGCCATGCTGTAGGGCGGGCGCGGCTGCCCGACATTCGCCGCCGCCTGGGTCGCGGTGCGCTCGGCGTACTGGGCGCCGAGGCCGGCGATCAGCAGTACGACGGCGGAGACCACCCAATAGATGGCGTCCGTCGTCTGTTTGAGCGGCGGATTCTTGCCGTTGCCATCGCCGATCGCGATGATACCGAGGATGAGGAGCCCGGCGGCGACCAGCAGGCTGACGACGACGCCTTGCCCGTAGGCCGGCTGGCGGGTATCGGCGGTGCCGATGCCGAGGCCGAAGATCTTGTGCTCCTCGTCGTCCTGCTCGGCTCGCTCGTTGACATCCGTTTCGTCCGGCTCCGGCGGCGGCGTCAGCTTTGCCGCTCCGGTCTGGACATCGTTGTCGCGTTCCATGCTCACACGCCTTCCCCCAATGCTCCCCCACCAATTGACCGGCAGGCGCCGCCCGTGACCATCCGGAGCCAGTCACGGCGGGTGGAGATGCTAGCGCGAGGCGCCAGAAAGGCAGATGCCGGACCAGACCCGGGCGATGGTCGATCGCGCGATCGCCCCCACCCGGATGATGGAGATGGTAGCATCCCCGGCCCGAACGACGGTGGAGGGGAGACCGCAGGGGGCGATGCCGCCGTCGAGAATGACATCGACCGTCTCCCCGAGCTGAGCCTCGACCTCCTGCGCCGTACAGGCCGGCTCCTGGCCGGACTGATTCGCGCTCGTCACCGCCAGCGCCCCGCCGCCGCCGCGCTCGATGATCGCCAGCGCGACCGAATGATCGGGCACGCGGAGACCGACCGTGCCATCGGGCGCCAATGCTTGCGGCGGCAGATCAGACCGAGCCGGCACGGCGACCGTGAGCGGTCCCGGCCAGAACTCACGCACCAGCGCGTCCGCCCGCGTGTCCATCGGCTCGGCGACCAACGTGTGCCGTTCGGGAGACGAGAGCAGGACCGGCAACGGTTTGGCGTGGTCGCGTCCCTTGATCGTGTAGATACGCTCCAGCGCGTCCGCGAAGGCGAGATGCGCCGCGAGACCGTAGACCGTGTCGGTCGGGATGGCGACGACGCCTCCCTTCTGGACGGTCTCGATCACGCGCTCCAACGCGCGTGGCTCTTCGAGAGACAACAGGTTGGCCAATCCGGGTGCCCTTCCCGCGAGGCGTCGCCGCCGCTACAAGGTCGCCTTGATCTGCTCCGCCAGGGCCGGCGTGATGCCATCCACCTGGCTGATCTCGTCCACCGTCGCCTGCTGCAACCCCTTGACCGAGCCGAACGCTTTGATGAGCGCCTTCTTGCGCTTCGGACCGATGCCCGGCACGTCGTCCAGCCGGGAGTGGAAGGAAGCCTTCGAGCGCTTGGTCCGGTGGAAGGTGACGGCGAAGCGGTGCGCCTCGTCGCGCACCCGCTGGACGAGGAAGAGCGCCTGCGAATCGCGCGGCAGGAAGACAGGCAGCGGCTTCTCCGGCAGGAAGATCTCCTCGTTCTCCTTCGCCAGGCCGCAGATCGGCACGTTCATGCCGACCTCGGCCAGCGCCTCCAGCGCCGCGTTGAGCTGTCCCTTGCCGCCATCGATGATGACCAGGTCGGGCAGCGTGGTCCACTTGCCTTGCTCTTCCTCGTCGGCCTCGGCGGCCCGCCGGAAGCGCCGCTTGATCACCTCGTGCATCATCGCGAAGTCGTTGGCACCGGTCACCGTCTTGATTGCGAACCGCCGGTACTCCTTCTTCGCCGGCCGGCCGTCCTCGAAGACGACCATGCTGGCGACCGGGTTGGTGCCCTGGAGGTTCGAGATGTCGTAGCACTCGATCCGCCGCGGCATGCGCGGCAGATCGAGCGCCTCGGCCAGCTCGGTCATCGCGGCGGTCATCTTCATCTCGTCCGAGAGGAACTTGAGCCGGCTCTGCTCCAGGTTCTCCTCCGCGCTCTTCGCGACCATCTGCACCAACTGTCGCTTCTCGCCCCGTTGCGGCACCGACAGCTTGACCGGTCCGCCCCGGCGCTCGCTCAGCCACTGACTGACGATCTCCTGATCCCCCTCCGGGAGCGCATGCTGCATGAACAGGCGCGGCGGCACGGCGGCCGCGCCCTCGTAGAACTGGGTGACGAAGCTGGAGAGGATCGTGCCGGGCTCGTCATCGATCGCGGCGTGCATGGCGAAGAACTCGGAGCCGATCATCTTGCCATGGCGCAAAAAGCCGACCTGCACCCCGGCGTCTCCGCCCGCGCCCTGGGCGACGGCGATCACATCCGCCGTCGTTTGGGTCGAGCTGACGATCTTCTGTCGCTCCAGCACGTGCTGGACGGCGGCGATGCGGTCGCGCAGCTCGGCGGCCCGCTCGAAATTCCACGCCTCCGACGCCTGCTCCATCTCCTCGTCCAACCCCGTCACGATCTCCTCGCCGCGACCGGAGAGGAAGAGCGCCGCGCCATCGACCGCCTTCATATAGGTGGCATGGTCGACGGCCGAGATGCAGGGCGCCAGGCACTGATGCATGTGGTAGTAGAGACAGACGTCGTCGTGCCCGGTGATCTTCTTGTCGCACTTCCGGTAGGGGAAGAGCCGGTTGAGCAGGTTGATCGTCTTGTAGGCCGCGCCGGCCGAGGTGTAGGGGCCGAAGTAGCGGCCGCCGTCCTTCACGATCAGTCGGGTACTGATGATGCGCGGCCATTCCTCGTTCGTGATCTTGATGTATGGGTACGTCTTGCTGTCCTTCAGCATGACGTTGTACTTGGGCTGGAACTTCTTGATCAGCTCGTTTTCGAGGATCAACGCCTCGGTGGCCGAGTCGGTGCGGATCACCTCGAAGTCGGCGATGTGGCTGACCAGCTCACGCGTCTTCGGGTCTTTGTGCCGCGGCGACTGGAAGTAGGAGCGGACGCGGTTGCGGAGCGCGATCGCCTTGCCGACGTAGATGATCTCGCCCTCGGCGTCCTTCATCAGATAGACGCCAGGTTCCGTCGCCAGGGCGGAGAGTCGTTTGGAGAAATCGGGTCGATCGTTCGTCGTCATAACACGAGGAATTATACCGGGTCATCCACCCCCGGCAGCCACAAACGCATCGTCGTGCCGCGTCCTTCGCCCTCGCTCTCGGCCCAGAGCCGGCCGCCATGCGCCTCGGCGATGCGCCGGGCGATGGCGAGGCCCAGGCCCATCCCCTGGATTTGGCTGCGCGTCGCGTTCGCCGCGCGTCCGAATGGCTCGAAGATGCTCTCGAGCGCCTGGACCGGCAGGCCGATCCCCTGGTCCTCGATCCGCAGCTCGGCGCCGTCCGCCTGGTAGCTCAGGAGAATACGCACCTCACCGCCGCCGGGCGAGTACTTGATCGCGTTGTCGAGCAGATTGACGATCACTTGCTGGATCCGCTCGGGATCGAGCATGAGCGTCCGTCCCTCCTCGATATGGAGGCGCAGCCGGTGTCCCTGGGAGGCGATCCGCTCGATTTCGACGGCGCGTTGCACGAGCGCGGCCAGATCAATCGGCTCGGTCTGCACGCTCAACTGACCGGATTGCATCCGCGAGACGTCCAGCAGATCGTCCACGAGCATCGCCAGCCGGTCACTCGTCTCCACGAGCGTCCTCGTGTAGCGGTCGAGCCGTCGCTCGTCCAGTCGCATCCGGCGATGGAGACGACGCATGAGCTGCGCGGTCGCCTTGATGGCGGCGACGGGATTGCGCAGCTCGTGGGAGGCGATCGAGAGGAACTCGTCGCGGGCGTGAACGGCCGCCTCCGCCTCCTGTCGCGCCCGTTCACGCTCCTCCTCGACCTGCTTGCGCTTGGTGACATTGGTGAAAACGGCGACGAACCGCCGGCCATCCTCTTCGCCGGCGGGAGCGACGTAGCATTCGAACCACGTGCCCAGCTCAGGCACGAACCGCTCGAGGCGGATGTCCGTGCGTTCGGTGATCACCGTGTCGATGGTCTCGAACCAGAACGGCTCGAGGTCCGGCATTATCTCCCGAACCCGCTTGCCGATCAGCTTGTCCTGCGAGACACCGCTCATCTCCTGATAGGCCGGGTTGATCTCCAGAATCCGATAGTCGACGACCCGGCCGTGCTCGTCCTCGATCGCCTCGCCAGTCAGGAACCCCTCATCGATCGTCTCGAACAGGGTCCGATAGCGTTCCTCCGACTCGCGCAGCGCCTGCTCTGAACGGGCCCGCGTGACCGCGGCCCAGGTTCGCTCCGCGGCCTCTTCGATCGAGGTGACGTCGACCGCTCGCCAGGCGCGGGGCACCGAGCTCTGGACGCTGAGTAACGAGACAAGCCGCCCATCCTTGACCAGGGGCACGGCGACGAACGCAACCGTGCCAATGCGCCGGTACGCCGCGCGCTTCGCTTCGCTGAGGAGCGGCGCGGAGTCGATATCCGGGACAACGAGCGTCTGGCCCGCCCGCAGCCCCTCGAGCAGCGCTGGATTGACATTCTCGTATTGGTAGCGTCCGACCACGCTCCGCGCGCTCGGGACATGGTGTTCCCGCTTCACGACAAAGCGCTCGGCCAGCTCATCGATGTCGATGTAGATCACC
>JAICKJ010000149.1 GCA_025928015.1 Thermomicrobiales bacterium
CCAGGAAGCGCTTGCAGTGCGATGGTAGCGGATATATAGTCAAGGCAGGGCCACATATCGCTACGCGATGTAGCAAAGCTGGGCGGTGCGACATCGGGCGATGCCGGCTTCCCATGCAGGAGGACGTTCGATGTTCGACATTCGGTTGTCCCGTCGTCAGTTTGCCGGCCTTGGTGCCGCCGTGCTCTCATCCGCCGCGCTCTCCGCGCCCGCGGCGGCGCAATCCAGCGCCACGCAGATGACTGTTACCGTCACCGCGCAGGACTTTTCGTTCAACGTGCCGGCGCAGGTTCAGGGCGGTTATGTCGATGTCCTGCTGAAGAACGACGGTAAGGAGATCCATCAGGCGCAGATCGCCAAGCTGCATGAGGGCGTCACCTTCGATCAATTCAAATCGGCACTGGAGAAATCGCCTGACGCGGCATTCCCGCTGGCCGGGTTCCGGGGCGGGCCGAACGCCATCCTGCCGGGCGCCAGCGCGGAGACGATCGATCTGCTCGATGCCGGCACGTACGTCCTGATCTGCTTCGTCTCAGGCGCGGATCACATTCCACACTACATGAAGGGCATGATCGCCCAGTTCGAGGTCACCGGGGAGGGCACCGGCAGCACGGAGCCGACGCCCGCCCTGACCGTGACCGCCATGGACTTCTCCTACCAGATGCCGGACCAGGTGTCCGCCGGGAAACAGATCTGGGAGCTCTTCAACAACGGCCCGCAACCGCATGAGATGGCACTCATGACGCTGGCGCCGAACGTCACCGCCCAGCAGGCAATCGCCGTCTACGAGCAGATCAGCCAGCCGCCCGCGACCCCCGCGGCCGGCGCCACGCCGATGGCCGGCATGACAACCGCCGGCGGGGCGACGCCGATGGTCGCCGCCGGTGGCACGCTCCCCTTCGCCCCGGCGGGCGGCATCAATGCGATCGACCCGGGCATCCCCGGTTGGATGGTGCTCGACCTGCAGCCGGGCAACTACCTGGCGCTCTGCAACGTGCCGGATCCGAAGACCGGCAAGCCGCATTTCGAGCTCGGCATGTACAAGGAGTTCACGGTCACCGCCGCCCAGGCAACGCCGGTCGCGACCCCGGTCACATAGCCGGTCGTTCATAACACAGACCACTTCGAACAGTCCCGGCGCTCGGCACCGGGACTGTTCATGTTTTCGTGTCCGAAAGTCCAGCAATGCTCTCTTTCGCGCTCGCCAACCGAATTGTTTTGGGGCTTCCCGAACGGAAATACCACGCTCCGTGATAGATCGCTTGCCTTTTCGACAACCTGCTTGTAGCGTAGGTAGTTGGGACACGACATTGGCGAGAACGGCCGCCATCTTCGCCGGTGACGCGCCGTTGTCCCATCTTGGGCAACGCAGGAGGGAATACATGTCAATCTTCCGGTCTCATCGCCGGCTCGCCGGCCTCGCCGCCTGTCTGCTGATGCTGGCGACACTCGCGGCGCCGGTGGCCGCGCAGGGAACGCAGGCGGCGACGCGCATCGACGTGACGATCACCGCGAAGGACTTCTCGTTCGATATTCCGGCGCAGGTGCCGGCCGGCCTCGTCGATGTCACGATGAAGAATGACGGGCCGGATGTTCACCATGCCCAGATCGCGCGGTTGAATGACGGTGTCACGTTTGACCAGCTCAAGACGGCACTGAATTCGAACGAGGGCGCTGCGCTCGGCATGGTCTCGTTGCAGGGTGGCCCTGGTGTCGTCCTGCCCGGCGCCAGCCAGGAAGTGCTCCTCAACCTCGACAATCCGGGCACCTACGCGGTGATCTGCTTCGTCGCCGGCGCGGACGGCATCCCCCACTTCATGAAGGGGATGATCGCCCAGTTCGAGGTCACCGGCCCCGAGGCGCAGCCGCAGGAGCCGGAGTCCGACCAGACGATCACGATGAAGGATTTTGGGTACACGATGCCCGATCAGGTCATGGCCGGGCACCATGTCTGGAAGATCGTCAACGATGGCCCGGAACCGCACGAGATGGCGCTGTTCCAGCTCGCGCCGGGCGTGACGGCGGATCAGGTCATCGCGATGCTCACCAGTGAAGCACAGCCGGCCGCGGCGACGCCGATGGCCGGGATGGAGATGGGCACGCCGGCTGCGGCGGCCACCCCGGTCGCGTCCCCTGTCGGCGCTCCCCCGTTCATGCCCGCCGGCGGCATGCAGGCGCTCGACAAGGGCCTCACCGGCTGGCTCGTGGTCGACCTGACGCCAGGGAACTACCTGGCGCTCTGCAACGTGCCGGACCCGAAGACGGGCAAACCGCATTTCGAGCTCGGCATGTACAAGGAGTTCACGGTGATCGAAACCACCGGTGCCGCGACGCCGGTCGCCACCCCGGTCTCGTAAGCCGATCACCTGTACGGTTTCATAGCGGGACGCCCCGGCGCGACATGCGCCGGGGCGTCCCGCCTCTCACGGTCTTGCATCCCGGCGCGTTTCAGGGGTAGGGTCAGCGGGGAACGGGTCTGGGACCCGGCGAGGATCGCGATGTACTGCCAGCAATGCGGCCAGCCAACCGAAGAGCGCGTCGTCGACGGCATCGCGCGGCCGGTCTGCACGGCGTGCGGCGCGGTGACCTACCTCGATCCCAAGCTGGCGGTCGCCATCGTCATCGAACGCGATGGCATGGTGCTGCTCGGCCGTCGCGGCGAGGGCACCCGCGCGGCCGGCCGGTGGAGCTTCCCGGCCGGCTTCGTCGAGCGCGGCGAAGTCGTCGAGGAGGCCGCGATTCGCGAGGCGCGCGAGGAATCCGGCCTGACCGTCACTCTCGGCCCGCTGCTCGGGCTCTATTCCAGTCCGGGCGAGACCGTCGTGCTCGCCGTCTACCCGGCCGAGCGCGCAACCGGCGAGCCGCATGCGGGCGACGACCTCGCGGACCTCGGCTGGTTCGCGCTCGAGGCGCTGCCGGAGCTCGCCTTCCCCCACGACCGGCGGATCATCACCGCCTGGCATGACTGGCGCGCCCGCCGCGCCATCACCGCCTGATTTCCGGCGCGCCCTCCAGCCGCGCCGCACACGCCATCTCCCACCAACGATTTCGACGATCCACGCGCGGCCACGCAGGGGCGGACCTTGTGTCCGCCCGCGCTGCCTGATCAATCACGTCATTGGTCGGCGGACCGGGCCGATACGAGATCGGCCCCTGCGTTGAGGGACGACCACGCGGGATCGCCCCTACCTGGAATGGAGACCACCATGGCCCAGCCATGCCTGCTCACCGGCGACCGCCCGACCGGGAAGCTGCACCTCGGACACTACGTCGGCACCCTGCAGAACCGGGTGCGCTTGCAGCACGACTACGAAAGCTTCTTCATCGTCGCCGACATCCACATGCTGACGACGCGGAACGCGCCGGCAGAGATCGCCCAGATCGACCAACGCGCCCGCGAGATGGTGCTGGACGCGCTCGCCGCCGGGATCGAGCCCGACCGCGTCACCTTCTATCTCCAGTCCGGCGTGCCGGAAGTCCACGAGCTGGCCGGGCTGCTCCAGAGCCTCGTCACTGTCAGCCGGCTCCAGCGCATCCCGACCCTGAAGGAGATGGCCCGCGACGCGGACATCGAAATGCCGCTCGCGCTCCTCGCCTACCCGGTCCTGCAAGCGGCCGACATCCTCTCCGTCCGCGCCAACGCCGTACCGGTCGGCAAGGACAATTACAGTTATGTCGAGGTAACCCGCGAGATCACCCACCGGTTCAACGCCCGCTACGGCGACGTCTTTCCAATCCCCGAGGTCATCGCCTCGGAGACACCGACGCTGATCGGCACGAACGGCCAGGCCAAGATGAGCAAGAGCCTGAACAACGCGATCTACCTGAGCGACAGCGCCGCCGAGGTCCGGCGCAGGGTTCGCTCGATGTACACCGACCCGGCGCGGATCCGGGCGGACATCCCGGGCACGGTCGCAGGGAACCCGGTCTTCCAGTACCTGGACGCCTTCGGCACGGACCGAGCGACGATCGATGCGTTGAAAGAGCGCTACGCGACGGGCCGAGTCGGCGATGTCGAGGTGAAGGACTATCTCGCCGGGGTGCTGAACGGATTCCTGGCGCCGATGCGGGCACGCCGCGCCCACTTCGACCAGCCGGGTCTGATCGAGGAACTCCTGTTGATGGGCACAGAACGGGTCCGCGCCGAGACGCAGGCGACCGTCCGTGAGGTCCGCCAGGCAATGGGCTTCACCGGTGTCCGGAACCGTCTCCGCCGCCGGGCCGAACGTCGAATGACAGGACCCAGCCCGCAGGACCAAGAAGATCACGCGGCCCCCGCTTGACATCAGGAATGTTAGTCGCTAACATATCGCCCGGGTCAATGTTAGTGACTAACGTTCACGAGGTGTCACCATGGAGCTGAAAAACAACTGGATCGCGCTCATTGCCCTCGCGCTGGCGATGCTCGTCGTCGGCCTGGACGCGACCGTCCTCAACGTCGCGCTGCCGACGATCGCCGAGGACCTGCGCGCGAACACCAGCCAATTGCAATGGGTCATCAACACCTATGTCCTCGCGCTCGCCGGCGCGATGCTGCCGGCGGGTGTGCTGGGCGACCGCTTTGGCCGCAAGCTTGTCCTCCAGATCGGACTCGGCATCTTCCTGCTCGGCTCGCTCGGCTGCGCGCTGACCGGCACGATCGAGACGCTCATCGCCCTGCGCGTCTTCATGGGGCTCGGCGCGGCGATCATCATGCCGATCGTGATGGCGCTCATCCCGATCATGTTCAACGACGAGGACCGGCCGAAGGCGGTAGCGGCGATGGCCGCGTCGGTCAGCCTCGGCGTACCGCTCGGCCCGATCATCGGCGGCTACCTGCTGAAGCACTACGCCTGGCATTCGATCTTCTGGATCAACGTGCCAGTCGTCCTCCTCGCCATGATCGCAGTCACGATACTGATCACGGAGTCGCGCTCGCCCCAGGCGCCGCGACTCGACATCCCCGGCGCACTCCTGTCGATCGTCGGTATCGTGGCGCTCGTCTACGGCTTCGTCGAAGCGCCGGGGCACGGCTGGACCGCCGCCAGCACCATCGGCTGGATCGCCGCCGGCGCGGTGCTGCTCATCGCCTTCGTCATCTGGCAGACGCGCGCGCCGTCGCCGCTGGTCGATCTCTCGCTCTTCCATGACCGGCGCTTCAGCGGCGGCACGCTCAGCATGGCGCTGCTGCAGTTCGTCCTCTACGGCCTGCTCTTCACCCTCCCGCTCTACCTGCAGGGCGTGCGCGGGAACGACGCCTTCGGCACCGGGCTGCGGCTCATCCCGATGATGGCTGGCATTCTCGTGGCCGCCGCTGCCAGCAAGCCACTCATCAAGCAGATCGGCTCCTCACTCGGCACGGTCACCGGCATGTTGGTGACGGCGGTCGATCTGCTGCTCCTGGCCCGCCTGACGCCGGCGACGGACATGGTCTGGATCGGCCTCGGGCTGGCCGGCTTCGGGCTGGGCGCGGGCGTGGCGATGACCTCGGCGATGGACGCGGTGCTCGGCTCGCTACCCGATGACGCCGCCGGCGCGGGCTCGGCGGTGATGAACACGGTCCGCCAGCTCGCGGGCGCGCTCGGCGTCGCGATCCTCGGCAGCATCCTCTACTCGGTCTACAAGGGCGGCCTGGATCCGGCCGTGCTCCGCCAGTTGCCGGCGCCCGCCGCGCAGGCTGTGAAGGACTCGATCATGGGGGCGGCGACGGTCGGCGGGAAGCTCGGGCCGGCCGGCGCGGCGCTGGAGCGCATGGCGGCGGACAGCTACACTCACGCCATGGCCATCTTGCTGATCATCAGCGGCGCCGCGGGGTTCGCCGCCGCGCTCGTCGCCGGGCTCATCATCCCCGGCAAGACACAAGCGGCGCCCGAGGAGTCGCCGAAGCCCGCGGCGACGGTGGCGCAGGAGCATATCCAGGTGTGAACGTGAACGGCGAAAATGGATCGGATTCGGATGGGGCGGCCGCTGACTGGCGCAGCAGCCGCAAGCTGAAGACCTTTCACCAGATCCAGGAAGAGGCCATGCGCCTCTTCCTGGCGAAAGGCTACGAGGAGACGACCGTCGAGGAGATCGCCGCCGCCGCCGGCGTCTCCCACATGACGGTCTACCGCCACTTCCCGACCAAGGAGTCGCTCGTCCTGTCCGACGAGTACGACCCGATCATCGCCGACGAGATTCGCAAGCGGCCGCGCGACGAAGCGCCGCTCGATTCAGTGGAACACGCAATCGTCACATCCCTGAGTCAGATGCCGGAGAGCGACTTCGACCTGTTCGTCGCCCGCATGCGCCTGGTGCTGTCCACGCCCGCGCTCCAGCAATCCCTCTGGGTGAACGCGATCAGCACGCACCGCGTCATCGCGGATGCGCTCATCGACCGGGGCGGCTTCGAGGGGGATAGCTTTGACCTGAAGGTCGTCGCTGCCATTGCCGCCGTCATCAGTGGCGTCGCCGCGCTCGACTGGATCCAGCAACCCGATCGGGACCCGCTTGCGGCTCTGATCCGAGGTGGGTTCGCCGCTGCTCGGCGCGCATTCGCCGCCATGGCCACGAACGCGTCACGAGCCGATACCGCGGCATCCTGAGCCTTGGACAGCAAGCGGGCGCCCCGTGGGCGCCCGTCGCTCTTCAGGAGGTTTTCCGAGGATCTTCACCACGACGGCGGGGTGCAAGAACCAGTCAGCTCATCTTGCCGCTGAACGACGTACCTCGCCACGCCGGCGACGGTCGCTTCATTTGGCCGCCGCCATCGAATACTTCCTGTACCACGATATCGCAAACGCGATGCCAGCTCACTCCGCGCCACGGCCCGCGTCCGGACCTCATCTCGCGTACACTCGTCGGCACCAATGGGGCGGATCGCCAGACCCCGTCACGCTCCGGACAGCGCGGAGTTGGCCCGTGCATCGACCGCTCATCATCGCCCATCGCGGACTTGCGCCCGGCGGGATGGAAAACTCGCTCAGCGGCGCGCTGCTCGCCGCGAATGCCGGCGCCGACCTGATCGAGCTCGACATCCGGCTGTCGCTCGATCGCAAGCCGGTCGTGATGCACGACGCCTCGCTCCATCGCACCACCCGGCGCGGGCGCGGCTGGGTCGCGCTGCTGCCCTCACAAGCCTTGGCACAGCTGCGCCTGACGACGGACGATGGCGTGATCGAGCAGGTTCCCCTGCTTCGCGCGGTCCTGCGCAGCCGTCTGGTCGATCTGGCCCTGGCGCTTCATCTCAAGGACCGGCGCGCGCTGACGCCGGTGCTCCGGCTGATTCAGGACGAGGGCATGCCGGCGCGGACCTGGCTCTGGCTGGAGCGCGCCGAGGACGTTCGCCTCGCCACCCGGACGCTGCCGGAGACCCGCTGCACGCTCCTTCGGCCCGAGGCGCAGTCGGACGAGGCGCGCGAGCGCTATTTCATCGAGGCACAGTTCGCCGGCGCCAGTGGGATCAGCATCCCCTGGGCCGCGGCGCGTCCGGATGTCGTCCGTCTCGCGCATCAGCACAGTCTCAAGGTCTTTTCACTCGAACGCGCCGACCTGCCGCTCGCACCCGCGATTCGAGCCGGCCTCGACGGCGTCATCACGAGCGATCCGGCCGGCGTCCGCGAGCGCCTGCAGGCAATGTCAGCGGCCAAACGGTAGCTCGCCTCGCCATCATCTCGTCCACGCGGGATCGCCTTCGTGGCTCCGCTCCCTGTGCCCGCCCGGCCAACCGGAATCGGCGCCTATTGCGTATGATCGTTCTTCGTAATATCGTAGTGCCCATGATCGTCGGTGCTTTGCCAAGGCGCGCATGTTAAGGAGGCGCTCGTGGCCGGCAAGAAGAAAAAGAACGAGCTCGACAGCCTGAAGGCCGAGGTGACGGCCCTCTCGGAGGCGGTCTGGGCGCTGCGCGACCAATTGACGACGCAAGCCGCCGCGGACGCCGCCCGGGAGACGTTCGCCTCACCGGCGCGCTCCTCGTCTGGGCCCGCCACGAACGGCGCAACCGCCACGCTCGAACAGCAGACGCGGGACGGGGACGGCTCCGGATTCATCAGCACCTACGGATATTACGAGTCGGGCGATCGGGGCTACCGCTGGTCACGAGAGGAGATCCCTGCCCGCGATCTGCTCGCGCTCGACGATGGCAGCGCCGCTCAGATCCTCAGCGCGCTCGGTCACCGACAACGGCTGGCGATCCTGAAGTCGGTGCTCGAAGCTCCATGCTCGGCAACCGAGCTGGTCGAGCGGCTCCATCTCGGCACGACCGGCGCCGCGTACCACCACCTGAACGTGTTGCAGGCCGCCGGCCTCGTTACGCAGGAGACCCGCGGCACTTTCGCCGTCCACGGTCACCGCGTCCAGGGCTTCCTCACCCTGCTGGCCGGCATCGCCGACATGATGAACCCGAGCTGGTCCGCCGGTCCGTTCGAGCTTGCCCCCGACGCCGTGCCGGCGGAGGATAGCGCGGACTGACCGGTGCCGTTCTCACTCTCAATGAAGGAAGACACATGCCGTTCGTGCCACAAGAAGTCTTTGCCGATCGGGCCAAGCGTATCCGGACGTTTCTGGCGCAGGAGGGGTGCGGGGCGCTGATCATCACCACGCCGGAGAACTTCTATATGGTCTCCGGATTCCACCTTGACGTGGCGCCGTGGGAGCGGCCGGTGGCGGCGGTCATCCCGGCGGAGGGCGAGCCGTTCCTGATCATGAACGAGCTCTCCACGAACCATCTCCGCTTCGCGATCGAGCGCGGCACGCTTTTCATCCGTGACTACACGATCTATGACGAGCATCCGCGCCTGCGCAACCGGACCTGGAACGTGCTGCAATGGGGCAAGCTGTTGCGGACGAAGCTACACGAGCGCGGCATCAGCGGCGGCACGCTGGCGGTCGAGGGCGCCGGTCCGGCCCGGCTCAAGGCGGTCGCGCCGGAGTTCTCGATTCGCGACGTGACGCCTTTCCTGCGCCGGATGCGCGAAGTGAAATACCCGGCGGAGCTGGAGATCATGCGGCTCTGCGCCGCGCTGACCGACTTCGGGCAGGACCGGTATGTCGAACATTTGAAACCGGGGCTGACCGTCGCCGCCTACGACTTCGAGATCTCCCGCCAGATCGCCGAGGAGGGCGCGCGCCGCTACCCGGAGGACCGGCTGGAGATCCGGATCCGTTCGTCCTGCGGCCCGGCGACGGCCGCGCCACACGGCTCGGGCGCGAACTGCGCCGAGCAATTCGAGGTGGGCGAAGGGGTGGTCAACATCATCATCTGCCGGCTGAATGGACTGGTGGTCGAGAACGAGCGGACGCTCTTTGTCGGTGAGCCGAAGGATGAGCGGCAGCGCAGCGCCTTCGAGGTGGCGACGGCGGCGAACGAGGCGGCGGCAGAGCGGATGGTCCCCGGCAATCCCGTCTCCAGCGCGGACGCGGCCGCGCAGTGGGTGATCGAGCAGGCCGGTTTCGGCGACTCCATCAACCATCGCACCGGTCACGGCATGGGCATCGCTGGCCACGAATTCCCGGAGGACATGCCCTTCAACCACCGCGCCTTCGAGGAGAACGAAGTCTTTTCCTGCGAGCCGGGCATCTACATTCCCGGTCTCGGCGGCTTCCGCCACGACGACACGGTCATCATCACCGCCGGCGGCCCGGAGGTGATCACCAAACGCTCGAAGAAGCTGGAGGACCAGATCGTCCCGATTTGACACCGGCGTGCCCGTCGCATTGCATCCGTCTTGTCGTGTGCGCCGCGTAAAGGAGGATGCGGGTAACCGGGGATGACGACGCGATCGAGCTGGCGAAGAACCGCGCCTGACCAACCCGCTCCTCGTCCATCTCGCCTTCTGGATCGATCGGCCGCGGGCAGGCTCAGCGTAAGGGACGGAAGAATGCCCGGATCTGCTCCGCAAGCAACTCCGGCTCCTCCATGGCAACGAAGTGCCCACCACGGGGCAGCCGCACCCAACGCCGGATGTCAGGAAACATGCGGGCGACATACTCCCGGGGCGGCTGCTCG